>JBFWXZ010000079.1:0-12839 GCA_050186955.1 Flavobacteriaceae bacterium
TGACCGAAACGCCCTTGAGGTCGAAGGCGATGACGGCGGTCTCCGCCGCAAGGCCGGCAAGGGAGAAACAGCTCGTATTGGGCAACCGTTCCACATCCGAGCCGTGAAGGACGATGTCCGGCGTCGTCGTCCTCAAGCCCTGCTCCAGCCGGTCGCGCAGGCCGGCGAGCCTTTCCGATTCGGCCTCTCGGTCGCGCTCGGAGGCGGAAAGCGCCGCCGCCATGCCGGCGATCGCCGCGACGTTCTCGGTGCCGGCGCGCACGCCGCGCTCCTGGCCGCCGCCGCGCACCAGCGGGTCGATCTGCAGTGCCGGATCGCGCAGCACGATGGCGCCGGCGCCCTTGGGGCCGCCGAACTTGTGGGCGGAGACGAACAGCGCGTCGCCCGGCAGGCTCGCCGGGTCGCAGGCAAGCCGTCCCGCCCGCTGCACCGCGTCGACGACGAGGACACCGCGATGCCCGGCGACGAGCGCCGCGAGCGCGGAAAGCGGCTGCACCACGCCGGTCTCGTTGTTGGCCGCCTGGACGGCGACGACGCCCACGCCCTCGCGGCCGGAGAGCAGGCCTTCCAGCGCGCCGGGATCGACCAGCCCGTCGCCGTCGACGGGAAGGATTTCGCTATCGCCGGCGGCAAAGCGATGGCCCTGCAGCACGCAGGCATGCTCGCTCGCCGCGACGATCAGCCGCGCCGCCCTTTCGCCGCCGCGCGCCAATCCCGGCGACAGCAGCGTGGCGGCGGCCTCCGAACCGCCGGCGGTGAAATAGACGTCCTGTGAGCGCGCGCCGAAGACCCGCGCGACCGTGTCGCGCGCCCGCTCGACAACAGCGCGGGCGGCGCGCCCGTCGGCATGCACCGAGGACGGATTGCCGGCAAGATCGAGCGCGGCCGCGACCGCATCGCGCGCTTCGGGAAGAAGCGGCGACGTCGCGTTGTAATCGGCGTAGACCCGGTGCCGGCTCAAAATCGCGTTCCCTGTTGCCCGCCGCGCACCGTGCCGGAAGCGCGAACGGATTGCTTGCATCCGCAACCATCAATCATGATATGAAGGCGCGGTCTTGTTCGTGAACCCGCTCCCGCGACGGTCCGCCGCACAGGTGTTTCGCCGCGATGCCGGGAACCAGTTTCGAACAGTTCTAAAGTTGTAGGTTCGGCGCGGGGGCCTGTCAAGGAAATCGCCCGAAGCGCGAATTTTGATTGGCCCTTGCGCGGTGGCCGGTCTGGAAATCGAGGAAATCCGCTTTCATGCCGGAAGTCATTTTCAATGGGCCCGCGGGGCGCATCGAGGGCCGCTACCATCCGCCCAAGACGCGCCACGCGCCGATCGCCATCCTGCTGCATCCGCACCCGCAATTCGGCGGGACGATGAACAATCAGGTGATCTACCAGCTCTACTACATGTTCGCGGAGCGCGGCTTCGCGGTGCTGCGCTTCAACTCGCGCGGCGTCGGCCGCAGCCAGGGCGAGTTCGACCACGGCATCGGCGAACTCTCGGACGCCGCCGGCGCGCTCGACTGGGTGCAGAGCTTCAACCCCGATTCGCGCGCCTGCTGGATCGCCGGCTTCTCCTTCGGCGCATGGATCGGCATGCAGCTGCTGATGCGCCGTCCGGAGGTCGAGGGCTTCATCTCTATCGCCCCGCAACCCAATCTCTACGATTTCAGCTTCCTCGCCCCCTGCCCGTCCTCGGGCCTGATCATCCACGGCGACGTCGACCGCGTCGCGCCGCCCAAGGACGTGAAGGTGCTGGTCGACAAGCTGAAGTCGCAAAAGGGCATCACCATCGAGCAGCAGATCGTCGAGGGCGCGAACCACTTCTTCGAGAACAAGGTGGATACGCTGATCGAGTCCTGCGCCGGCTATCTCGACAAGCGGCTCGACCAGATCCTCAACAGCGACAATCCCGGCCGCTAGGGCGGACCATCTCCCTATACGTCACGGACGGGAGATCCTCCCGCCCGTCATCGCCTCGCGGACGCCGGTGGTCATCGGGAAGGTGATCGGCAGACCCTTGGCGACGCGCGCCGCCATATAGGCGAAGGCCTGCGCCTCCATCGCCGCCGCCGACCAGCCGAGCGCGTCGGCGGTGACGACCTCGGCGCCGGTCGCCTCGCCGATCATCGACAGCATCACCGGATTTCGCGCGCCGCCGCCCGAGGCGACGATGCGCACGGGCCTTGCCGGCAGCAGGCCTATCCCCGCCGCCACCGAATGCGCGGTGAAGGCGGCCAGCGTCGCCGCCGCGTCCTCCAGCGACAGCCCGGCCACCGCGTCCATGTCGAAGACGTCGCGGTCGAGCGATTTCGGATAGGGAGCGGCGAAATAGGGATTGTCCATCAGCCGGGCCAGCGCCGCCTCGTCCACCCTGCCCGCCGCCGCCAGCCGCCCGCCCTCGTCGAACTCCAGGCCGGCGCGGGCGGAAACCAGATCGTCGATCAGCGCGTTGGCCGGCCCGGTGTCGAAGGCGGCGAGCTCATGGCCGGGCGCGATGAAGGTGACATTGGCGACGCCGCCGAGATTGAGAGCGACGAGCGGCTCGTCGAGCCCCGCATGCGCCGCCAGCGCCCGGTGCCAGACCGGGGCGAGCGGGGCGCCCTGCCCGCCGGCGGCGACATCGGCGGAGCGGAAATCCCAGGCAACGGGCAGTCCGAGCTCCCGCGCCAGCGCGGCGCCGTCGCCGAGCTGCACGGTGATGCCGCGCTCGGGCGCGTGGAACACTGTCTGGCCGTGGAAGCCGACGAGATCGATGCTGTCCGCGTCGATATCGTGATCGCGCAGGAAGGCGCGCGCCGCATCGGCATGCAGCCTGTTGACCAGCGCCTCGGCCTCGGCCATCGCGCCGCGCCGCTCGCCCGACGCGACGACCCCGCGCGCATCGCTCTTGGCGGCGAGCAGCAGCGCGCGCTCGGCCTGCCCGTAGCCGAAAGAGGAATGCGGCCCGAAACCGCCGACGCGCTCGCCGTCGGTCTCCAGCAGGGCAACGTCGATGCCGTCCATCGACGTGCCGCTCATCATCGCGACGACGCGCTTCATCGGCTCCCCTCCTCCGAGCTGGCGAACGGCCAAGCTTCTGCGTTCATTTTCGCGCCGTTCGGTGTTAATGAGGCGCCCCTGAAAGATATGCGCATGCCGGCGTTTCGCTCCGGTTACCGCGCGAGCCAACCAAGACCACCGGTAACGACCATGAGCTTCAAATCCGATTTCCTCGCGACGCTGGATGCGCGCGGCTACATCCACCAGTGCTCCGACCCGGAGGGCCTCGACGCGCTCGCCCGGCGGCAGGAAATCGTCGCCTATGTCGGTTACGACTGCACCGCGCGCAGCCTGCATGTCGGCAGCCTGCTGTCGATCATGATGCTGCACTGGCTGCAGAAGACCGGCAACAAGCCGATCGCGCTGATGGGCGGCGGCACCACCCGCGTCGGCGACCCCTCCGGGCGCGACGAGACCCGCAAGATCCTCACGCTGGAAGACATCGAGGCCAACAAGGACGGCATCAAGGGCGTCTTCTCGCAGCTCCTGCATTTCGGCGACGGCCGGAACGACGCGCTGATGGTCGACAATGCGGAGTGGCTGACCGAGCTCAACTACATCGAGATGCTACGCGACGTCGGGCGGCATTTCTCGGTGAACCGCATGCTGTCGATGGATTCGGTGCGCATGCGGCTGGAGCGAGAGCAGGAGCTCTCCTTCATCGAGTTCAACTACATGGTCCTGCAGGCCTACGACTATGTCGAGCTGGCACGCCGCTACGGCTGCAATCTGCAGATGGGCGGCTCCGACCAGTGGGGCAACATCGTCACCGGCATCGATCTCGGCCGGCGCATGGGAACCCACCAGCTCTACGCGCTGACCTGCCCGCTGCTGACCACCTCGTCGGGCGCCAAGATGGGCAAGACCGCCGCCGGCGCGGTGTGGCTCAACGCCGACATGCTGAGCCCCTACGACTACTGGCAGTACTGGCGCAACACCGAGGACGCCGATGTCGGCCGCTTCCTGAATCTCTACACCTTCCTGCCGCTCGACGAGATCGCGCGGCTGGAAGCGCTCGGCGGCGCCGAGATCAACGAGGCCAAGAAGATACTCGCCACCGAGGCGGCGGCGCTGATGCACGGCCGCGAGGCCGCAGACGCCGCGGCGCGGACGGCGCAGCAGACCTTCGAACAGGGTGCGGCCGCGGAAGGCCTGCCGAGCGTCGAGGTCCCGGCCGGCGAACTCGCCGCCGGGATCGGCCTGCTGTCGGCGATGGTCACAGCCGGGCTCGCCGCCTCGAACGGCGAGGCGCGTCGCCACGTCAAGGGGTCCGGGGTGCGCGTCAATGACGAGGTCGTCACCGACGAGCGGCGCAACCTCAGCGATGCCGACCTCGTGGACGGGGTCATCAAGCTGTCGCTCGGCAGGAAGCGCCACGTCCTCGTCAGGCCGGCCTGAAGGGTTTCCCGCTAGCGCGAGGGATCGACGCGCATCGGCCGCGGCGGGGCGCTGCCGCCGGTGGCGCTGCCCGGATCGATGTTGAAGATGAAGCGGAAGACGCCCGGCGTCACCGCCGAGACCGGATTCACGGTCATGATCGGATTGTCGATGCTGCCGCGGATCGAATAGGAAATACCGATCAGGCCCTCGTTGCGCCGCCCGCCGAGGATCGTCCCGATCAGCGGGATCTTCCCGAAGATCGAATTGATGGCGTAGAGCGGCACATAGGTGCCGGCGATGCTGAGCCGCTGGGCGGCGAAATCGACCTCGCCGGAGCCGGTCGCGCCCATCGCGGCGTTGCGCACGATGCCGTCGCGCAGGCGGATGCGGTTGCCCTCGCGGGCGAAGCGCACCTCCGCGAGATCGAAGGCGATATTGCTGGAATCGGGGCTTTCTATCGGACCCCGCTGCATGGTGTTGGGCGCGGCGCGCAGCGTCTCCTGCTCGCCCGAGACCACCAGCCGGTCCAGCCCCTGGTCGCCGACGATGCGGAAATTGCGGATCTGCAGGCCGCCATCGGCCGCCCCCTGCTTGTCGCCGAGCCTCGCCACGAGCTGGAGCGAGCCGCCGGCCATGTTCGAATAGGCGCCGACCCAGCGCAGCAGCGCCCCGCCGTCGCCGGAGGTGATGGTCAGCACCGAGGCGCCGCTGCCGCCGCCGCCCATGCGCCCGGAAACCGCCGCGCCGCTGTCGTGCCGGCCGTCCAGCGTCAGCTGGGATATCCTGCCGCCGCTCTGCTGGAGGCTGAGCGACAGGTCGTTGATCGTCTGCCCGTCATTGCCGATGGCCCGGTCGAGCTTGGCGTCGAGGCTCAGGGCGGTCTTCGCGGCATCCCCGTCCTTCGCCGGCGAGAAGGTGGCGGTGATCACCGAGCGCACGTCGAGCGCGTTGCCGCGCAGCGTCAGGTTCAGCGTGCTGCCGCTGCGCGAAACCTTGACCGAGGCGTCATCTGCGCGGCGGAGCCTGAAGGTCGGCAGGTCGGCGGAGCGGATGGCGCCGTTCTGGTCAAGCTTCGCCGAGCCCTTCACGTCGATGCCCGACCCGGTGATGACGATGTCCTCGAGCGCCGTGCCGTTCTTCTCGCGCACGATGGTGAAGCTGCCCTCGGCGGCGGCGCCCGCCGGCTTGTCGAGGCCGATCGCCGGATAGGTCAGCCGCACCGGGGTAAGGTCGAGGTGCACGCGGGTCACCGCCCTGCCCCTCGAATCCGTCTCCTCCATGATCTCCGCCGGCAGCTTGCCGACGATCACGTCGTCGAGCGCGAAGCCGAACTTCCGCCTTTCCTCGGCGTCGAGGATGGTGGTCACGCGCTGTTCCGCCGCGCCGGTGCCGAACAACGTGTCGGTGATCGCGACATCGGCCTGCACGCCGTTGATGAGCGCCTGGCCGCTGACGCTGACATTCTCTCCATCTGAGATGATCTTCAGCGAGCCACCGGCGACGTCGGTGCGCCCGGCCCCACCGGCCATCTTCAGGTCGCCGACGGAGGCGTCGATATGAACCTTGCTGTCCTCCAGCCGCACCTCCTGGACCAGCGGCAGCTCGATGCGCAGCTTGGCCTCCGACCTGCCGCTGATCGCGTCGGTATCGAGATTGCGCCGCGTCGCCAGCTTCAGCGGCTCGTGGTCGAGCAGGTCCATGACCGCGCCGGCATCGCCCGACAGCGACAGGTTGATGATCCCCTGCGGGGCCTCCAGCGTCAGGTCGGGGATGTGGAACCGTCCCGGCCCGACGGCGATCCTGCTGCCGTCGGCGAGCCGCACGAAGGCGCCGGGCCTCATGTCCAGCGTGAAGGTGTGGTTGGTGAGCTTGGCGTGTCCCGTGGCGCCGCGGATCGGCGGAAGCTCGCCGAGATAGGTGAAATCCACCGCGTCGACGTCGAAATCCAGCTCGCCGGCGATCTCGCTTCCGTCGCCCTCGATGGCGCCGGGCGGGATCTGCACCGCGAAGCCGACATTGGTGACGTCGCCGGACAGGATGTTGCTCACCACCCATTCGCGCGCGCCCGGCGCGGCGAAGGGCGGCCACACCCGCTTGAGGGTGTCGACGGGCATCGAGGCGATGCTGCCCTCGATCCTGCCCGAGGGATCGCGCCTGAGATTGCTGATGAGGCCGACGGCGGCGATCGCGGCGTCGGGCGAGCCGGCGTCGAGGCGGTCGATGCGCAGCACGTCGCGCGCGACATGGTAGACGCCGGCAACCACGCCGCGGTCGAAGGTGACCGGATCGGATATGCCGTCGCCGGAGATCTTGGACTGTCCGAAATCGATGCGGAAAGGGATCTTGCCGGAGGAAAACGAGCCGGAACCGGGGATCGTCACGCCGCCGCGGAACACCACCTCGGTGCGCGCCGCCAGAACCTTCGACGGCGAGATCACGAGCTGCTCCTGCGATGGCTCCCAGAAGCCGCCGACCTGCGCCTCGTCGATCAGCACGCGGTGATCCGGCGAAACGCCGATGAAGCCTGCGCCGAGAGTCGCGTCGAATTTGAGCGCGGTGAGCCGCCCGATGCCGTTGACCGACACGTCGAGGCGGCCGGTCACCGGGGTGCTGATCTGGGCGTCGGCGAGTGCGGGCGCCAGCGGAAGCAGCACGCGGTCGGGCGCGAGGTCGGTGACGATGAGCGCGACATCCGCCCCCTCCCCGGCGCGCGCGACATCGAGCTCGGCGGTCCAGCCGAGGCCATCGGTGCCCTTGCCGAAGAGGGCGAGCCTGATCTCGTTCGCGGCGCTTTCGAGGGTGTGCACCTCGACGTCGAAGTGCTGTGCGTCGCCTTCCGCCGGGGCCTCGCCGATCTGCGCGTTATAGAGACCGATCCAGCGAATTCCGAGGGCGTCCACGACCCCCTTCACGGCCGCGATAGAGCCGAAGGCGGCGCCGCGCAGGTCGGGGATGCCGGGCGTCGAGCCGCCTGAGGGCGGCAGGCCGATCACCGCGTCGATGATCTCGATGGAGCGGGCTTCCGCCTGGCCGACGAGCAACGCGCCCCAGCGCGGGCGGACGACGATGCGCGGGGCGCGGACCGATCCCTCGGCGGGATCGGAGACCGCGAGGTCATGGATGACGAGCTCGACCCGTCCCTCGTCCGATTTCTCGATCGCGGCGCGGGAGAAGCTCCACTGCACGCCGGGCGGGATCGCCGCCTTGAGGCGCTCGCCGATCCGCTCGGTCAGGAAGGCCTCGGCCAGCGGCCCCTGGGACAGCCGCCACGACAGGATACCCGCCAGACCGGCGACCAGCAGGACCAGCACGACCACCGCCAGCGCCGCGACCCGCACCCAGCGACGGCGCGCGAGCGCCATTGCCACGCGGCCGAAGCGGGCGACCCGCGCGCCTGCTGTGATCTGCGCCAATACCTGACCTCGAAATAGAGTTGGCGTTCCCCGGAAACGGGAGCAGTTGACCCGGGCGCTCCCCATGCGCAAGCAAACTAACACCAATCGCGACAAAAACGACCAAAGGATGGCCTCGATGACCCAACTTCCCGCCGTCGGCGACAAACCGCCGCTCTTCTCCCTTCCGGTTACGGATGGCGGCGCTTTCGACCTCGCAGCGCATCTCGGCCGATCGGCGGTCGTCCTGTTCTTCTATCCGAAGGACGACACCAGCGGATGCACGGTCGAAAATATCGACTTCTCAGCGCTTTACGAAGACTTCCGCAAAGACGGAATCACCGTCGTCGGCGTATCTCCCGACCCTCTGCGCAAGCACGAGAAGTTCCGCGCCAAGCACGCGCTCACGGTGCCGCTCGTCGCCGACGAGGAGAAGCAGGCGCTGCAGGCCTACGGGGTCTGGGTGGAAAAGAGCATGTACGGCCGCAAATATATGGGCGTGGAGCGCTCGACCTTCCTGATCGGCCAGGACGGAAGAATCGCCCGGGTGTGGCGGAAGGTGAAAGTTCCAGGCCACGCGAAAGAGGTTTTGGAGGCCGCGCGGGCGCTCGACTAAAGAGAAAATTAACCCTGTTCGACGGAACATCTCCCGCGAGGGAAGGAAAGTGCCGGTCGTGTCGGTCCGGCGGTCGAAACGGGGTTCCATGGCGCATTCGCATCACCGTGCCGCGGCATTCGGCAGGCGCACGTCGCCGCCGCGGCTCATCTATGCCCATGGCGACCGCATCCGCTCGGTTACCTTCCGCGGATGGGCCATCGGCGCGGCGGCCGGCGTCGGGCTCGCCGTGGTCTCGTGGATGGCCGGAACGACGGCCTATTTCTTCTATCACGACGACATCGTCGAGATCGCCCGCAACTACCAGAGCGACATGCAGCGCGCCTATGAGGACCGCATCGCGGCGCTGCGCATGCAGATCGAGGACATCAACACCCGCCGGTTCCTCGACCAGCAGTCGATCGAGACGCGGATGACGCAGATCACCGCCATGCAGAACGAGATCGCCGAGCGGCAGACGCGGGTCTCCGCCCTCATGGAGGAAGCGGCCAAGCGCAACGTGGCGCTGACGTCGCCGGACGCGACGCCGGAGGCGACCGGCTCGATCTCGCCCTCCAAGCCGACGCCGCTATTCGCGCGCTTCTCCTCGCTGCGCGGCACCGCGCCGGGGCGCAAGGTCCATCTCATCGACGACGACATCGCGAATTTCGAGACCTCGCTGGCGGCGATCTCCTCCGACCAGCAGAAGGTCATCGCCGATATCGAGGACGGCGTCGCCGAGCGCTACGACCGCCTGGCGAAGGTCGCCCGCTCCGCCGGCGCCAGCGTCCCCGCGCCGCTTCCCTCGGCGAGCCCGGAGGCGATGGGCGGCCCGTTCATTCCCGTCTCCGGCGTCCTCGAGCGCGCCTCCTATGTCGACACCTCGATCGACCGCCTCGCCGCCCAACTCAACCAGCTCGCCGTGCTGGAGACCAAGGTCCGGCGGCTGCCGGTCCGCAAGCCCTTCGACACCGACGCGGCGGTCACCAGCGCCTTCGGGACGCGCCGCGATCCCTTCCTGAACCGCCTCGCCTTCCATTCCGGGATCGACTTCCGCGCCGACCGCGGAACGCCGGTGCACGCGACGGCCGCCGGCCGGGTGATCCATGCCGGGCGCATGGGCGGTTACGGGCTGATGGTCGAGATCGACCACGGCAACGGCATGACGACGCGCTACGGCCATATGAGCAGCATCGCCGTCAAGGTCGGCGACAGGGTCGTCCCCCACACGGTGGTCGGCAAGGTCGGCTCGACGGGGCGCAGCACCGGTCCGCACCTGCACTACGAGACGCGAGTCGACGGCGACGCGGTCGATCCGACCCGCTACCTGATGGCCGGCCGGCACCTCCCCGAGGGAAGCTAGCCTCAGTCGGCGGCGCTCGCCGCCCCTTCCTCGCCATAGACGCGCTGCGCCAGCGAGGCTTCCATGAACTCGTCGAGATCGCCGTCGAGCACCGCGTCGGGGCTGGTGCTCTCGATGCCGGTGCGCAAATCCTTCACCAGCTGGAAGGGCTGGAGGACGTAGGAGCGGATCTGGTTGCCCCAGCTGTTCTCGCCCTTGCCGGCGGCCTCCGCCATTGCGGCGTCCTCGCGCATCTGTAGTTCGCGCTCGTAGAGGCGGGCGCGCAGCATGTTCCACGCCGTCGCGCGGTTCTTGTGCTGGGAGCGCTCGTTCTGGCACTGGACGACGATTCCGGTCGGGATATGCGTGATGCGCACAGCGCTGTCGGTGGTGTTGACGTGCTGCCCGCCGGCGCCCGAGGCGCGGTAGGTGTCGATCCGCACATCCGACTCCGAGACGTCGATCTGGATGTTGTCGTCGACCTCCGGATAGACCCAGACGGAGGCGAAGCTGGTGTGGCGCCGCGCGTTCGAATCGTAGGGCGAGATGCGGACCAGCCGGTGGACGCCGGATTCGGTCTTCAGCCAGCCATAGGCGTTGTGGCCACGCACCGCGAAGGAGGCCGACTTGATGCCCGCCTCCTCGCCCGGCTGCACGCCCGTCACCTCGACCTTGTAGCCGCGCGATTCCGCCCAGCGCATATACATGCGCATCAGCATCTCGGCCCAGTCCTGGCTCTCGGTGCCGCCGGCGCCGGCGTGGATCTCGACGAAGGTGTCGTTGGTGTCGGCCTCCCCCGACAGCAGCGTCTCGACCTGCTTCTTCTGCGCCGTCTTGTGAAGGGCGCGGAGCGCGTTGCCCGCCTCGTCGACGAGGGCCGCGTCACCCTCCTCCTCGGCGAGCTCGATCATGCCCGTCTGGTCGGCGAGCTCCTGCTCGAGCGCCTTGACGCCGTCGATGGCGTCGACCAGCGACTGGCGCTCGCGCATCAGCTTCTGGGCGTTCTCGGAATCGTTCCACAGCGCGGGGTCTTCGGCCTGCGCATTCAGTTCGGACAATCTCAGCTGGGCCTTGTCCCAGTCAAAGATGCCTCCTCAGCAGTGCGATCGACTGCTCGATTTCGTCTACCAGATTGGCGAATTCGGCCCGCATGGCGCTAACGGATTCTCTTCTTTCGTGGAAAGCGGCGCGGACAATAGGCGGGGCAGCGGCGCGAGTAAAGCCGGTGGCGGAAAACGGAGGCCGGGAACGCGTGACGCGCTCCCGGCCGGTCATTGCGGCCGCTTCCCTGAATGCGAAGGGGCAAGGCCGCTACTTCACGTCG
The DNA here is from genome assembly GCA_050186955.1 of Flavobacteriaceae bacterium. Lineage (GTDB taxonomy): Bacteria > Pseudomonadota > Alphaproteobacteria > Rhizobiales > Tepidamorphaceae > JACKJP01. The sequence continues at coordinate 11,064 of JBFWXZ010000079.1, forward strand.
AAGGCGCTCAGGCGGCCTTCTTGTTAAGGGTCGATTCGGCGAGCAGGGTCAGCTTTGAATCGGCCGTCTCCTCCTCCAGCAGGTTCTGCGCCAGCAGGCTGGCAGCCTCCTCGTGACCGAGCTTGGTGGCCCAGGCGATCAGCGTGCCGTAGCGGGTCATCTCGTAGTGCTCGACGGCCTGCGCGGCGGCGGTCATGGCGGCGTCCAGCGTCGCCGCATCCTTGATGCCCGACATCAGCTCCTCGGCTTCCTTGGTGATGCCCTCGATTGCCGGGCATTCCTCGCCGGAAGCCTTCTTGCCGAGTTTGTCGAAGATCTTCTCCAGCCGCTCGATCTGGCCCTTCGTCTCCTTCAGGTGCGCCTCGAAAAGCCCCTTCAGCTTCGCGTCCTTGGCCTTGTCGATCATCTTCGGCAGCGCCTTGGTGATGTGCTTCTCGGCGAAATAGATGTCCTTGAGCGTGTGGACGAAAAGGTCCTCGAGATTGGCGACGTTCATGGGTCTCTCTCCGGGGCTGGTTGTGGGTTAAATCCGCATCGGGACCCGTGCCGTATCGGCCGGGCCTCTGGTGCGGTGACAACGTCCGCCGCGGCGGCTTGTTCCCTCCGGTAGGAAGCGGGCCCTCAAATTTTCGCCCACCGCCTGCCGCCGCACGCCGGACAGGCCTCCGCCTTCCCCCTCGAAGCGCCCGAAAGGGTCGTCCCGCAGCGCACGCAGGCGACCGTGCCGCTCGCCGCTGCGGGGTCATCCACCGTCTCCGGCGGCTCGACCTCCCACGCCGGCACGATGGGCAGTCCGCGAAGCGCGCGGCCGCGCGTGAACACGCTGATCTGCCCGTTGGGTTCCAGATAGGCGTGCTCGATCTCGCCGAGCTGGCGCACGCCCCTGGTGCGCAATTGCTGGAAAAGCTCCTGGTGGCCGATCTTGCGGCGCTCGAGCTCGCGCCAGCCGATCACCCCGTCGCGGACGATCTCCACCGCCCTGCCGTCGATGAAGCGCTCGGCGCGCTGGCTGCGATAGATCAGCATGTCGAGCGCCTTGTTGAGCGCGACAATGACGGTGATCACCAGCAGGCAGTGGACGAGCGGCACGTCGGCGTAGAACAGCGGATCGCCGATCGCGGAGCCGAGCGCGATGACCAGCAGGAACTCGACCATGGAGAGCTGCGCGACGCTGCGCCCGCCGACCCAGCGCACCAGAAAGAAGGCGTAGGTGTAGATGACGACGCAGCGGACGACGATCTCCAGCATGAAGAGCGGCGGCTCGTCGCCGAACAGCATGCGGCCGAGATCGAAGGCTCTGACGGTTTCTTCCATGCAAGGGGCTTCCGGTCCTCGACCCGTCTGCCCCGGTTAAGGCGCGAGGCCGGCGGGCGGTTCCCGCGCCGACACAAGATGACCGAATTCGTCACGGTTTTTGTGCCGCGGCCCATTGGACCGCGGCGCGCCGGCGCGTTATGACCGCGAGACCGTTCGACAAGAAGGAGTCGGGATGATCCCGAAGAAGCTGGCGCTCGCCGGCGCCCTCTTCATCGCCGCCGCCGTTCAGGCGCATGCCCAGAGCGAGGATCCCGCCAAGGATGCCGCGCCGGCGGGCGAGCCCGCCGAGGCGTGGCGCCCGGCCTGCGAGATGCGCGAGGACGGCGAGAAACTCTGCGTGCTGTCGCGCCGCGTTCCCGGGCCCGACGACAAGGGCGTCGTGCTCGCCGTGGAGTTCGTCCGCGCGGGCACGGCCTCGCTGTTCGCGCGCTTCGTGACGCCGCTGTCGATCGACCTGAC
>JBFWXZ010000080.1:0-12753 GCA_050186955.1 Flavobacteriaceae bacterium
GAGCGGGATGACGTCGATGAGGACCGGGAGGTGGTCGGCGTTCATTTATCCTCGTCCTTCACGCCGAAATTCTCGTCCTCCTCGATGGTCCCGTAGACCTCGTTGATGCGCACCACGAGCCCGAGCCCGAGCGCCAGCGTGGCGACGCCGACGACGATCGCCGTCAGGATCAGCACGTGGGGCAGCGGGTTCGAGTAGACCTCGATGGCGGGGTCGACGATGGGCGCGGTGCCGCCGAGGATCTTTCCCGGCGAGATGTAGAGCAGATAGACGGAGGTCTGGAACAGCGACAGGCCGACCAGCTTCTTGATCATGTTGCCGCGGGCGACGACGATGTAGAGGCCCGCGACCATCAGGAAGATGGTCACCCAGTGATTGTAGTGCTCGACGACCTCGGAGAGGAATTCCATCAGCGGCCCCTCCCCGCGAAGGCGTAGAAGATCGCCAGCATGGTCGACGCCACGGTGACGAAGACGCCGACCTCGACGAGGAACACGCCCCATTCCTGCCCGTGCACCTGGTCGTGCGCGAGATGGCTGTAGTCGAGGAAGTTGCTGTCGGTGAACATGCATACGACGCCGACGCCGGCATAGATGATGACGCCGAGCGGGATCATCCGCTCGACGAGGCCGGGCGGCACCAGCCGCATCGCCGCCGAGAGGCCGAAGATCAGCCCGTAGAGGACGATCGTCGCCGCCGCGATGACGCCGGCCTGGAAGCCGCCGCCGGGGCCGTAGTCGCCGTGGAACTGCACATAGAGCGCGAACATCAGGATGAACGGCATCAGCAGCTTGGTGACGACGCGGAGGATGACGTCGAGGCGCATGGCGTCAGTCCTCCTTGCCGCGGCGCTGCGGCCGCCGGGCGCGCGCCAGCAGCAGCAGGACGCCGATGCCGGCGGCGAACACCACCGAGGTCTCGCCCAGCGTGTCGAAGCCGCGGTAGCTGGCCAGCACCGAGGTGACGACGTTGGGAATGCCGGTCTCGGGGACCGAGCGCTCCATGTACTCCATGCCGACATAGGTGTTGAGCGGCGTGATCGCCTCGCCGAAGGGCGGCAGGTCGATGGTGCCGTAGACGAGCGCGCCGGCGACCACCAGGGAGACGATGAGCGGCAGGATCGGCGTGTGGACCGGCGGCGCCTCCTCGACCTTGGTGAGGTAGAGCACGCCGAGCATCAGCACCGTCGAGATGCCGGCGCCGACCGAGGCCTCGGTCATCGCCACGTCGACGGCGTCGAGGACGATCAGCACCGTGGCCATCAGGAAGGAGTAGATGCCCGAGAGGATGACCACGGCGAACAGGTTGCGCAGGCGCACGATGCCGATGGTCACGAGCGCCATCAGCGTCAGCAGCACCATGTTGATCGCGGCTTCCATGGTTCGCCTACTTCTTGTTGTCGGGATCGAACGGGGTGACGGAGCCGTCGGGCTCGATGATGCCCTTGCCCTTCTTGCCGTCGCGGGTCCGCAGCACCGGCTCGACGCCGAAGGAGAGCGCGGCGCGGGCGACGGCGTGGGTCGCCACCGGGCCGGTGAAGAAGAACAGCAGGATGATGATCGCGAGCTTCGCCGAGACCAGGGTGAGGCCGGCCTCGAACATCAGGCCGACGAGGATCAGCATCGCGCCCAGCGTGTCGCTGACCGAGGTCGCGTGCATCCGGGTGTAGACGTCGGGCATGCGGTTCAGGCCGATGGCGCCGACTACGACGAGGAACGAGCCGATGCCGATCAGCGCGTAGGCGACGATGTGCTGCAGCATCTCCATCAGTCGGGCTCCTCGCCGCCGCGATGGCCGAGATCGCCGAAGCGGAAGAACTTGAGCACCGCCAGCGTGCCGATGACGTTGAGCAGCGCGTAGGTGATGCCGATGTCGAGGAACTCCGGCCGCCCGGTCAGGAAGCCGAACAGCGCCAGCAGCAGGATGGCCCCGGTGCCGATGGAATTGGCGGCGACGAGCCGGTCGAAGACGGTGGGTCCGCTCAGTGCCCGCAGGATGGCGAGCGCCATGGCGACCAGCACGGCGAAGGAGGCGGCGGCGATCACGCGTTGCTCCCCTCGAAGGACTTGACGCGGCGGTCCATGGTGCCCTCGGCGGTCGCCTCGGCGCCGTCCTCGGTCAGCGCGTGGACGAGGATGTAGCCGTCGCTGAAGGAGACCAGCGTCGAGATGGTGCCCGGCGTCAGGGTGATCGAGTTGGCGTAGGTGGTGACGCCGACGGCGGATTTCTGCGTCACCTTGACGCGGATGAGGGTCGGCGAGATGGGCAGGCCCGGCGACAGGATCGTCTTCGTCACGTCCCGGGTCGACTTGACGATCTCCCAGGCGAGCCACGGCCAGTAGGTGAGCGCGCCGGCGAGCCACTCATAGGGGTGGCCCTCGTCGTCGATCGACTCCATGCGGCGGGCGAAGGCGGCGAGCGCGATGGCGGACAGGACGCCGGCGCCGATCAGCCACGGCGTATAGTGACCCGAGAGAACGAGCCAGAACAGCAGCAGGAAAAATACCAGCGCCGCTACGCGCATCGTGCTGTTTATCCCCCTCCCCGCTCGCCTCGACACGAGGCGGCCCGTTGCCGGTCCTTCATATACGATTCGCCATGCCGGGACAGACAAACCGGGCAGCCGCGACGCCGTTTGCCGTGCGTTGACAAAAGGTTGAGCGTCGAACCACTTTGAGCGGGACAATGCGATACCTAAATCGGGGCAGCAACAAAAACCGGTCTCGCGGTGAAATAGTTTTTCCCCCCGATTAACGAGGACCCCTCAATGAGCCCGAAAATCATCAAGAGCGACGCCGAATGGAAGTCGCAGCTGACGCCCGAGCAGTACCGCGTCACCCGCAAGCACGGCACCGAGCGCGCCTTCACGGGCCCGTGGAACGACGTCAAGGAGGCCGGCACATTCAAATGCGTGTGCTGCGGCGCGCCGCTGTTCGACGCCGGCACCAAGTTCGATTCCGGCACCGGCTGGCCGAGCTTCTACAAGCCGATGGAGGGCGGCGCGGTGGACGAGCACGAGGACCGCTCGTTCTTCATGCGCCGCACCGAGGTGCGCTGCGCGGCCTGCGACGCGCATCTCGGCCACGTCTTCCCCGACGGGCCGAAGCCGACCGGAATGCGCTACTGCATCAACGGCAATGCGCTCGATTTCGAGGGCGCCGGCGGGGCGGCGGCAGAGGACGACAAGCCCGATGCGGTCTGACGGCGGCAGGGGCGGCAGCCCGGCGGCGCCGCTGGCCGAAAGGCGGTCGTCGCGGTCGAGCCATCACGGCGTGGACCGCGACGATCCCTATGGCTGGCTGCGCGCCGACAACTGGCAGGCGGTGATGCGCGATCCCGGCGTCCTGCCGGCCGACATCCGCGCCCATCTGGAAGCCGAGAACGCCTATGCCGACGCGGTGCTGGAGCCGGTGAAGGGCCTGCGCGAGACGATCTTCGCCGAGCTCAAGGGGCGCATTCCCGAGGACGACGCGAGCGTGCCGATGCCCGACGGGCCGTGGTGCTATGGGGTGCGTTTCGTCGAGGGCGGCCAGCACGCGAGACTCGTGCGCCAGCCGCGCGAGGGCGGCGAGGAGACGGTGATGCTCGACGGCGACAGGGAGGCCGAGGGCAAGCGCTTCTTCCGCCTCGCCGGCGCCTCGCACTCGCCCGACCACCGCTACCTCGCCTGGGCCTGCGACGAGGCGGGGTCGGAGTTCCACACGCTGCGCATCCGCGACCTGGAGACCGGGGAGGACCTCCCCGAGGCGATTCCCGACACCAGCTCCGGCGGCGCCTGGTCGGCCGACAGCCGCCACGTCTTCTATGTCAGGCTCGACGCCAATCACCGCCCCTGCGAGGTCTATCGCCACGAGATCGGCACCCCGGTCGCCGACGACGCGCTGGTCTATCGCGAGGACGACGCCGGCATGTTCATGGGGATCGGCAAGACCCAGTCCAGCCGCTTCGTCATCATCGACTGCCACGACCACGAGACCGGCGAGGTGCGCCTCATCCCCGCCGACGATCCGGCCGCCGAACCGCGGCTGATCGCGGCGCGCGAGACGGGCGTCGAATATTCCGTCGACGAGGCCAACGGCACCCTCTACATCCGCACCAACGCCGACGGCGCGGAGGACTTCAAGATCGTCACCGCGCCCGCCGGCGACCCGGGCCGCGAGAACTGGCGCGACCTCGTGCCGCACCAGGAGGGGCGCTACCTGCTGCAGGCGACCTCCTACCGCGACCATCTGGTGTGGCTGGAGCGGGTCGAGGGCCTGCCGCGCATCGTCATCCGCCGCCACGAGGACGGGGCGAGCCACGCCATCGCCTTCGAGGAAGAGGCCTATTCGCTCGGCATCGCCGACGGCTACGAGTTCGCCACCGACGATCTGCGCTTCACCTACTCGTCGATGACGACGCCGAGCGAGACCTGGGACTACGACGTCACGACCCGCGAGCGCACCCTGCGCAAGCGCCAGGAGGTGCCCTCGGGCCACGATCCGGCGGCCTATGTCACGCGCCGCATCTTCGCCGCCGCGAGCGACGGCGAGACGATCCCGATCACCCTCCTGCACCGCAGGGAAACCGCCGAGGACGGCAGCGCGCCCTGCCTGCTCTACGGCTACGGCTCCTACGGCATCACCATTCCCGCCGCCTTCAACTCCAACGCCATCTCGCTGGTCGACCGCGGCTTCGTCTACGCTGTGGCGCATATCCGCGGCGGCCGCGACAAGGGCCAGCGCTGGTACCGGCGGGGCAAGCGCGAGCACAAGGCGAACACCTTCAGCGACTTCATCGCGGCGGCCGAGCACCTCGCCGCCAAGCGGATCGTCGACGGCCGGCGCATCATCGCCCAGGGCGGCTCGGCCGGCGGCATGCTGATGGGCGCCGTCGCCAACATGGCGCCGGAACGCTTCGCCGGCATCATCGCCGAGGTCCCCTTCGTCGACGTGCTGACGACGATGCTCGACGAGACGCTGCCGCTGACGCCGCCGGAATGGCCGGAATGGGGCAACCCCATCGCCAGCGTCGAGGCCTACCGGGTCATCGCCGCCTATTCGCCCTACGACAACGTCACCGACCACGACTATCCGGCGATCCTCGCGGTCGCCGGCCTGACCGACCCGCGCGTCACCTACTGGGAGCCGGCGAAGTGGGTGGCCAAGCTCAGGGCGCACAACACGGGAAACCGGCCGATCCTGCTCAAGACCAACATGGATGCCGGCCATGCCGGCGCGGCGGGGCGCTTCGACCGCCTGAAGGAAGTGGCGCTCAACTACGCCTTCGCGCTGATGGTCGCCGGGGAGGCCTGACGGTGCTGCTGGAGCGGGGGAAATCGCAGCTTCTCGTCGTCGACCTGCAGGAGAAGCTGTTCCCGGCGATTCATGGCGGGCAGGCCGTCGTCGCGCGGGCCAAGGTGGTCATCGAGGCGGCGCGCGTCCTCGGCGTCCCGATCACCATCAGCGAGCACAATCCCGCCGGCATCGGCCATACCGTCGCGCCGATCCTCGAGACGGCGGGCGACGCCGCCGTGACGCTGGCCAAGATGAAGTTCTCCTGCGCCGCCGACCCGGCGATCGGCAAGCGGCTTGCCGGCTTCAAGCGCCGGGGCCGGCCGCAAGTCGTCGTGCTCGGCACCGAATCCCATGTCTGCGTCGCCCAGTCGGCGCTCGACCTGGCCTCGCGCGGCTATTCGGTGGCGCTCGTCGAGGACGCCGTCGGCTCGCGCAACCCGGCCTCGGTGGAAACCGCGCTGATGCGCATGGCCCGCGCCGGCATCGAGATCGTCAATGCCGAGATGGTCGTCTTCGAATGGATCGGCGATTCCGCCGACCCGGTCTTCAGGCGCCTGCTGCCGCTGATCCGCTGAGGCGCGCAGCGCGCGAGGCATTTGCGCGGCCTTCCCGCACGCTGCTAGATAGCAGCAACCAACGGAAGCCAACGGGAACGACACGCGATGACCGCCGCACAGACCAGCGCCAAGACGAAGCAAGCCTACGCCCCCTTCGAATGGGCCGATCCCTTCCTGCTCGACGACCAGCTCGGCGAGGACGAGCGGATGATCCGCGACGCCGCCCGCGCCTACGCGCAGGAGAAGCTGATGCCGCGCGTCATCGAGGCCTATATGGAGGAGAAGACCGACCGGGCGATCTTCGACGAGATGGGCGAACTGGGCCTGCTCGGGGTGACGATCCCCGAGGAGTTCGGCGGCGTCGGCGCCGGCTACGTCTCCTACGGGCTGGTGGCGCGCGAGGTCGAGCGGGTCGATTCCGGCTACCGCTCGATGATGAGCGTGCAGTCCTCGCTGGTGATGTATCCGATCTACGCCTATGGCGACGACAGCCAGCGCCGCAAATATCTGCCCAAGCTCGCCAGCGGCGAATGGGTCGGCTGTTTCGGCCTGACCGAGCCCGACGCCGGCTCCGACCCCGCCGGCATGAAGACGCGCGCCGAGAAGGTCGACGACGGCTACCGGCTCGTCGGCTCCAAGATGTGGATCTCCAACGCGCCGATCGCCGACGTCTTCGTGGTCTGGGCGAAATCGGCCGCCCACGACAACCAGATCCGCGGCTTCGTGCTGGAGAAGGGCATGAAGGGCCTGTCGGCGCCCAAGATCGGCGGCAAGCTCTCGCTGCGCGCCTCGATCACCGGCGAGATCGTCATGGACGGCGTCGTCGTGCCCGAGGAGAACCTGCTGCCCAATGTCGCCGGCCTCAAGGGCCCGTTCGGCTGCCTCAACCGCGCCCGCTACGGCATCTCATGGGGGGCGCTGGGCGCGGCCGAGGACTGCTGGCACCGGGCGCGCCAATACACGCTCGACCGCAAGCAGTTCGGCAAGCCGCTGGCGGCGACCCAGCTCGTCCAGAAGAAGCTCGCCGACATGCAGACCGAGATCGCGCTGGGCCTGCAGGGCTCGCTGCGCGTCGGGCGCCTCTTCGACGAGGGGCGGGTCGCGCCGGAGATGATCTCCATCGTCAAGCGCAACAATTGCGGCAAGGCGCTCGACATCGCCCGCACCGCCCGCGACATGCATGGCGGCAACGGCATCCAGATCGAGTATCACGTGATGCGCCACGCCCAGAACCTCGAGACCGTGAACACCTATGAGGGCGCGCACGACGTCCACGCGCTGATCCTCGGACGCGCGCAGACCGGCATCCAGGCGTTCTTCTAGGGCCCGGCGGGGACCGCCATGGGCCGGTTGGCAAGGCTCGGCCTTCTCTACGGCGTCCTCGGATTCGCGGCGGGCTTCGTCTTCGGAACCCTGCGCGAATTCCTGCTCATCCCGCTGCTCGGCGACGATCTCGGCCGGCAGGTCGAGTTTCCGCTGGTCACCGCCGCGGTGGCGCTGATCGGCGCGTGGATGACGCGCAATCTGTGCGCGGGACAGAGCCGGGCCTGGCTGCTGTTCTTCGGCCTCATCGGGACGGCGGTCCTGGTCGCCATCGAGAGCGTCTTCGCGCTGGCGATCGTCGGCCAGCCGCTTAAGGCCCATCTCGCCTCCTACGATCCCGCTACCGGGAGCCTGCTGCCCTACGGGCTGCTGGTGATGGCGCTGGTGCCGCAGTTCACCCGCTCGATGCAGCAGCTCGACTGAGCGTCGCCGCCACCGCGCCGACCGCCGCCTCGAAACCCGGCCGAAGTGTCGCGGCGTCGCTCGCCGGGACGTGGACGAAGCCCGCCCTGGCGCCGCGATGGCGCGCGCACCAGGCGAGCGACGAATAGAGGATGGCGTTGCAGAGATAGTCGCCGGCGTCGATGGAGAGCCGCACCCGCGCGCCGGTGGCGGCGACGGCGTCGCGGATCGCCTCCGCCGGCAGGCTGGCGCGCCGCATCGCCGGCCCCGCGGGATCGATCAGCCGCCGCGGCAGGCGGCCGGCGTCGTCGGCGCGATAGGGCAGCGCGTTGTTCATCGCCCGTGTCTCGACGCGGATGCCGCGCGCACCGCCGGCGAGGCCGAAATGCAGGATGGCGTCGGGGCGCAGCAGGTCCAGCACGTCGTGCCAATGGTCCAGCAGCGCGTATTCCACCGCGAGGGTCTCGGCCCTCACCTCGATGCCGCCATGCGTCCCGACCCGCAGTCCGGCGACGAGATCGGCGGTCGGGTTGGCCGGTGCGCCGGGAAACGGGCCGAAGCCGGTGACGAGCAGGCGGGGCGCCATCTCACAGACCGAGCAGGCCGGCGATCTCCTCGACCGCCGATGAGGCGTCGCGCCCGCCCTCGCGCACCTCCGCCTCCAGCGCCCGCAGCCGCGCCCGCATCGCCGGGTCCGCCGTCAGCCGCGCATGCAGCCGGTCGTCGAGCATGGTCCACATCCACTTGACCTGCTGGTCGCGCCGCCGGCGCTCCAGCGCGCCGCTTTCGCCGGCCCTGGCGCGGTGCTCGCCGATCGTCTCCCACAATTTGTCGAGCCCCTCGCCGTGAAGCCCCGACACCATCAGCACCGGCGGCGACCACGCGGCGTCGCGCGGGGTGAGGATGTGCAGGGCGGCACGATATTCGTTGGCGGTGTTGCGGGCGCGGGCGGCGTTCTCGCCCTCCGCCTTGTTGATGGCGAGGATGTCGGCGAGCTCGATGATGCCCTTCTTGATGCCCTGGAGCTCGTCGCCGCCGCCCGGCAGCAGCAGCACGAGGAAGCAGTCGACCATGTCGGCGACGGCGGTTTCCGACTGCCCGGTGCCGACCGTCTCGACGATGACGACGTCGAAGCCCGCCGCCTCGCAGAGCAGCATGGTCTCGCGCGTCCTGCCGGCCACGCCGCCGAGCGTGCCGGCCGACGGCGAGGGACGGATGAACGCGTTGTCGCTGACCGCCAGCCGCGCCATGCGGGTCTTGTCGCCGAGGATCGAGCCGCCGGTCAGCGCCGAGGATGGGTCGACGGCGAGCACAGCGACCTTGTGCCCCTTCTCCGTCAGCATGGAGCCGAAGGCGTCGATCAGGGTCGACTTGCCGACGCCGGGCGGTCCCGAGATGCCGATGCGCACCGCGCCGCCGGTCTCCCCCATCAGCATGCCGATGAGCTCGGCGGCGAGCGCGCGGTGCTCCGCCTTGCGGGATTCGACGAGAGTGATCGCCCGCGCCAGCACCGTGCGATCGCCAGCGGCGATCGCCCCGGCGGCGGCCTTCACGGCGATGCCGCCGGGGAATTTTGAACCCGATGCGCCCGGCTTCGCCATCACCCGGGCGGCGTCCAGACGATCCGCTGGAGCTGGCCCCTGGCGAGCTCTGAGGCCGGCGGCAGCCTGCCGTCCGGCTGGCCCCAGCTCGAATCGAAGAAGACGAGCTTGACGTTCGGCGTGTGGTTGGCCGGGCAGATCGCCATGCCGGCCCACAGATTGGTGCCGACCTTGCAGTTGCGCGGCGAGATGCCGGCCTGCGAGAAGGCCATGCCGATCTTCTCGCCGTTGGGGCCCGCCACCGCCGGGCCGACGCCGTGGATCGCGGTGATGGTGCGGTTGCCGGCGTCGGGCTCGGCCGCCATGACCTGGAAGCCGCCGTCGAAGACGACGAAGCCGTAGAAGGTGTGGGCGTCGGTGGCGAGCGCGATGGTCTCGACCCGCTTTCCGGGAAACAGCGATTGCAGCTTCGCCTTGGAGAAGGGCGTGCCCGGCGTCACCGGGCCGGCCTGGGCGGCGGTGATGCGGTATTCGGTGTCGGCGCTCGGCGCGACGGGCGCGACCGCCGACCCGCGCGGCGTCTCCGTCGCGCAGGCTGCGAGCAGAAGAATTGACGCAGATGCGAAGAAATTACGCCACAATATGGTCATGCAGTGTCCCGATAGAAGGAATCGTGTTGATAGTGTGCCGAAACCTAGGCGGTGCCGGCGGCGGTGGAAAGTCCCGTCATCCGGTGCGGGCTCTATTGAGGCGAATTCGTCCCGCCCCCGACAAGCGGCGGCGGCAAGGGAGAGAACACAGATGCTGAAGAACCTCGTGGCGACCATCGCCGTAACCGCGGCGCTCGGCGCCGGCGCCCAGACCGGCGCCCATGCCGGCGAGCCGCCGCGCCCGACCACCGACTTCTCGGGCGACATGGTGGTGTCCTCGGAAGGCAAGAGCTTCACGATCCGCCTCGCCTACTCGGCGGCGCTCGACAAGATGCGCACCGAGATCAAGCAGCAGGGCATGGAGATGGTCGGGGTGCGCCACATGGCCACCGGCGAGATGGTGATGTGGTCGAACCAGATGCCCGGCATGGCGATGCGACTGACCAAGAAGATCGATTCCGACGCCGAGCCGCACAACACCGGCGAGACCCGCGAGGTCAACGGCATGTCGTGCACGGTCTGGGTCTACGACAAGGCCAAGGCCTGCCTGACCGAGGACAACATCCCGCTCGAGACCGACGCCGACGGCGTCAAGGCGCATCTGGAGAACGTCGACATCTCGGCGCAGGACGAAAGCCTGTTCGCGGCGCCGTCGGGCTACAAGGTGATGGACATGCCGAAGGGCCTGCCGCAGCTTCCCGGCATGCCGTCGATGGGCAAGGGCCTGCCGTTCTAGAACGAACCTACTCGGCCGCGTCCCGGGCGTGGCCGAGGCGGGCCGACAGATCCTCCAGCAGGCCGAGGGCTGCCTCGGCGATGACGGTGCCGGGCGGGAAGATCGCCGCGGCGCCGGCCTCCTTCAGCGCATCGAAGTCCTGCGGCGGGATGACGCCGCCGACGACGATCATGATGTCGCCGCGGCCCGCCTTGTCGAGCGCCGCCTTGAGCTCGGGCACCAGCGTCAGGTGCCCCGCGGCGAGCGACGACACGCCGATGATGTGGACGTCGTTCTCGACCGCCTGGCGGGCGGCCTCCTCGGGGGTCGCGAAGAGCGGGCCGATATCGACGTCGAAGCCGAGATCGGCGAAGGCGCTGGCGATGACCTTCTGGCCGCGGTCGTGGCCATCCTGGCCCATCTTGGCGACGAGGATGCGCGGCCGCCGGCCCTCATCGTCGGCGAAGGCCTCGACCGCCGCCTGGACCTTCCGCACCGCTTCGTTCATCTGTCCGACCTCCTGCCGGTAGACCCCCGAGATCGCCCGTATCTCGGCGACGTGGCGGCCCCAGACCTTCTCCAACGCCCCCGATATCTCGCCGACCGTGGCGCGCGCCCGCGCCGCCTCGACGGCGCCCTCGAGCAGATTGCCGGTGCCGCTTTCGGCCATCCTCGTCAGCGCGGAAAGCGCCGCTTCCAGCCTCGCCTCGTCGCGCTCGGCGCGCAGCTTCTCCAGCTTGGCGAGCTGCTGGCGGCGCACCGAGGAATTGTCGACCTTGAGCACGTCGAGCGGCGGCTCGTTCTCGGGGCGGAAGCGGTTGACGCCGACGACGGTCTGCTGGCCGCTGTCGATGCGCGCCTGGGTGCGCGCGGCGGCCTCCTCGATGCGCATCTTGGGCAGGCCGGACTCGATCGCCTTGGCCATGCCGCCCAGCCCCTCGACCTCCTCGATATGGGCGAGCGCGCGGGCGGCAAGATCGTGGGTCAGCCGCTCGACATAATAGCTGCCGCCCCACGGGTCGATGATGTCGCAGGTGCCGGTTTCCTGCTGGATGAAGAGCTGGGTGTTGCGGGCGATGCGGGCGGAGAAGTCCGAGGGCAGCGCCAGCGCCTCGTCGAGCGCGTTGGTGTGCAGCGACTGGGTCGCGCCGTGGGTGGCGGCCAGCGCCTCGACGCAGGTGCGCGTGACGTTGTTGTAGACGTCCTGCGCGGTCAGGCTCCAGCCCGAGGTCTGGCAGTGGGTGCGCAGCGCCAGCGAGCGCGGGTCCTTCGGCTCGAAGGGCCTGATCAGCCGCGCCCACAGAAGCCGCGCGGCGCGCATCTTGGCGACTTCCATGAAGTAGTTCATGCCGATCGCCCAGAAGAAGGAGAGCCGCGGCGCGAAGCGGTCGATCTCCAGCCCCGCCTCGACGCCGGCGCGGACATATTCGACGCCGTCGGCGAGCGTGTAGGCGAGTTCGAGGTCGGCCGTCGCCCCGGCCTCCTGCATGTGGTAGCCGGAAATCGAGATCGAGTTGAACTTCGGCATGTTCGCCGAGGTGTAGCCGAAGATGTCGGAGATGATCCGCATCGAGTGCTTCGGCGGGTAGATGTAGGTGTTGCGGACCATGAACTCCTTGAGGATGTCGTTCTGGATGGTCCCGGAGAGCTTCGCCCTGTCGACGCCCTGCTCCTCGCCGGCGACGATGAACAGCGCGAGGATGGGCAGCACCGCCCCGTTCATGGTCATCGACACCGACATGCGGTCGAGCGGGATGCCGTCGAACAGGGTGCGCATGTCGAGGATGGAGTCGATGGCGACGCCGGCCATGCCGACATCGCCCTTCACGCGGGGATTGTCGGAATCGTAGCCGCGATGGGTGGCGAGGTCGAAGGCGACCGAGACGCCCTGCTGGCCGGCGGCGAGGTTGCGGCGGTAGAAGGCGTTGGACTCCTCCGCCGTCGAGAAGCCGGCATATTGGCGGATCGTCCACGGCTTCTGGACATACATGGTCGGATAGGGGCCGCGCAGATAGGGCGCGATGCCCGGCCAGCCGCCCAGGAAGTCGAGCCCGGCGACGTCGCTTTCCTCGTACCACGGCTTCACCGGGATGCCTTCCGGCGTCATCCAGTCGTCCTGCCGCGTCACCGGCGGCAGCTGCGAGGGCGAGGCCTCGTAGCTCACGGTCGAATAGTCCGGAATTCTGCTCATTGCGAACTCCTTCAGGCGGCGCCGATGCCGAGATCGGCCTGCAGCGCCCGCAGCGCCGATACGATATCGCATCCGGCGAAAATATGCGCGTCGGCCGC
>JBFWXZ010000081.1:0-12657 GCA_050186955.1 Flavobacteriaceae bacterium
GATTTCGGCGAGAGCTATTTCCGCGACATCTCGGTGGTCGACCTGATCGTCGAGAAGATGCCGGTCTCGATCTCGCTCGGCATCTGGATGCTGTTCCTGTCCTACGGCATCTCGATCCCGCTCGGGATTGCCAAGGCGGTGCGCGACGGCTCGGCCTTCGACATGTGGACGAGCGCCATCGTCATCGTCGGCTACGCGATCCCCGGCTTCCTGTTCGCGGTGCTGCTGATCGTGCTGTTCGCCGGCGGCAGCTTCTGGGACATCTTCCCGCTGCGCGGGCTGGTCTCCGACGACTTCTACCGGCTCTCCTGGCCGGAGAAGATCGCCGACTATTTCTGGCACCTGGCGCTGCCGATCGTCTCGATGGCGATCGGCGCCTTCGCGACCTCGACCCTGCTGACCAAGAACTCGTTCCTCGACGAGATCCGCAAGCAGTATGTGATGACGGCGCGCATGAAGGGCCTGACCGAGCGCCAGGTGCTCTATGGCCATGTCTTCCGCAACGCCATGCTGATCATCATCGCTGGCATCCCCGGCGCCTTCATCGGCGCCTTCTTCGCCGGCTCGCTGCTGATCGAGACCATCTTCTCGCTCGACGGGCTCGGGCTGCTGTCCTTCGAATCCATCGTCAACCGCGACTATCCGGTGGTCTTCGCGACGCTCTACATCTTCTCGCTGGTCGGCCTGGTCGTGAACCTCGTCTCCGACCTGACCTACACCTGGGTCGACCCGCGCATCGACTTCGAGGCCCGCGACCTGTGAGCGACATCGCCGCCACCCACGCGCCGCCGCCGAAGCGCCCCTTCCTGTCGCCGCTCAACCAGCGGCGCTGGCGCAACTTCAAGAAGCACCGGCGCGGCTACTGGTCGTTCTGGATCTTCATGGTGCTGTTCGTGCTGTCGCTGGGCGCGGAGTTCATCGCCAACGACAAGCCGCTCTATGTCGGCTACGAGGGCAAGGCCTACTACCCGGTGCTGTTCTTCTATCCGGAGACGGCGTTCGGCGGCGATTTCGAGACCGAGGCCGACTATCGCGACCCCTTCGTGCAGGACCTGATCCTCGATTCCGGCGGCAGCCTAGTGTGGCCGCCGATCCGCTATTCCTACCGCACCGTGAACAACGACATCCCGGTGCCGGCGCCGGCGCCGCCCTTCTGGCTGATGGACCGCGAGGCGCTGTGCGCCAATTACGAGCAGGGCACGGGTGACCGCAACTGCACGCTCGGCAACTTCCACTGGCTGGGCAGCGACGACCAGGCGCGCGACGTCACCGCGCGGCTGATCTACGGCTTCCGCATCTCGGTGCTGTTCGGCCTCGTGCTGACGGTCCTGTCGTCGGTGGTCGGCATCGCCGCGGGCGCGACGCAGGGCTATTTCGGCGGCTGGACGGACCTGATCTTCCAGCGCTTCCTCGAGGTCTGGAACTCGATTCCCTCGCTCTACCTGCTGATCATCATCGCCGCCGTCATCGAGCCGACCTTCTGGATCCTGCTCGGCATCCTGCTGCTGTTTTCCTGGGTGGCGCTGGTCGGCGTCGTCAGGGCGGAGTTCCTGCGCGCGCGCAACTTCGAATATGTCAACGCGGCGCGGGCGCTCGGCGTCGGCAACCTCACCATCATGTGGCGCCATCTGCTGCCCAACGCCATGGTGGCGACGCTGACCTTCATGCCGTTCATCCTCAACGGCTCGATCACCACGCTGACCTCGCTCGACTTCCTCGGCTTCGGCCTGCCGCCGGGCTCGCCCTCGCTCGGCGAGCTGCTGGCGCAGGGCAAGTCCAATTTGCAGGCGCCGTGGCTCGGGCTCACCGGCTTCATCGTCATCGCGCTGATGCTGAGCCTGCTGATCTTCATCGGCGAGGCGGTGCGCGACGCGCTCGACCCGCGCAAGACCTTCGCCTGAGGCGGCACCCATGGCCCATCACCATCACGGACACGGCAACGAGCGACGGCTGATGATCGCCGCCGCGATCATCGGCGGCTTCATGATGGCCGAGGTCGCCGGCGGCATCGTCTCCGGCTCGCTGGCGCTGCTGGCGGATGCCGGCCACATGGTCACCGACTTCGTCTCGCTGGCGCTCGCCTTCCTCGCGACGCGGCTGGCGCGGAAGCCCGCCGACAGCGTGCGCACCTACGGCTACGGCCGGCTGCAGGTGCTCGCCGCCTTCGTCAACGGCATCGCGCTCTTCCCCATCGCGCTGTGGATCGTCGTCGAGGCCTGGCACCGCATCGCCGCGCCGCAGCCCGTCGAGGGCGCCCTGCTCTTCGCCATCGCCGCGATCGGCCTCGTGGTCAACATCGTCGTCTTCTTCATGCTCCACGGCAGCGACGACAAGGACATCAACATCAGGGCGGCGGTGGCCCACGTCGTCGGTGACCTGCTCGGCTCGGTCGCCGCGATCTCGGCCGGCATTGTCATCATGGCCACCGGCTGGACGCCCATCGATCCGATCCTGTCGGTGCTGGTCGCCGCGATCATCGTCCACAGCGGCTACAAGGTGACGAAGGACGCCGGCCACGTCCTGCTGGAGGCCGCGCCGGCGGAGATCGACGCCCGCGACGTGCCCGACGCCGTCACCGGCGGCGTCTCCGCGGTGCGTGGCGTGCACCACGTGCATCTGTGGATGCTGACCGACCGGATGAGCATGGCGACGCTTCACGCCGAGCTCGCGCCCGGCGCCGACGCCGCCGGCGTCATCGCCGACATCAAGGCGCTGCTGAAGGAGCGCTTCGACATCGACCACGCCACGGTGGAGGTGGAGTTCGGCGCCTGCGCGGACGATCACGAGGCGGCGCACCATGCCCACTGAACCGGCCACCGCCCCGCTGCTCTCGATCCGCGAGCTGTCGGTCGACTTCCGGCAGGGCGAGCACGTCACCCATGCGGTGAGGAAGGTGTCCTTCGACATCGGCAAGGGCGAGACGGTGGCGCTCGTCGGCGAATCCGGCTCGGGGAAGTCGGTCACCGCGCTGTCGGTGCTGAAGCTGCTGCCCTACCCGGCCGCCTCGCACCCTTCGGGCCAGGTGCTGTTTCGCGACGACGACCTGCTCGACCGCGACGAGCGCGACCTGCTGCGGGTGCGCGGCAACGACATCACGATGATCTTCCAGGAGCCGATGACGAGCCTCAACCCGCTGCACACGGTGGGTCAGCAGATCGGCGAGATGCTGGCGCTGCACAAGGGGTTGAGCGGGCGGGCGGCGCGCGAGCGCACCGTCGAGCTGCTGGACCAGGTCGGCATCCGCGATCCGGAAAGCCGGCTGGCGAGCTATCCGCACCAGCTCTCGGGCGGCCAGCGGCAGCGGGTGATGATCGCCATGGCGCTCGCCAACGAGCCGGACCTGCTGATCGCCGACGAGCCGACGACGGCGCTCGACGTGACGGTGCAGGCGCAGATCCTCGCCCTGCTGAAGGATTTGCAGCGGCAGTTCGGCATGGCGATCCTGCTGATCACCCACGACCTCGGGATCGTCCGCAAGGTGGCCGACAGGGTCTGCGTGATGCAGGACGGCGAGATCGTCGAACAGGGCTCCACCGAAGAGATATTCCGGCGCCCGGCTCACCCCTACACGAAGCACCTGCTGTCCGCCGAGCCGAAGGGCGAGCCGCCGCAGACCAACCCGTCGAAACCGGTGATCATCGAAGCCCGCGACCTGCGCGTCTGGTTCCCCGTCAGGCGCGGGCTGATGCGCAAGACGGTCGACCACATCAAGGCGGTGGACGGCGTCGATCTGAAGCTGCGCGAGGGGCAGACGCTCGGCATCGTCGGCGAATCCGGCTCGGGCAAGACGACGCTCGGGCTGGCGCTGCTGCGGCTCATCAGCTCGCAGGGCCGGATCACCTATCGCGGTCAGGAGATTTCCGGCTACAGCTTCGGCGCGATGCGGGCGCTGCGCTCCGAGATGCAGATCGTCTTCCAGGACCCCTACGGCTCGCTCAGCCCGCGCATGTCGATCGCCGACATCGTCGGCGAGGGGCTGGCGGTTCACAAGCCGGGGCTCTCCTATGAGGAGCGGCGCGAGAAGGTGGCGACGGCGCTCGCCGAGACCGGCCTCGACCCGGCGACGATGGACCGGTTCCCGCACGAGTTCTCCGGCGGCCAGCGGCAGCGCATCGCAGTCGCGCGGGCGCTGGTGCTGGAGCCGAAGCTGGTGATGCTGGACGAGCCGACGAGCGCCCTCGACATGAGCGTGCAGGCGCAGATGGTCGACCTTCTGCGCCGTTTGCAGGCGCGGCACAACCTCGCCTATCTGTTCATAAGCCACGATCTGAAGGTCGTGCGGGCGCTGTCGAACGACATCATCGTCATGCGCGCCGGAAAGGTGGTGGAGGCGGGTCCGTCGACGGAGATCTTCGAGCATCCGCGGACCGACTACACCAGGGCGCTGATGGCCGCCGCCTTCGACATCGAGGCGGCGCCGGCAGGGAGCGTATCGCAATGAAGGACGCGACGATCGCGCTGATGATCCGCGGCTGGGATCCGGCCGAGTGGGTCGAAAGCCTCAAGCGAACCATCCCGGACATCGACCTCAGGGTCTATCCGGAGATGGGCGAGAGCGACGACATCGCCTATGCGCTGGTGTGGAACCCCGACGCGGCGGCGCTGCGCGCCTGCAGCAACCTCAAGGCCATCTTCTCGCTCGGCGCCGGCGTCGACCACATCCTCAAGCACGAGGGACTTCCCGACGTGCCGATCGTCCGGGTGGTCGACCCCGACCTGACGATGCGGATGAGCGAATATGTCGTCTGGCGCGTCCTCGACCATCACCGCCACGGCGCGCTCTACCGGGCCCGGCAGGCGGCCAGGGACTGGCGCGAGGATGCCCAGCCGGCGGCATGGGAGGTCCGCGTCGGCGTGATGGGCCTCGGCGAGCTCGGCCGCGACGCGGCGGAGAAGCTGAAGGTCATGGGCTTCGACACCGCCGGCTGGAGCCGCTCGCCCAAGGAGATTCCCGGCATCGCCAGCTACAGCGGCGCGGAGGGGCTGGACGCGATGCTGGCGCGCACCGACATCCTCGTCTCGCTGCTGCCGCTGACCGAGGGGACGCGCGGCCTGATCGACGCGGAGCTGCTTTCCAGGCTGCCGCAGGACGGCGCGCTGGGCGGACCCTATCTCGTCAATGCCGGGCGCGGCGGGTCGCAGGTGGAGAAGGATATCCTCGCCGCCCTCGACGCCGGCACGCTCAAGGGCGCGAGCCTCGACGTGTTCGAGGCCGAACCGCTGCCCGAGGACAGTCCGCTGTGGTCGCATCCGAACGTCTTCGTTACGCCGCACAACGCCTCGATGAGCGCGCCGGAACCGCTCTGCCTCTACGTCGAGAGACAGATCGCGCGCATGGAGAAGGGCGAGCCGCCGGACAACATCGTCGATCCGGCCAGGGGTTATTGAACAGCTAAAGCCGCCGCACCAGCGTCGGCTGACCATGCCGGCGGGCGATGCGCTCGACCGCCTCGGCCAGCGGCTCGACGGTGACGCTCATCGTGTATCCCGAGGCATGCAGCGCGCTGTCGCCGTCGAGCATGATGGCGACGTGCCCCTTCCAGAACACGAGGTCGCCGCGCCGCAGCGCCGCCTCGCGCCACTCGCGCGTCAGGACGCTTCCGACCGTTTCCGCCTGCATGTCGGTATCGCGCAGCACCGCGCGGCCGGCCATCGTCAGCGGCAGTTGCACCAGCCCCGAGCAGTCGATGCCGAAACCCGACCGGCCGGCCCACAGATATGGCGTATTCAGGAAGGCCGTCGCCTCCTCCACCCAGTCGGTCGCGTTCTCGCCGAGCGGGCGCAGGTGGCGGGCGATCATCGCCGTGCCGTCGGCCAGCACGGCGTAGCCGGTGTCGCGGTTCTCGACCGTGTCGGCGACGCTGACCAGCGATCCGACGGAGAGCGCGTCGAGCGGCGGCATCTTCAGCTCGGCGGCCGGATAGCGGAACGACCGCAGCGCCGCGACGCGATGCGTCGGCGCGGCGCCGGCGTCGCCCAGCGCCTCGGCGGCGATATAGCCGACATAGCCGTCGGCCTCGAGCTGAACCCACGCCCAGCCCTCGCCGTCGCGCTCGAACACCCGAACGGCCTCGCCGAATAGCGCCTGGGTATCGGTCATCGCGTCGCCGCGCGGCGCCTGGCGCAGATCGACCACCGGCGCGACGACGCGGGCGGGCGTGCCCTCGGCGAAGCGCGGCGCCGCGACCCGCCCCTCAAGGCGGCGGTCGGCGAGATCGTCGCGATAGGCGTTGAGCCGGCGGTCGAGCGGGGCGTTCATCGCGAGATCTCCCCCGCCTTGGCGACGATCAGGTCGGCGAGCCTGTCGAGATAGAGCGCGCCGTCGACGGTGCGCTGGATGATGACGTTGCGGCGGTCGCGCTCGTCGCGCCGGCGGGCGACGAGGCCCATGATGCCCATCGTGTCGAGCGCGCGGGTGATCACTGGCTTGGTGACGCCGAGGCGGGCGGCGAGGCCGCGCACCGTGTGCGGCGGCGGCTCGAGATAGATGGTGGTCAGGATCGTCAGCTGGCGCATGGTCAGGTCGGGCGCGTCGTCCTTCACCGACGCCATGTGCACAGCGTGCCACAGCTTCAGGGCCTCGGAGGCGCGCAACTCAACCGTCATCGTCCTGTCCCCGCGCTCCGCCGCAGGGCGGAGGCCCTATCGTTTCGGAGCCGTTCTCATTCTACGCGAGCCCTGCGGCTTGGCAAGGCGGCGCGGCGGGTAGCGCGATTCCAGCACCGCGAACAGGGCGCGTATGCCCTGCGCCTCGCCGCCTTCAGGGCGGCCGGCCTTGGCCGAGGGGTTCCAGGCGTAGACGTCGAGATGGACCCAGGACCTTGCCTTCTCGACGAAGCGCGACAGGAACAGCGCCGCCGTGATCGAGCCGGCGAAGCCGCCGCTGCCGGCGTTGTTGATGTCGGCGGTTCGGGAATCCAGCATCGCCATGTAGGGCTTCCACAGCGGCATCCGCCAGATCGGATCGCGCACCTTCGCCGAAGCCGCGGAGAGTTCACCGGCGAGCGCGTCGTCGTCGGTATAGAAGGGCGGCATCTCCGGGCCGAGGGCGACCCGTGCGGCGCCGGTGAGCGTCGCCATGTCGACGACCAGCTCGGGCTTCTCGGCGTCGGCGAGGGTCAGCGCGTCGGCAAGCACCAGCCGTCCCTCGGCGTCGGTGTTGCCGATCTCGACGGTCAGTCCCTTGCGGCTGGGAAGGACGTCGCCGGGGCGGAAGGCGTCGCCGGCGATGGAGTTCTCGACGGCCGGCACCAGGACCCTGAGCCGCACGTCGAGGCCGGCGGCCATGACCATCTGCGCCAGCGCCAGGATATTGGCCGCGCCGCCCATGTCCTTCTTCATCAGCAGCATGGCGGAGGACGGCTTGATGTCGAGGCCGCCGGTATCGAAGCAGACGCCCTTGCCGACCAGCGTGACCTTCGGCGCGTCCTTGCGCCCCCACGAGAAGTCGATGAGGCGCGGCGCCCGGGTCGAGGCGCGACCCACCGCCTCGATCATCGGGAAACCGCGCTTCAGCGCTGCTCCCTTGACGGCGGAGAAGCCGGCGCCCTTGCCGTCCCGGCACACCGCGCGGGCCGCCGCCTCGAGTTCCGCCGGGCCCATGTCGGAGGCCGGGGTGTTGATCAGGTCGCGCGCCATCCAGACCGCCCTGACGAGCGCGGTCAGGCGGTCGCGGTCGATGCCGGCGGGAACCTTCAGCCGGACCTCCCTGGCGGCGACCTCCTTGTAGCGGGCGAAACGATAGGCGCCGGCGAGGAACGAGAAGCAGGCGAGCTCGGGCTCGGGCGCGTTCTCCAGCGTGTAGACGCCGGCGGGAAGCTCGCCGGCGAGCTTGCCGGCCTGCATCGGATCGGGCTCCTCTCCGGTTCCGAACAGCACCGCCGCCACCCCGCCGTCGCCATCGGGAAGCAGGACGACCCGTCCCGCCTGCCCCGCGAAATCCTGCGCCGTCGCGAATGCAGATTGCAGCGGGCTCAACGCCGCGAGGATGCGGGGGATCTCGCCGGGGCCCGCGAAATAGACGGGGACGGCGCGCGTCGAGGCCGCGGCGATCAGCCGGGCGGGATCGGATGGCTTTGATTGCATGGAGAAATTTCCGGTGAGACAGGAGGCGAGACTACGCCAATTAACCATGCATTAGGGTTAACAGTCTATTGATCGGGGCGTGCCCCGACGCCGTCCGGTGACGGCTGTAAATGCAGCGGGGCCGGAGATTGCATGAGTATCGCAGTGGCTCCCCGTCCCTCATTCCGCATGACCGCTCTCGCCGGCGTCGCGCTGGCAAGCCTGATGCTTTCGGCGTGCAGCCAGTCGCGGGAGATGCACACCGGCTCGATCGGCGGTTCGGCGTCGGGCGTCGAGGCGCTCGAGAAATCCTATATGCGCTCGCCCAACGATCCGCGCCGCGCCATCGCCTATGCCGACGCGCTGAAAGCGGCCGGCAACGGCGAGCGCGCCAAGGCGGTGCTCGAGCGCGCGGTGGCGGCGACGCCGCAGGACAAGACGGCGCTGTCCGCCTACGGGCGCTACCTCGTGGAGACCGGCAACGCCCAGGCCGGCCTCGCCATGCTCGCCAAGGCCGAACAGGCCGGCGCGGCGGACTGGCGCATCTATTCCGCGCAAGGCGCCGCCTACGACATGCTCGGCGAGCACGCCGAAGCGCAGGCGCAATACGCCAAGGCGCGCAAGATCGCCCTGAACGAGCCGGCCATCGCCAGCAATCTCGGGCTGTCGCTGGCGCTTTCCGGCAAGCTGAAGGAAGCCGAGGCGCTGCTGCGCACGGCGTCGGAGCGAAGCCGCGACCAGCGGATCAGGCAGAACCTGGCGCTGGTCATCGGGCTGCAGGGCCGTTTCGAGGAAGCGGAGAAGGTCGCGACCGCCGATCTGTCCGCGGAAGACGCGGCCGCCAACGTCGCCTATATGCGCCAGATGCTGCGCCAGGACGATCGCTGGAAGAAGATCAAGCAGTCGTGAACTAGTTCATCGCGGCGTTCAGCGCGAATCCGCGCCACGCCCCCGACCCTCGGCCGTCAATTCGTCACTGCCATCAGACGGATAGCCGCCGGCCCGAGGATCACCACGAAGAGCACCGGCAGGAAAAACGCGATCATCGGCACGGTCAGCTTCGGCGGCAGGCCGGCGGCCTTGCGCTCGGCCTCGGCCATGCGCATGTCGCGGTTCTCCTGCGCCATGACGCGCAGCGCGGTGCCGAGCGGCGTGCCGTAGCGCTCCGCCTGGATCAGCGCGGTGACGACCGCCTTGACGCCGGGCAGGCCGGTGCGCCGGCCGAGATTCTCGTAGGCCTGGCGGCGCTCTTGCAGATAGGACAGCTCCGCCGTGGTCAGGGTCAGCTCCTCGGCGAGCGCGATCGACTGCGAGCCGATCTCCTGGCTCACCTTCTTGAAGGCGGCTTCCACCGACATGCCGGATTCGACGCAGATCAGCAGCAGGTCGAGGGCGTCGGGAAAGGCGCGGGAGATATCCGTCTGCCGCTTGGAGACGCGGTTCGAGATGTAGAGATTGGGCAGGTAGAAGCCGAAATAGGCGCCGCCGACCGCCGCCAGCAGCTTGATGGTCGCCGGCTGGTTCTCGAACTTGCCGAAGACGAAGATGTAGAACAGCGTCGCCAGGAAGCAGATGATCGGCAGCGCGATGCGGGCGAACAGGAAGCCGATCAGCGGCGGCTGGCCGCGCAGGCCGGCCATGGCGAGCTTGTCGCGGGTGTCTTCCGATTCCAGCGCCTTGCGCAGGTTCAGCCTGTCGACGATGTCGGCCATGAAGGCCTTGGGCGTCTGCCGGCGCAACTGCACCCGGCCCTGGTTCTGGGCGAGGCGGGCGCGCTCGCGGTCGCGGATCTTGTACCGCTCCTTGGAGACGTATTTCATCCGCGAGTTGAGCTTGTCGCTCGACAGATAGGGCATCGCCAGCGTGATGATGGTGGCGATCGTCGCCACGGCGGCGAAGAGGGCGACGAGGAACTGCGGGTTCAGGGCGCGGTCGAGCAGGCTGTAGATCATCGCGCCACCTCAGAAATCGAAGTTGATCATCTTGCGCATGACCAGCACGCCAATGGTCATCCACACCGCCGAGCCGGCGAGCATCATGTGGCCGAGCCGCTCCGTCCACAGCAGCGAGATGTAGTCGGGGCTCGACAGGAAGACGAGGATCATCACGATCACCGGCAGCGAGCCGATGATGGCGGCGGAAGCCTTCGCCTCCTGGCTGACCGCGCGCACCTTCGCCTTCATCTTCTTGCGCTCGCGCAGCACCTTGGACAGGTTGCCGAGCGCCTCGGCGAGGTTGCCGCCCGATTGCTGCTGGATGGTGATGACGATGGAGAAGAAGTTCGCCTCGGGAAGCGGCATGCGCTCGTAGAGCTTGGCCACCGCCTCGGGAATGGTGACGCCGAGCGCCTGGGTCTCGATGATGCGCTTGAACTCGCTGCGCACCGGCTCCTGCGCCTCGCGGGAGATGATGCGGAAGCAGTCGTTGACCGGCAGGCCCGCCTTGATGCCGCGCACGATGACGTCGACGGCGGTGGCGAACTCGTCGATGAACTTGCGCTGGCGGCGCGCCTTCATGAACTTGACGAACCAGGCCGGCAGGCCGAGCCCGCCGGCGAAGGCGAGCAGCGGCAGCACGTAGAACGGCACCCTCACGGCGATGCCGACGAAGACGAGGACGACCCCGGTTACGGCGGAGATGATCCAGTAGGTGCGCGGGGTCCATTTCAGGCCCGCCTGGGTGAGCCGGATGCGCAGCGGCGGCCGCTTGACGGCGCGCTGCTTGGCCTCGAGGTCGCTCAGGGTGTTGGCGAGTTGCTTGCGCCGCTTGTCGGCGTCGGCGGCGCGCTCGCGGGTGGCGCGGGTCGGCGCGTTCTTGGTGGCGACGTTGCGGATGCGCTTGCCGGCGCGCTTCTCGCCGGTGACGTAGGGCCCGACGAATACCCAGGCCACCCCGGCCAGACTGACCGTGACCATGAAGATGAAGGCGAACTGGGCAACATTGCCGCTGAACATGGGCCTATGCCTGCATTTCCTGGATCTCGTCGACCTCCGAGGCGTCGAGGGCCGCGGCGAGCCGCTGCTCCTCGCCGAAGTAGCGGGCGCGATCCCAGAAGGCGGGACGGGCGATGCCGGTGGAACGGTGGCGGCCGAGAATGCGCCCGTTCGCGTCCTCGCCCTGGATCTCGTAGACGAAGAGGTCCTGGGTGATGATGACCTCGCCCTCGACGCCGAGCACCTCGGTGACGTGGGTGATGCGGCGCGAGCCGTCGCGCAGGCGCGCGGCCTGGATGATGATGTCGACGGAGCCGACGATGATGTCGCGCACCGTGCGCTGGGGCAGCGAGAAGCCGCCCATGGCAATCATCGATTCGATACGGTTCAAGCACTCGCGCGGGCTGTTGGAGTGGATCGTGCCCATCGAGCCGTCGTGGCCGGTGTTCATCGCCTGCAGCAGGTCGAACACCTCGGGTCCGCGCACCTCGCCGACGATGATCCGCTCGGGACGCATGCGCAGGCAGTTCTTGACCAGGTCGCGCATGGTGATCTCGCCCTCGCCCTCGAGGTTCGGCGGGCGGGTCTCGAGGCGGACGACGTGCGGCTGCTGGAGCTGCAGCTCGGCGGAGTCCTCGCAGGTGATGATGCGCTCGGTGGTGTCGATGTAGCGGGTCAGGCAGTTGAGCAGGGTCGTCTTGCCGGAGCCGGTGCCGCCGGAGATGATCGTGTTGCAGCGCGAGCGGCCGATGATCTCGAGGATCGTCGCGCCCTCCGGCGATATCGAGCCGAACTTGACGAGCTGCTCGAGCGTCAGCTTGTCCTTCTTGAACTTGCGGATGGTCAGCGCGGCGCCGTCGATGGCGAGCGGCGGCGCGATGACGTTGACGCGGCTGCCGTCGGGAAGGCGGGCGTCGCAGATCGGGCTCGCCTCGTCGACGCGGCGGCCCACCTGGCCGACGATGCGCTGGCATATGTTGAGGAGCTGGCCGGCGTCGCGGAAACGCACGCCGGTCTGCTCGATGCGGCCGTCGACCTCGATGTAGACCGTGTCGGCGCCGTTGACCATGATGTCGGCGATGTCGTCGCGGGCGAGCAGCGGCTCCAACGGGCCGTAGCCGAGAACGTCGTTGCAGATGTCGTCGAGCAGGGCTTCCTGCTCGGAGATCGACATGACGACGTTCTTGAGAACGATGATCTCGTTGACGATGTCGCGGATTTCGTCGCGCGCGCTCTCATTGTCCATCTTGGCGAGCTGCGACAGGTCGATGGCGTCGATCAGCGCCGAGAAGATGGCCGTCTTGATGTCGTAATAGTCTTCCGAACGCTTCGGCGGCGCCGCAGCCGGTTTCGGCTTCGGGGGTTCCGGGCGGGCGGCGGCGGGCGGCGGCGCGGCGGGCGGCGGCGCGGCGGGCTTGGGCGCCGCGCTTTCGCGCGGAGGTGTCGTCGCGAACTCGGACGCGGGCGCCGGCGCGGGAGGCCGCTCGCCCATCGGCGGCGTACCGGAGGCCGGCTCGGCCGGCGCGACGGGTTCGCGGGGCTGCACCGGCGGCGCAGGCCTGAACACGTCGTTTCCGCTACCCCATCTACCGAACATCGCCTGCCCGTCAGCCCTAGCCGCGCAGCTATGACATCAACGGCGCGACCGCGAAGCGCTTGC
>JBFWXZ010000082.1:0-12619 GCA_050186955.1 Flavobacteriaceae bacterium
ATGGACAACGCTTCTGACCTTGTTCCCCCGGGAGTTGCCGCATTGCGTTTCGAAGGCACCAAGTCCTATGTCGCGACCGACGATCTCCGGATCGCCGTCAACGCCGCCATCACGCTGGAGCGGCCGCTGCTGGTGAAGGGCGAGCCCGGCACCGGCAAGACGGTGCTGGCCCACGAGATCGCCGGCGCGCTCGGCGTGCCGCTGCTCGAATGGCACGTGAAGTCGACGACCAAGGCGCAGCAGGGGCTCTACGAATACGACGCCGTCAGCCGCCTGCGCGACAGCCAGCTCGGCGACGACCGCGTGCACGACATCCGCAACTACATCCGTCGCGGCAAGCTGTGGGAGGCGTTCACCGCCGATGAGCGCCCGGTGCTGCTGATCGACGAGATCGACAAGGCCGACATCGAGTTCCCCAACGACCTGCTGCAGGAACTCGACCGGATGGAGTTCAACATCTACGAGACCGGCGAGACGATCACCGCCAGGCAGCGCCCCATCGTCATCATCACCTCCAACAACGAGAAGGAGCTGCCGGACGCCTTCCTGCGCCGCTGCTTCTTCCACTACATCCGCTTTCCCGACACCGAGACGATGCAGGCCATCGTCGACGTGCACTTTCCCGGCCTCAAGAAGCGCCTGCTCAACGAGGCGCTGGCGATCTTCTTCGAGGTCCGCGACGTGCCGGGCATCAAGAAGAAGCCCTCGACCTCGGAACTGCTCGACTGGATCAAGCTGCTGGTCAGCGAGGACATCTCGCCCGAGCAGCTCCGCGAGCGCGATCCCAAGAAGCTGATCCCGCCGCTGCACGGCGCCTTGCTCAAGAACGAGCAGGACGTCCACCTCTTCGAGCGCCTCGCCTTCATGTCGCGGCGGGGCAACTGACCCCTCCCCGCCATGGCGCTCACCGACCCGGTCGACATCTACTGCGAGCGCCTTGACCCCGGCTTCTGGGCCGAACCGCTCAACGCGGCGAGCAACATTGCCTTCATCGCCGCCGCCCTGATCGGCGCGGCGATGCTGCTCCGGCGCGGCAGCCGGGATGTCGATCTCTGGCTGCTGGTGGCGCTGACGGCGGCCGTCGGCGTCGGCTCCTTCCTCTTCCACACCTTCGCCACCGTCTGGGCCGGCCTCGCCGACACCATCCCGATCTGGATCTTCGTCGCCGTCTTCGTGGCGGTGGCGATGCGGCGCTACTTCGCCATGAGCGCGCTGCGCATCGCCTTCACCTTCGCCGTCCTCATCGCCGCCGGCTACGGCTACGCGCTGGTTGCCCCCGACACAGAGCCGGGCGCCGCGCCGGTGCTCAACGGCTCGCTGCAATACGCGCCGGCGGTCATCGCCCAGTGGTCCTTCGTGCTGGCGCTCCACAGGGCGCGCCATCCCGCCTTCGGCTGGGTCGCCGCATCGGCGCTCGTCTTCCTCGTCTCGCTGGTCTTCCGCACGCTCGACATCGCCGTCTGCGAAGCCTTCCCGGCCGGCACGCATTTCGCCTGGCACATCCTCAACGGCACGATGATCGCCCTGCTGCTCGCCGGCATCATCCTGCACGGAAGGCCGGCGCCGCGCTGAACGGCAAGCGCTGCCGCCTTGCGCCTGCGCTCATGCTCGGCTACTCGCATGTCCCATGCGCTTCTCATCGCCGGGTGAATTCCTCGACCTGCCGCAGAAGGCGGTCACCGTGTTCGGCATGTCGGGTCTCGGCAAGACCACGACGGCCTCGATGCTGCGCGGCTACGGCTGGTTCCACTACTCGGTCGACTACCGCATCGGCACCCGCTACATGGGCGAGTTCATCGTCGACAACTTCAA
The DNA here is from genome assembly GCA_050186955.1 of Flavobacteriaceae bacterium. Taxonomy (GTDB): domain Bacteria; phylum Pseudomonadota; class Alphaproteobacteria; order Rhizobiales; family Tepidamorphaceae; genus JACKJP01. The sequence goes on from JBFWXZ010000082.1 coordinate 1,813, forward strand.
GCGCGAGGCGATGCGCGTGCCGTTCCTGCGCGACCTGCTGCGGACGGATTCGATCTACATCGCCTCCAACATCACCTTCCACAATCTCGAGCCGCTCTCGACCTATCTCGGCAAGCCCGGCGACCCCGCGAAGGGCGGCATTCCCTTCGACGAATACCGCCTGCGCCAGGAGCGCCACCGCCTCGCCGAGATCGCCGCCCTGCGCGACGTCGCCGAGTTCATCGGCAAGGCCCGCGACATCTACGGCTACAGCCACTTCATCTGCGACAGCGGCGGCTCGCTCTGCGAGGTCGCCAACCCCGACGATCCCGACGATCCGGTGCTTTCGGTGCTCGCCGAGAAGACCCTGCTGCTCTACATCCGCGGCACCAGGGAGCACGCCGAGGAGCTGGTGCGCCGTTTCCGCCGCGCGCCCAAGCCGATGTACTACCAGCCCGAGTTCCTCGAGCGCTGCTGGGCCGGCTACAAGGCCGAGAAGGGCGTCGCCGACGACGACCGGGTCGACCCCGACGACTTCGCCGCCTGGGGCTTCCGCGCCCTCGTCCATCACCGCATCCCGCTCTACGAGGCGATCGCGGCGAAATACGGCTACGTCGTCGAGGCTGAGGAGGTCGAGGCGGTGAAGGACGAGGCCGGCTTCCTCGACCTCGTCTCCCGCGCCATCGAGCGCGGAAACTAGCCTGCACCCAAGTTGATCGCTGTCGCCGTTCTGGATTCTTAGCCTTCGCCGGAATGACGATTGGGACTGATGCCTCGATACTACCCGTCATCACCGGGCTTGACCCGGTGATCCATTCCGCAGTCGGGGCGACAAACGCGGCGGAAGCGATGGTTTGCGATGTTGTTGGAATGGATTGCCGGATCAAGTCCGGCAATGACGATTGGAACCGGGGCCGCGCCACCAACCGTCATTCCGGCAAAGGCTGAAAATCCAGTTGCGGCTATGCGGCAGGCTGCGGCCCATCCTTCGAGGCTCGGCTTCGCCTCGCACCTCAGGATGAGGGCGGGGAATTCACAGGCCAGTTGCGGCCGTCATTGCCGGAGTTGATCCGGCAAAGACGGCGGTTGAATGCCCGAGCAACGCACCCCTCCCGCTTGCGGTAATCGCCGTCAGGCAATAACCCGGCCTCCCCAGCATTACCGTTCCGGAAATACCCCCATGCCGATCCGCATCCCCAACGATCTTCCCGCCCGCGCGACGCTCGACGCCGAGGGCGTGATGGTCATGCCGGAGGACCAGGCGGCGCGGCAGGACATCCGCCCGCTGCAGATCGCCCTGCTCAACCTGATGCCGAACAAGATCAGGACCGAGACCCAGTTCGCCCGCCTCGTCGGCGCGACGCCGCTGCAGGTCGAGCTGACGCTGGTCAAGGTTTCCGGCCACACCCCGAAGAACACGCCGGAATCCCACATGCTCGCCTTCTACGAGGAGTGGGAGGCGATCCGGCACCGCAAGTTCGACGGCTTCATCGTCACCGGCGCGCCGATCGAGCTGCTGCCCTTCGAGGAGGTCGACTACTGGGACGAGCTGACCCGCATCTTCGACTGGACGCAGACCAACGTGCATTCGCTCTTCGCCATCTGCTGGGGCGCCCAGGCGGCGTTGAATCATTTTTACGGCGTACCCAAGCATGCTCTTGAAAAGAAGGCGTTCGGCGTCTTCCGCCACCGCAATCTGAGCGCCGCCTCGCCCTATCTGCGCGGCTTCTCCGACGATTTCTCCATCCCCGTCTCGCGCTGGACCGAGGTGCGCCGCGACGACATCCCGGATGGCCGCGGACTGGAGATCCTGATGGACAGCAGCGAGGCGGGTATCTGCCTCGTCGACGACCCGCGCCACCGCGCGCTCTACATGTTCAACCACATCGAATACGACTCGACCTCGCTGGCCGAGGAGTATCAGCGCGACGTCACCAACGGCACGCCGATCCACATCCCGCCGAACTACTTCCCCGACGAGGACCCGCAGCGCACGCCCGAGAACCGCTGGCGCAGCCAGGCGCACCTGCTCTTCGGCAACTGGATCAACGAGATGTACCAGACGACGCCCTACGAGCTGGAGAAGATCGGGAGCTAGGCTCCGCAAGAAGCTCCGGCGCCCGCGACGTGTAACGGGAGCCGCCGATAATTCGGCGATCCTTTACGGATTTCCGGGCTATGGTGTCCTTCTGCAACCCGACGGGAGGACTCCCCTATGAAGAGCGTTCCTGTTTCTTTCGGCACGCTGCTTGCCTGCATTCTCCTCGCCGCCCCGTCCCTTGCCGGCGGCAAGCCGTCTTTCGACTGCGCGAAGGCTGACAATGACGCGACGAAGGCGGTGTGCGCGAGCGACGCGCTGGCCGAACTCGATCGCGAGCTGGCCCGGCTCTATCACCTCGCGGTCAGCGGCCAGTACATGACGCCCGAACGCGAGAAGGAGCTCAAGGCCACCCAGCGCGGCTGGATCAAGGGTCGCGACGAGTGCTGGAAGTCCGATCTCGGCCTCGAGACCTGCATCGCCAACGAATATGCGTTCCGCATCCACGAGCTGCGCGAAGGCTATGCCGATGCCCGGCGCGATGACGGCGCCGGCGCGAGCCTTGGCCCCCTCGCCATTGTCTGCAAGGGTTTCGACGCCGGGATCAGCGCCGTCTTCGTCAACACGGCTGACCCGATGGTGTCACTCAAATGGAACGATTCGTCGATCGTCCTGCCCCGCGTCGGATCGGCTTCCGGCGCAAAATACGAAAGCGATGCATGGGGCGGCGCGTCGAGCTTCTGGACGCAGGGAAAAGAGGCGCTCTTTACCCCGCCCGGCGGGACCGAACTGACATGCATCGTCGAGGAGATCGGCTGACGCCGGCGCCGGCCCGATGATGCCGACCCGCCTTCGGACGCTATCGACGCTTTCGGGGCCGAAACCCGCCACGTCCTCGAAAGTGCGCTAGCCCCTTCCCTCCTCGATCCGGTCGAGGAGCTGCAGCCGCCAGTATTCGAGCTGCGTCGCCGCGCGGCCGAGCGGGCCGCCGCCCCAGCGGGCGCGATAGGGCGCGAAGAGCTTCCAGCGGTCGTCGCCATGGGCGATCGCCGAGGCGACCAGCAGGCCGCCGGTGGCGGAGGTGTTGAGGCCGTGGCCGCCGAAGCCGGTCGCCGCCCACAGGCCCGGCGCGAATTCGCCGATCAGCGGCATCTTGTGCACGGGATAGCCCATCAGCCCCGACCACGCATGGTCGACGCGGAAATCGCCGAGCTGCGGGTAGATCCACAGGATAACCGCCTACCGCATCACGCCGAGCCGCGCCGGCTCGCCGCGCTGGGTGGTGATGCGCCCGCCCCACAGCAGCCGACCGCCGAAGACGCGGTAGTAGTCGCCGGCCCGGCGCGAATCGCCGAGGCAGCCGGTGAAGCGGATCGCCTCCGCCAGCCGCTCTGGCATGGTCTCGCTGGCGATCATGTAGGTGGCCACCGGCAGGATGGCGCGGCCGATGCGGGGAACGACGCCGCCGCCATAGGTGCTGGCGGCGTGGACGACGCTCGCCGCCCTGATCTCGCCGGCGCTGGTCGAGAGCCGGAAGGCGCCGGCCGTCCCCTCGACGCGCGCCACGCGAACGCCCTCGCGGATCGCCGCGCCCTTCGCCGCCGCGTCGCCCGCCAGCGCCTGCGCGTAGTTCAGCGGATGGATGTGGAAGGCCTTCGGGTCGTGCAGCGCATCGTGATAGCGCGTCGTCAGCACGTGCTCGCGCACCTTCGCCGTCGGCCAGTACTCGTAGTCCATGCCGAAATCGCGGCGCATCGCCTCGGCGTGGCGCTGGCGCGCCGCCGCGTCGGGATGGCGCATCATCTTCAGCCAGCCATGGCCGCCGACGAGGTCCTGCCGCCCGAGCGCGCGAAGCGTGTCGCGGACGTAGTCGACGCCCGTCACCGAAAGGTCCCAGAGCCTTTTCGCGTGTTCGAGGCCGAGCCGCTTCTCCGCGTCGCGGATCGAACCGGCATAGCCCGGCGAGACGAAGCCGCCGTTTCGCCCCGAGGCGCCCCAGCCGGCGCGATTCGCCTCCAGCACCAGCACCGACTTGCCCGTCGCGGCGAGTTCGCGCGCCGCCGTCAGCCCGGCGAGCCCGCCGCCGATGATCGCCACATCGGCCTCGCGCGCCTCGCTGGCGGGAAGCGCCAGCGGCTCGGCGGTGGCGGCGTAGAAGCTCCTGGCGTGGGGTTCGGCGGGCATTGCGGCGGGTCCGTCGGCAAGGATGGCGGTTTCGCCCATTGCGGCTATTCTAGCGCCGCGGCGGACACAAGAGAGGAACACGCATATGGGCGATGTGACGGTTGCATCGGAAGGCGCGCTCAAGGTCGTCCGGCTGACGCGCCCCGACAAGAAGAACGCGCTCACTTCGGCCATGTACGCGACCCTCGCCGATGCGATGGAGGCGGCGGAGGGCGATCCCGCCGTGCGGGCGGTCGTCATTCTCGGCGCGCCGGGCGCCTTCTGCGCCGGCAACGACATCAAGGATTTCCTCGCCCAGGGCGGCCACCAGGCCGGCGGCGACCCGCGGGAACGCCCGGTGATCCGCTTCCTGCTGTCGCTGGCGCGCTCCTCGGTGCCCGTCATCGCCGGCGTCGACGGCGTCGCCATCGGCATCGGGCTGACCATGCTGCTGCATTGCGACGGCGTCCTGGTGACGCCGCAGAGCCGCCTTCAGGCGCCCTTCCTCGACCTCGCCATCGTGCCCGAGGCCGCCTCCACCCTGCTGCTGCCGCAGCGCGTCGGCTATCTGCGCGCCGCCGAGATCCTGATGCTCGGCCGGCCGCTCGACGGCGAGACCGCCGTCAGCCTCAGCATCGCCGGCCGCGTCGTCGAGCCCGATGCGCTGGAGCGCGAAACCTTCGCGCTGGCCGAGCGTTTCGCCGCCAAGGCGCCGGGCGCCATGCGCGACACCAAGCGGCTGATGCGCGGCGACACGAGGGTCATGGAGGAGGTCATCATGGCGGAAGCCGATATCTTCACCGGAAGGCTGTCCTCGCCGGAGGCCCGCGAGGTCTTCGCCGCCTTCCTCGAGAAGCGCCAGCCCGATTTCTCGAAACTGGCGGGCTGATGCCGAGACTGCTGCTGCTGCGCCACGCCAAGTCCGACTGGTCGGACGACACCCGCCGCGACTTCGACCGGCCGCTGAACCCGCGCGGCGAGAACGACGCCCCGCGCATCGCCGGCTTCATCGCCGAGCGCGGGCTGCTGCCGCAGCGCATCCTCTGCTCCACCGCGATGCGCACCCGCCAGACGCTGGCCGCCCTCGTCCCGCACCTCGCCTACGACACCGACATCCGCCTCACCCACCGGCTCTACGAGGCCGACGCCGCGGGCTATCTCGCCGCCGTCAAGGAAGGCGGCGACGCCGAGACGCTGATGCTGGTCGGCCACAACCCGGCGATCGAGGACGTCGCCTCGCTGCTCGCCGGACGCGGCGACACCGCGACGCTGAAGCGCCTGCACGACAAGTTCCCGACCGCCGCGCTCGCCGTCATCGACGTCGACACCCCGCGCTTCGCCGACGCCGTGCCGGGCGGCGGCCACCTCGCGGCCTTCGTCACGCCCGCCGACCTCGGTCCTGCCTGACGCCCTTCTCACCGGCGGCGGGCGCCCCCATATTGCCTGCCGGTTGATAAAAGGAAGAAGACGGGAACCGCATGGGGCTTTTCGGCGACATCATCGACGATGCGCGGCTGATCGCCGCCAATATCGCCGACTATGCGAGCGATGTCGTCGAGCCGACGCTGCGCATCGGCGTCACCGGGCTCGCCCGCTCCGGCAAGACGGTGTTCATCACCGCCCTCGTCAACGCGCTGCTGCATGGCGGGCGGCTGCCGCTCTTCGACGCCTACGCCTCGGGCAGGCTGGCCAACGCCCGCCTCGACCCGCAGCCCGACGACGCGGTGCCGCGCTTCGCCTATGAGGACCATCTGGCGGCGCTGACCGGTGGCGAGGACCGTCACTGGCCGCAATCCACCCGCCGCGTCGCCGAACTGCGCCTGATCCTGCATTTCCAGTCGTCGCGCTTCATCAACCGCAACCTGTCGGGCGGCCAGCTGACCCTCGACATCGTCGATTATCCCGGCGAATGGCTGCTCGACCTGCCGCTGCTGCAGATGAACTACGCGGAATGGTCGGCGCGCACCCTCGCCCAGAGCCGCACCAAGGTTCGCGCACCGCTCGCCGCGCCCTGGCACGCGAGGCTGAAGGCGCTCGACCCGGCGGCACCCGCCGACGAGACGGCGGCGCGCGAGATCGCCGCCCTCTTCACCGCCTATCTGGCGGCGGCGCGCGAGGAGCGCCATTCGCTCTCCGCTTTGCCGCCCGGGCGCTTCCTGATGCCCGGCGACCTCGAGGGTTCGCCGGCGCTCACCTTCGCGCCGCTCGACATCGCCCGCGACGCCACCGCCCCCTCGGGCAGCCTGCACGCCATGATGGAGCGGCGCTACGACGCCTATCGCGAGCGGATCGTGAAGCCCTTCTTCCGCGACCACTTCGCCAGGCTCGACCGGCAGATCGTCCTCGTCGACGTGCTGCAGGCGCTGAACGCCGGTCCCGCCGCCGTCGCAGACCTCGAGCTCGCGCTGGGCGACATCCTCGCCGCCTTCCGCCCCGGCGCGAACAGCTTCCTGTCGCGCATCCTGTCGCGCCGCATCGACCGCATCCTCTTCGCCGCGACCAAGGCCGACCACATCGGCTCCTCCCAGCACGACCGGCTGGAGGCGATCCTGCGGCGGATGACGCGGCGCGCCATCGACAGGGCCGAATTCGCCGGCGCCAGCGTCGAGGCGGCGGCCCTCGCCGCCGTCCGCGCGACCCGCGAGGGCACGGTGACGCGCGGCGGCGAGACCCTGCCCTGCGTCATCGGCGTGCCGGAGAAGGGCCAGCGCCTCGGCGGCAGGGCGCTCGCCGGCAACAAGGAAATCGCCATATTTCCCGGCGACTTGCCGGAAGACCCAGAATCGGTCTTTCCCGCCACGGAAGCCGTTGAATCGGCGTCTGAGGTCCCTGAATCATTTTCTGAGGAAGAAGCCTGGCGCTTCATCCGCTTCCGCCCGCCCGCCGATCTCGCCGAAACGCCCGATGGCGGCGTGCGCCTGCCGCATATCCGCCTCGACCGCACCATCGAGTTCCTCATCGGAGACCGCCTGATTTGACCGACAGCGCCAAGCGCCGCCCCGAGGCCTTCGTCCTCGACGACAAGCCGCAACCCAGGAAGGCGACCGCGAAGAAACCGCGCCGCCCGCTCGTCGTCGAGACGCCCCCGCCAACCGAGGAACCGCCGGCCCCGGTGGTCGCGCCGGCCGCGCCGCGCCGCCGCCCGCCCTTCCTCAAATGGCTGGCCACCGGCCTCGGCGGCCTCGTCTCGATCGCCGTCGGCGCCTGGGCGTGGGGCCTGATCGAGGATCTGTTCGCGCGCGCCGACTGGCTCGGCTGGACGGCGAGCGCGCTCGCCGCGCTGGCCGTCCTCGGGCTGCTCGGCTTCCTCGTCTGGGAAGCCCGCGCCTTCCTGCGGCTGTCGCGCATCAACCATCTGCGCGAGGAGGCGGCGGCGGCCTTCGCGACCGACGATCCGCGCGCCGCCACCGCCGTGTCGCGCTCGCTGATCGCGCTCTATGACGATCGCCCCGACATGGCGCGCGCGCGCACCGCCGCCGCCGCCCATCTCGGCGAGGTGATTGACGGCCGCGACCTCGTCACCCTCGTCGAGCGCGACCTGATGGCGGGGCCGGACGCCGCCGCGCGGGCGCTGGTGCGCCAGTCCGCCAAGCGCGTCTCCATGGTCACCGCGATCTCGCCGCGCGCCGTCCTCGACCTCGTCTTCGTCGCCTTCGAGATCGTCCGCCTGTCGCGCCGCATCGCCGAGAGCTACGGCGGACGGCCCTCCGGCCTCGCCTTCCTCAGCCTGCTGAAGCGCATCGGCCTGCACCTCACCGTCACCGGCGGCATCGCAATGTCGGACGCCATCGTCCAGCAGATGCTCGGCCACGGGCTCGCCGCCCGCCTCTCCGCGCGCCTCGGCGAGGGCCTGTTCAACGGCATGATGACGGCGCGCGTCGGCCTCGCCGCCATCGAGGTCTGCCGCCCCATGCCGTTCGCCGGACTGAGGGCGCCGTCCATCGCCGAACTCGCCCGCGAGTTGGTCGCCGGCGCCAAGGCGGCCGAGCGGGAGGCGGACGGCAAGGGCTGAAGCCTTCGCCGCTCGCCTTGCCCAATCCGCCCCGTTGTGACAGGTGATTGCCATTGTCCGAACCTTGCGGAATGCGCGCCTGAATGTTCGTCCAGTTCTTCACCGAGCTCAAAAGCGCCGGCCTGCCGGTCTCGCTGCGCGAGTATCTGATGATGCTCGACGCGCTGGACCGCGACGTCGCCGGCCGCGAGGTGGAGAATTTCTACTATCTCTCGCGCGCCTGCCTGGTGAAGGACGAGCGCAACCTCGACAAGTTCGACCGGGTCTTCTCCAAGGTCTTCAAGGGGCTCGACTCGCTCGCCGAGGGACTGGAGCGGGCCGAGATACCCGAGGAATGGCTGCGCAGGCTCGCCGAGAAGAACCTGACCGAGGAGGAGAAGGCGCAGATCGAGGCGCTCGGCGGCTGGGAAAAGCTCATGGAGACGCTGAAGAAGCGGCTCGAGGAGCAGAAGGGCCGCCACCAGGGCGGCAGCAAGTGGATCGGCACCGCCGGCACCTCCCCTTTCGGCGCCTATGGCTACAATCCCGAGGGCGTGCGCATCGGCCAGGACGGAAACCGCAACTTCCGGGCGGTGAAGATCTGGGACAAACGCGAGTTCCAGGACCTCGACGACAGCCGCGAGCTCGGCACCCGCAACATCAAGATGGCGCTGCGCCGCCTGCGCAAATTCGCCCGCACCGGCGCCGCCGACGAGCTAGACCTCGACAACACGATCCGCGAGACCGCGCATCGCGGCTGGCTCGACATCAAGTTCCGCCCCGAGCGCCGCAACGCCGTGAAGGTGCTGCTGTTCTTCGATGTCGGCGGTTCGATGGACTGGCATATCGGCCAGGTCGAGGAACTGTTCTCGGCCGCCCGCGCCGAGTTCAAGCACATGGAGTATTTCTACTTCCACAACTGCCTTTATGAAGGCGTGTGGCGCGACAACGCCCGCCGCTGGAGCGACCAGACGCCGACCTGGGATCTGCTCCACACCTACCCGTCGGACTACAAGGCGATCTTCGTCGGCGACGCCTCGATGAGCCCCTACGAGATCACCATGCCCGGCGGCGCCATCGAGCACATGAACAAGGAGCCCGGCGCGCTGTGGCTCCAGCGCACGCTGGAAACCTGGCAGCACGCGGTCTGGCTCAATCCGGTGCCGCGCAAGCACTGGGAATACACCCCTTCCATCCAGATGGTTCGCCAGCTCTTCGAGGACCGCATGTATCCGCTGACCATGGCCGGCCTCGAGGACGCGATGCGGGAGCTGGTCCGGTGAGCGGCGAGACCGCCCAGAAGAGCGTCCCCGCGCCGCGCCGCGCGAACGCGGCGAGGCCGGCGCCCGGCCCCGCTCCGCGACCGGCCCCCGCCGCGCCGGCGCGCCGCCCGACGCCGCCGCCCCAGCGCACCGCCGGCGACGCCAGCCTGGCGCTGACCGACGGCATGTGGCGGCTGTTGCTGGCGAACATGCACAGCCGGATCTTCGACCGGCGGGCGGGCAAGATGGAATTCGTCGACACCGCGCGGTTCGTCTCGCTCGGCGACGACGACTTCGAGCACGCCGACCGGGTGCACGGCTACGACTACCGCCCGACCCCGCGCCGCGTGCTGCGCTGGGCGCTGGAGCGGCTCGACATCGATTTCCCCGAGACCACCTTCGTCGACTTCGGCTCCGGCCGCGGCCGCGCCGTGCTGGAGGCCGCCCGCTTCCCCTTCGCCCGCTGCGTCGGCATCGAGCTGAGCCCGACCCTGCACGAGGACGCCGAGCAGAATTTGCGCCACTGGCCGCGCTCGGTGATGAAGTGCCGCGACGTCGATTTCATCGAGGGCAGCATCGCCACCACGCCGCTGCCGGACGGTCCGCTGATGGTGTGGATGTTCAACCCGGCGACCGACCGCGTCGTCATCCGGGTCGCCGCCCGCCTCGCCGAGGCGGCGTCCGCCGGCCGGCAGATCACGCTCGCCTATCTCGACCCGCGCCACGCGACCACCATTCGCCAGGCCTCGATGTTCCGGTCGGTGCGGGTGCACGACTGGCGGCTCAAATGGCTCTCGCCCTGGCCGATCGAATTCTACCGGCTCGGCGGCGATTCGGGCGTCTGATCGGGCCAGGCGACCCGCAGCGACTCAAAAACGCCCCTAGCGACATAATTTCATTGCGCTTTTCGTGATCACGCCTTCCGCAGCGTGAAACCCCGCAAACACGGGGTTTCCGCGCGAACGGCATTGCTGCACCGCAACATAGCGTAACCCTTTTTGAACGCCCGGTTGCCGATTCCGGCCACATTCGGGCGGCCCTTCTCCCGTCCATACGGCCGGTGAGCGATCCGCCGCCGGCTTCCTCAAGGGTGACCAACCGCAGCTTGAACACACAGGCTTGAAACTCAGGACACGACCGGCGCCGCCGGCCCGCCCGCGACGGGCGGGACGACCCGCTAGGGCACCGGACCCGGTCGACGAAAACACAAAAGGCAATCCATGAAACTCACGACCGTCTCTGGCGCGGCCGCCGCCGCGCTCGCCCTTCTCGTCGCCTTCGGCGCCCATGCCGAACCGCGCACCAACGACGCCTCCGCCCAGCGCGGCGCGACCGCCAGCGTGTCGGTGCAGAAGCCGGGCAGGAAGTCCGCCG
>JBFWXZ010000083.1:0-12594 GCA_050186955.1 Flavobacteriaceae bacterium
GCTGAAGGGGCGGCTGCTCTACTGGCTCGGCGAGATGCTCGTCTACGGGCCGCTGAAGAACCGCTTCGGGCTGTCGCGGATCAAGGTCGGCTACACCGCCGGCGAGGCCATCGGGCCGGAGATCTTCCGCTTCTTCCGCGCGCTTGGCATCAACCTCAAGCAGCTCTACGGCCAGACCGAGGCCAGCGTCTACGTCACCGCGCAGCCGGACGCGGAGATCTACGCCGACACGGTCGGCACGGCGCCGCGCGGCGTCGAGATCAAGATAGCCGAGAGCGGCGAGGTGCTCTACCGCTCGCCCGCCGTGTTCAAGGAATATTACAAGAACCCGGAGGCGACGGCGGAGACCAAGACGGCGGACGGCTGGGTGCATTCGGGGGACGCCGGGCTGATCGACGAGCACGGCCATCTCAAGATCATCGACCGCGCCAAGGATGTCGGCCGGCTGCGCAACGGCGCGATGTTCCCGCCCAAATACATCGAGAACAAGCTCAAGTTCTTCCCCAATGTGAAGGAGGCGGTGGCCTTCGGCCACGACCGCGACTACACGGCCTGCTTCATAAACATCGACCTGACGGCGGTGGGCAGCTGGGCGGAGCGCAACAACGTCTCCTACGCCAGCTACCAGGAGCTGGCCGCGCATCCGCAGGTCTACAAGATGATCGAGGGCCACGTCGATCAGGTGAACCGGGAGCTGTCGGAGGAGGGCATCCTCGCCGGCGCGCAGATCCGCCGCTTCCTGATCCTGCACAAGGAACTCGATGCCGACGACGGCGAGATCACCCGCACCAACAAGGTGCGCCGCAGCTTCATCGCCGAGCGCTACGGCCCGCTCATCGACGCGCTCTACGATCCGTCGATCACGCGGCAGCAGATCGCCACCGAGGTCACCTTCGAGGACGGCCGCAAGGGCGTGCTGAAGGGCGACATCGAAATCCGCGACATGCCGATGCACGGCGACGCGGGGATCATGAAAGAGGCCGCCGAATGAACGCGCCGGAGAAGTTCGAGGCGGCGACAAGGGAGCCGCTGCTGACGGTCGAGGACATCTCGCTGTCGTTCGGCGGTGTGAAGGCGATCAGCGGCGTGTCCTTCGACATCAGGGAGGGCGAGATCCGCGCGATCATCGGCCCGAACGGCGCCGGCAAGACGTCGATGCTCAACGTCATCAACGGCTTCTACCATCCCCAAAAGGGGACGATCACCTATCGCGGAAAGCCGCGCAAGGCGATGCACCCGACGGAAGCCGCGCGCCAGCGCATCTCGCGCACCTTCCAGAACATCGCCCTGTTCAACGGCATGACGACGCTCGACAACATCATGACCGGGCGCATCACGCTGCAGAAGCGCAACCTGTTCTGGCAGGCGCTGTGGTACGGGCCGGCAATGCGCGAGGACCTCGAGCATCGCGAGCGGGTCGAGGAGATCATCGACTTCCTCGAGATCCAGCACATCCGCAAGACGCCGGTCGGACGCCTGCCCTACGGCCTGCAGAAGCGCGTCGAGCTCGGGCGGGCGCTCGCCGCCGAGCCTACCCTGCTGCTGCTCGACGAGCCGATGGCCGGCATGAATCTCGAGGAGAAGGAGGACATGTCCCGCTTCATCCTCGACGTGAACCAGCAGTTCGGCACGACGATCGCGCTGATCGAGCACGACATGGGCGTGGTCATGGACATTTCCGACCGCGTCGTCGTCCTCGACTACGGCCGCAAGATCGGCGACGGCTCGCCGCAGGAAGTCTCCAGGAACCAGGACGTCATCGACGCCTATCTCGGCGTGCCGCACGATTGACCGGACAATCCGCCAACAAGGAAATCCCATGACGCTGCAGCTTCAAATCCTCCCGCTGGTCGCCCTCATCGCCGGCATCCTGATCCTCGTCGCGCCGCGTTTCCTCAACTACGCGGTGGCGATCTACCTCATCCTCGTCGGCCTGCTCGGGCTGTTCCCCGGCCTGCTCGGCTGATCCTCGAGAGGGAAATCCCATGAGCCCGGCGCTTCTCAACCTGATCGAAACGATCCTCAACGGGCTGATGGCCGGCGTGATGTATTCGCTGGTCGCGCTCGGCTTCGTGCTGATCTTCAAGGCATCGGGCATCTTCAACTTCGCCCAGGGCGTGCTGGCGCTGTTCGCGGCGCTGACGCTGGTCGGCCTGCAGACCGGGCAGGTGCCCTTCGCGCATCTCATCAACGCGCTGTTCGGCACCGATCTGCACACCTTCGGCTGGACGCTGCCGGCGGCACTGGCGGTGATCGGCACGCTCGCGGTGATGGTCGGCTTCGCCTATCTGTTCGAGGCGCTGGTGCTCAAGCATCTCGTCAACCAGGAGCCGATCATCCTGTTCATGGCGACGATCGGGCTTGCCTATTTCCTCGAGGGCTTCGGCGACCTGATGTGGGGCGCCGACCTGAAGACGATGGATGTCGGCATTCCCACCGGCGGCTCGTTCTGGTGGGAGGACGTGACGCGCGAATGGGCGGCGCAGGGCGCCGACTACTACGGCATGTATATCGACAAGCTCGACGTGGTCGCGGCGGTCGTCGCCATCGTGCTGGTGATCGCGCTGTCGCTCTTCTCGCAATACACGCGGATGGGCCGCGCGTTGCGCGCCGTCGCCGACGACCATCAGGCGGCGCTGTCGGTGGGCATCTCGCTGCGCACGATCTGGGTCGTCGTATGGTCGATCGCCGGCTTCGTGGCGCTGGTCGCGGGCATCATGTGGGGCGCCAAGTCGGGCGTGCAGTTCTCGCTGTCGCTGATCGCGCTGAAGGCGCTGCCGGTGCTGATCCTCGGCGGCTTCACCTCGATCCCCGGCGCCATCGTCGGCGGGCTGATCATCGGCGTCGGCGAGAAGCTGGCGGAAATCTATCTCGGCCCGCTCGTCGGCGGCGCCATCGAGAACTGGTTCGCCTATGTGGTGGCGCTCGGCTTCCTGCTGTTCCGCCCGCAGGGCCTGTTCGGCGAAAAGATCATCGAGAGGGTGTGAGCGACCATGCTTTACCGTGAAGCCGGCGACTTCAAGACGACCTACGCGTCCGACCAGCAGACATTCCCGATCAAGTCGGAGCGGTTCCTGTTCTGGGCCGTGGTCGCCTTCGCCTTCCTCGTCGTGCCCTTCTTCATCAACGACTACTGGGAGAAGTCGATCCTCCTGCCGTTCCTGATCTACTCGCTGATCGCCATCGGGCTGAACATCCTGACGGGATATTGCGGGCAGGTGTCGCTGGGCACCGGCGGCTTCATGGCCGTCGGGGCGTTCGCCTGCTACAAGTTCATGACCGCCTTCCCCGAGCTCAACATCGTCTTCGCGATCCTCGGGTCGGGCGTGGTAACGGCCGGCGTCGGGGTGCTGTTCGGGCTCCCTTCGCTCAGGATCAAGGGATTCTACCTGGCGGTGGCGACGCTGGCGGCGCAGTTCTTCCTGGTCTGGCTCTTCAACAAGTTCCCGTGGTTCTACAACTACTCGGCTTCGGGGCAGATCACGGCGCCGTCGCGCAGCCTGTTCGGCCACGTCGTCACCGGGCCGAGCTCGGAGCCCTTCGCCACCTATCTGCTGTGCCTGTCCTTCGTCTTCGTCTTCGCCTGGGTCGCCCGCAACCTGGTGCGCGGCCGGGTCGGGCGGGGCTGGATGGCGATGCGCGACATGGACATCGCGGCGGAGATCATGGGCGTCTCGCCGTTCAACGCCAAGCTGTCGGCCTTCGCGGTCAGCTCGTTCTATATCGGTATCGCCGGAGCGCTGTTCTTCGCCGTCTATCTCGGCGCGGCGGAGGTGACGGAGGCCTTCGGCATCGAGAAGTCGTTCACGGCGCTGTTCATGATCATCATCGGCGGGCTCGGCTCGATCCTCGGCTCGTTCCTGGGCGCCGGCTTCATCATCCTGTTCCCGGTGCTGCTGAAGAACATCATGGTCGGCTATTTCGGGTGGCCGACCGACCTCGCCTCGCATTTCCAGATCATGATCGTCGGCGGGCTGATTATCTTCTTCCTGATCGTCGAGCCGCACGGCCTGGCGCAGATCTGGCGGATAACCAAGGAAAAGCTTCGTCTTTGGCCATTCCCCTACTGATGGGGATAGACTGATGCCAACCGGCCGAAAAGGACCGGGACGCATAAACTAACCGTCTCAAATGGGAGGAACATTCATGAGACTCAAGACAATCCTGGCAACTGCGGCCATTGCGGCGGCGGTGGGAGCGGGGCCGGCGATGGCCGATCTCGTCTTCCCGTCGCTGTCCTACCGCACGGGCCCCTACGCGCCGAACGGCATTCCGTTCGCCGACGGCTACGCCGACTACTTCACCCTCATCAACGAGCGCGACGGCGGCGTCGGCGGCGTCAAGATCAAGATGCCGGAATGCGAGACCGGCTATAACACGGAGAAGGGCGTCGAGTGCTACGAGTCGACCAAGGGCGAGGGGGCGCTGATCTACCAGCCGCTGTCGACCGGCATCACCTACCAGCTCATTCCCAAGATGACGGCGGACGGCATTCCGCTCCACTCGATGGCCTATGGGCGCACCTCCGCCATGAACGGCAAGATCTTCAAGTGGGTGTTCAACTATCCGGCCAACTACTGGGACGGCGCGACCATCGCGATCCAGCATGCCGCGGACATGTCCGGCGGCAGCCTCAAGGACAAGTCGGTGGCGCTCGTCTACCACAACTCGGCCTACGGCAAGGAGCCGATCCGCACGCTTGAGGAACTCTCCAAGGAGATGGGCTTCAAGCTGACCCTGCTGCCGGTCGACCATCCGGGTCAGGAGCAGAAGTCGCAGTGGCTGCAGATCCGCCGCGAGCGTCCGGATTTCGTGCTGATGTGGGGCTGGGGCGTGATGAACGCCGTGGCGATCCAGGAAGCGGCCAACATCCGCTATCCGATGGACCACTTCATCGGCATCTGGTGGTCGGGATCGGAGCAGGACGTGCTGCCGGCCGGTGACGGCGCCAACGGCTACAAGTCCCTCAACTTCACCGGCACCGGCACCGACTATCCGGTGTTCGCCGACATCAAGAAGTATGTCGTCGACGCCGGCAAGGCTGCGGGCGACGGCAGCAATCTCGGCACGGTGCAGTACAACCGTGGCCTCTACGCCGCCATGCTCGCGGTCGAGGCGGCCAAGAAGGCCCAGGAGATCTCCGGCAAGAAGGACATCACCGCGGCCGACATGCGCGACGGCATGGAGGCGCTGAGCGTCACCGACGCGACGCTCGAGAGCCTCGGCATGCCGAAGTTCGGGCCGACGGTCGAGGTCTCCTGCGCCAATCACGGCGGTTCCGGCGCTGCGCTCGTCCAGCAGTGGGACGCCAAGGCCAAGAAGTGGAACGCCATCACCGACTTCATCCCGTCCAACCGTGACCTGGTGACGAAGCTGGCGATGGAGGATTCCGAGGCCTACGCCAAGGAGAACAACATCACGCCGCGCGAGTGCAACTGATCCATTCGTGACGAGGGCCCCGGCATCGGTTTGCCGGGGCCTTCAACTACCCGGGACCCCGTCGGAGAGGAAACTTATCCATGGCTGAAGCGGCACTTGCCCCGCGCGAGGCGGAGACGCTGTTGCAGGTCAACAATATCGAGGTGATCTACAACCACGTGATCCTCGTGCTGAAGGGCGTCTCGCTCAGCGTTCCCCGCGGCGGCATCGTGGCCCTGCTCGGGGCCAACGGCGCCGGCAAGACGACGACGCTGAAGGCGGTGTCGAACCTGCTGCACGCCGAGCGCGGCGAGGTCACCAAGGGCACCATCGAATTCGAGGGCCAGCAGGTCCAGAGCCTGTCGCCCAACGAGCTCGTGCGGCGCGGCTGCATCCAAGTGATGGAAGGCCGTCACTGCTTCGAGCACCTGTCCATCGAGGAGAACCTCCTGACCGGCGCCTTCACCCGGCGCGACGGCGCGGCGAAGGTCAAGGAAGACCTCGAGATGGTCTACAACTATTTCCCGCGACTGCGCGAGCGGCGCGGCTCGCAGGCCGGCTACACCTCCGGCGGCGAGCAGCAGATGTGCGCGATCGGCCGGGCGCTGATGTCGCGGCCGTCGATGATCCTGCTCGACGAGCCGTCGATGGGGCTGGCGCCGCAGCTCGTGGAGGAGATCTTCGAGATCGTGCGCGAGCTCAATGCGAGCGAGGGCGTGTCCTTCCTGCTCGCCGAGCAGAACACCAATATCGCGCTGCGCTACGCCACCTACGGCTACATCCTCGAAAGCGGCCGCGTGGTGCTCGACGGCGAGGCCAAGGCGCTGCGCGAGAACGAGGACGTCAAGGAATTCTATCTCGGCATCGGCGGCGGCGACCGCAAGAGCTTCCGCAACGTGAAGAGCTATCGCCGCCGCAAGCGCTGGCTCAGCTAGGATCTGCGGGAGTTCAGGATTTGGAGCGCGGCATGTGCGAAAATCGTCCGGTTCCGGGAGCCGAACCGATGACAGGTCGGCATCCTTTCGAGGTTCGGCGACGCCGAGCCCCGAATGCGTCGGCGGGCTTGCCCGTATCGTCCATACGCGCAGCGCCCGCCTCCTGTTCGGGACCGCAATCCGGCTCGCGCCGCGCCCGAAACCTGAACTCCCACAGACCCTAGGGCGCCATGGGCATCGCGGTCATGCTGGTCGGTCTGGCGATGCTCGGCGCATCGGCGGCCGTCGCGTGGGAGGCGCCGGACCTGCGCATCCAGGCGATCCTCGCCGGGTTCCAGGCGGTCACCGTGATCGCGCTCGGCGCCGTGGTCCTCAAGCTCGGTCGCGTCGAGCGGCACACGAGCGCCTTCCACGCCTTCGTCGCGCGCATGGAGTCGCGGCTCGGCGGCAAACCGGCTGAGCCGCAGCCCGCCCCCGCGCCGGCGGCTCATCCCAATCCCGCGCCGGAGCCTTCGGCGGGCGCCCGGCGCTCCGACGGCGAGGCGGTCACCATCGCCAACCGGCGGGTGCTGATGCGGCCCGACGGCAGCATCATGGCGCAGACCGCGACGGGCGTGATGACCTTTCCCGACGTCGCGGCCTTCGAGGCTTACGTGCGGCCCGGCGGCGGCAGTTGACCGGCAGCCCCGCGAAAACGGCGCTGGTGACGGGCGCCAATCGCGGCATCGGCGCGGCGATCGCGACCGGGCTGGCGACGCGCGGGATCAGGGTTCTGCTCGGCGTGCGCGAGGAGGCGAGCGCCGAGATCGTGGCGCGGGCGATAACGCGAGGCGGCGGGCTGTGCGCGGTCACGGCGGTGGACACCGGCGATCCGGTGGCGATCGACGATTGCCTGTCGCGCCTGGAGGAGGCGGGGGAGCGGGTCGACATCCTGGTCAACAATGCCGGGATCCTGGAGGGCGAGCGATTGCTCGACATGGAGGAGGCGGACGTGCTGCGCTCGATCCGGGTCAACGCCCTCGGGCCGTTGCGGCTCATCCGGGCGTTGGCGCCGGCGATGGCCGAGCGCGGCGGCGGCCGGGTGGTGAACCTGTCGTCGGACTGGGGATCGCTGTCCAATCTCGGTCCGGGCGCCTACGGGATCTCGAAGGCGCTGCTGAACGCCATCACGGTGAAGACGGCGGGCGAACTGCCGCCGACCGTGAAGGTCAACGCGATGGACCCGGGATGGGTGCGCAGCTCGATGGGCGGCGCCTCGGGGCCGCGCTCGCCGGAGGAAGGGGCGGACACGGCGGTCTTCCTCGCCACCCTGCCCGACGACGGGCCGAGCGGCGGGCTGTTCCGCGACCGCCGCGCGGTCGGATGGATGGATTGATGCGCAAACCGGAGGAGAGGTGATGGGCGAGCATTTCGATGCGCTGGAGACGCGCAGCCGCGACGAGCGCGATGCCGCGTTCTTCGAGGCGCTGCCGCGGCTGCTGGCGGATACGATCGCCGCCAATCGCGGCTGGCGCGCCCATCTGGAGGGGGTCGACCCGGCAGCGGTGACGAGCCGCGAGGCGCTGTCGCGGCTGCCGCTGCTGCGCAAGGAGGAGCTGGCCGAGGCGCAGAAGAAGGACCCGCCCTTTGGCGGCTTCGCCAGCGCGGCGCGCGGCGCGCGGGTGTTCATGTCGCCCGGCCCCGTCTACGAGCCGCAGCCTTCCGGCAGCGATCCGTGGCGCTCGGCGCGGGCGATGTTCGCGGCCGGCATCCGCGCCGGCGACGTGGTGCATAACGGTCTCGCCTATCATCTGACGCCGGGCGGCTTCATCCTCGACGAGGGCGCGCGGGCGCTCGGCTGCGTCGTCATACCCGGCGGCGTCGGCAATACCGAGGGCCAGGTCGAGATCGCCGCCCATATGAGGGCGACCGCCTATACCGGCACCCCGGACTTCCTGAAGGTCATGCTCGGCAAGGCGGCCGAGCTCGGCCGCGACCTGTCGTCGATCAGCCGCGCGCTGGTCTCCGGCGGCGCGCTGTTCCCGGCGCTGCGGGCCGAATACAGGGATCGCGGCGTCGCCGTCCTGCAGGCCTATGCGACCGCCGATGCCGGCGTCATCGCCTATGAGAGCGAGGCGATGGACGGGATGATCGTCTCGGAGGACGTGCTGGTCGAGATCGTGCGCCCGGGCACCGGCGAGCCGGTTCCCGACGGCGACGTCGGCGAACTCGTCGTGACCTCGCTCAATCCCGGCTACCCGCTGGTGCGCTTCGCGACCGGCGACCTCAGCGCGATCGCCGAGGGCCCCTCGCCCTGCGGGCGCACCAATGCGCGGATCAAGGGGTGGATGGGGCGCGCCGACCAGCGCACCAAGGTCAAGGGCATGTTCGTCGATCCCAAGCAGATCGCCGAGATCGCCGCCCGCCATCCGGAGGCGGCGCGCCTGCGGCTCGTCGTCAGCCGCGAGAACGATCAGGACCAGATGGTCCTGCTGGCGGAATCGAAGGCCGGCAACGGCATGGCCGACGCGCTGGCGGAGTCGCTGCAGGCGGTGGTGAAGATCAGGGGGCGGGTCGAGATCGTCGCCCCCGACAGCCTGCCCAACGATGGCAAGGTCATCGCCGACGAGCGCAAATACGACTGATCACCGCAAGCCTTTTCGGGCGCGATCGCGCGCAGCGACGCTGCGCGGAGCTTTAGCGAAAACTCCGCTTGACCTAGTTGCAAGTAATTCCTAATTTCAACGCAGGCTCCACGGAACCCGCGAGCGGAACGACATGACCGAACTGGCGCTGGCTGCAAGCAGACGGCTTATCGAGACGGCGAACTACCGCACCAATCCCAATGCCTGGCGCCTGCTGCTGCTGGTCGCGATCGCCGCGCTGCTTTCGGTGTCGCCGGGGTTGCGCGAGGTCACGCTCGGGGCGCTTGCCGACGCCTATCTGCAGGTCACCGTCTTCGTCGCCGGCACGCTGGCGATCGTCGTGCTGGCGGAAACCCGCCTCGGCTTCGACATGGGGGAGGTGTTCCGGCGCCACCGCCGCTGGCAGCCGCTGATCGCGGCCGCGCTCGGCGCCTCGCCGGGCTGCGGCGGCGCCATCGTGGTGGTGACGCAATATGTGCGCGGGCAGGCGACCTTCGGCAGCTTCGTCGGCGTGCTGATCGCCACCATGGGCGACGCCGCCTTCCTGATGCTGGCGCGCGAGCCGATGACCGGCCTGATGCTGATCGGGCTCGGTTTCGCCTGCGGCGCCTTCTTCGGGTACCTTGTCGACCTCGTGCATGGCACGGACTTCATGCGCCACAAGGCGGACCCCGCGGAAGGCTCCGACGACGAGGCCGCGGTTCCGTCCCGCCGGCTGGCGGTGGCGGACCTCGTCTGGCTGGCGATGCTGGCGCCGGGCATCGTCTTCGGGCTCCTCGGCGCCTTCCAGATCGACCCCGACGCCGCCCTGTTCGGCGAGGGGGGCATCCGGCCCGTCTTCTGGTTCGGGGTGACGGGGGCTCTGCTCTCGGTCGCCATGTGGGCCTTCTCGCGGCGCGGCAGTTCGCATGGCCTCGGCAGGAACGCGGGCGACGCCAACGCCGCCGAATCCGTCGTCCTCGACACCAATTTCGTCACCGCGTGGGTGGTCGTCGGCTTTCTGAGCTACGAGATCGTCACCCATTTCGCCGGCGCCGGGGTCGAGCACTGGCTCGACGTATGGCGGCCGTTCACGCCGCTGATGGCGATCCTGATCGGCTTCCTGCCGGGCTGCGGCCCGCAGATCGTGACGGTGACCGTCTATCTCTCCGGCGCCATCCCGCTGTCGGCTGTCATGGGCAACGCCATCGCCAATGACGGCGACGCGCTGTTCCCGGCCATCGCGCTGGCGCCGCGCGCCGCGCTGCTTGCGACAATATATAGCGGGCTGCCCGCCTTCATTGTCGCCTACGGCTACTATTTCCTGTTCGAGTAGGCGTTCCGGGCTGCTAAACCGTGGACCGCTCTAAACCGCCCGGGCGCGGCGCGCGTATGGGTGCGGGAACATCTGACGGGAACCAGCCATGAAGAACAAAGCCATCCCCGATCCCTTCGCGGGCGAGCCGGTCGAGCTGCCGCAGGGCCATCCCGCCGTCGCCGCCGGCAAGGTGGGCGTGCTGCTCGTCAATCTCGGCACGCCGGAGGGCACCGACTACTGGCCGATGCGCCGCTACCTCGCCGAATTCCTGTCCGACCGCCGGGTCATCGAATGGCCGCGCGCGCTCTGGTATCCGATCCTCTACGGCATCGTCCTCAACACGCGGCCACAGAAATCGGGCGCCGCCTACAGGACGATCTGGAACAATGAGCGCAACGAGGGGCCGCTGCGCACCTTCACCCGCGCGCAGGCGGAAAGGCTCGTCGAGCGCATCGGCGACGCCGGCGGGCGGCTGGCGATCGACTGGGCGATGCGCTATGGCGAGCCATCCATCGGCGAGCGCATCGAGGCGCTGCGGAAGGCCGGCTGCGAGCGCGTGCTCGTGTTCCCGCTCTATCCGCAATACGCGGCGTCGACCACGGCGACCGTCAACGACAAGGCCTTCGAGGTGCTGCAGGCCATGCGCTGGCAGCCGGCGTTGCGCACCGTGCCGCCCTATCATGACGACCCGGCCTATATCGGCGCGCTGGCGGCCTCGATGAGGAAGCACCTGGCGACGCTCGACTTCGAGCCCGAGCTCGTCCTGACCTCCTATCACGGCATTCCGCAGTCCTATTTCCGCGCCGGCGATCCCTATCATTGCCAGTGCCAGAAGACGACGCGGCTGCTCGCCGACGCGCTCGGCTGGCCGCGCGAGCGGCTCCGCGTCACCTTCCAGTCCCGCTTCGGACCCGAGGAATGGCTGCAGCCCTATACCGACAAGACGCTGGAGGCGCTGCCGGACGAGGGGATAAAGCGGGTGGCGGTGATGAATCCCGGCTTCGTCGCCGATTGCCTGGAGACGCTGGAGGAGATCGGCGAGCAGGGCAGGGAGAGTTTCCTGCACCACGGCGGTGAGAAATTCGCCCATATCCCCTGCCTGAACGACAGCGAGGAAGGCATGGACGTGATCGAGAGCGTCGTGCGGCGCGAGCTGGCGGGCTGGATCGCGGTCTGAGCCCCGTCGCCGGTGTGCAAATAACCGCCTAGTTCACTTGCCGCGGGGGCCGCGGTCGCGGAATATGCGCTCCTCTGCCGCTACGGCCCTACAGGAAGAACCAACATGCCCATCGGTCCCGATACCCTGATCATCGCGCTGGTCGCGCTCCTCATCCTCTTCGTGGTGATGGCGGTCAAGACCGTCCCGCAAGGCTATCAGTACACCATCGAGAGGTTCGGCAAATACACCAAGACGCTGCGCCCGGGCCTCAACTTCATCGTGCCGCTGTTCGACCGGGTCGGCCACAAGGTGAACGTCATGGAGCAGTTCCTCGACGTGCCGAGCCAGGAGGTCATCACGCGCGACAACGCCACCGTCACGGTGGACGGCGTCACCTTCTTCCAGGTCATCGACGCGGCGCGCGCCAGCTACGAGGTCAACGGACTGCAGGACGCCATCCTCAACCTGACGATGACCAATGTGCGCACGGTGATGGGGTCGATGGACCTCGACGAGCTGCTGTCGCAGCGCGACGAGATCAACCACCGGCTGCTCGCCGTCGTCGACGCGGCGACCGAGCCGTGGGGCGTCAAGGTGACCCGCATCGAGATCAAGGACATCAACCCGCCGCGCGACCTGGTGGAATCGATGGGCCGGCAGATGAAGGCGGAACGCGACAAGCGCGCCGCCATCCTCCAGTCGGAGGGCCTGCGGCAGTCGGAGATCCTGCGCGCCGAGGGCGAGAAGCAGTCGCTGGTGCTGGAGGCGGAGGGCCGCAAGGAAGCCGCCTTCCGCGACGCCGAGGCGCGCGAGCGCCAGGCCGAGGCGGAGGCGCGCGCCACCCAGGTCGTCTCCGACGCCATCCGCGGCGGCAACGTGCAGGCGATCAACTACTTCGTGGCGCAGAAATATGTCGAGGCGATCCAGAAGCTCGCCACCGCGCCGAACCAGAAGGTGCTGATGCTGCCGATGGAGGCGACCAGCCTGCTCGGCGCGCTCGGCGGGATCGGCGAGATCGCCCGCGAGACCTTCGGCGGCGGCAATGACGACGGCGGCAACCCGCCGCCGCCGCGCCGCCCCCCCACCCCGCCCAAGCCGCAGCCGACCCAGGCGGTGGTCGGCAAGCCGAGCCAGAACCCGTGGAGCTGACCCTGCCGAAGC
>JBFWXZ010000084.1:0-12536 GCA_050186955.1 Flavobacteriaceae bacterium
ACCCGCTCGCCGGCGACGGCGCCGGCCTGCTGCTGCAGATCCCCCACCGCTTCTTCGCCGACGAGGCGAAGCGGCTGGGCTTCGCGCTGCCGCGGCCCGGCGACTACGGCATCGGCCACCTCTTCATGCCGCGCGACCCCGCCGGCGTGGAGAAGATGAAGGCGCTGTGGGAAGAGGTTCTCGCCGCCGACGGCCTGCCGCTGCTCGGCTGGCGCGACGTGCCGGTCAGCAACGCCCATCTGTCGGCGACCACCACCGACACCGAGCCGGTGCACATGCAGATCTTCATCGCCCGGCCGGATTCGATCGACGGCCAGGACGAGTTCGAACGCCGTCTCTATCTCGCCCGCAAGGTGGTCTCCAACCGCCGCCTCGCCGAGACCGGGCCGGAGACCGACGGCTACTATCCCGTCTCGCTGTCCTGCCGCACCATCGTCTACAAGGGCATGTTCCTCGCCGACCAGCTCGGCCCCTACTACGCCGACCTCGCCGACGAGCGCTTCGAGTCGGCGCTGGCGCTCATCCACCAGCGCTTCTCGACCAACACCTTCCCGGCCTGGAGCCTCGCCCATCCCTACCGGATGGTCGCCCATAACGGCGAGATCAACACGCTGCGCGGCAACGTCAACTGGATGGCGGCGCGCCAGGCGTCGATGGAGTCCGATCTCTTCGGCGACGACATCTCGCGCATCTGGCCGGTCTCCTACGAGGGCCAGTCCGACACCGCCTGCTTCGACAACGCGCTCGAGCTGCTGGTGCTCGGCGGCTATTCGCTCGCCCACGCGGCGATGATGCTGATCCCCGAGGCGTGGGCCGGCAACCCGCTGATGAGCCCGGCCCGCAGCGATTTCTACGAGTACCACGCCGCCCTCATGGAGCCGTGGGACGGCCCCGCCGCCGTCGCCTTCACCGACGGCCGCCAGATCGGCGCGACGCTGGACCGCAACGGCCTGCGCCCGGCCCGCTACCTCGTCACCGACAACGGGCTGGTGGTCATGGCGTCGGAATCCGGCGTCATCGAGATCCCCGAGGAGCGCATCGTCACCAAGTGGCGGCTGCAGCCGGGCAAGATGCTGCTGGTCGACCTCGAGCAGCACCGCATCATCTCCGACGACGAGATCAAGGCCGAGCTCGCCGAGCGCCATCCCTACCGCAAGTGGCTCGACCGCACCCAGATCGTGCTCGAGGACCTCAAGCCCGTCGCCGCGCGCGCCGCGCGCACCGACGTGCCGCTGCTCGATCGCCAGCAGGCCTTCGGCTACACCAAGGAGGACATGACCCTCCTGCTCAACCCGATGGCCGTCACCGGCCAGGAGGCGATCGGCTCGATGGGCACCGACACCCCCATCTCGGCAATCTCCGACAAGTCGAAGCTGCTCTACACCTATTTCAAGCAGAACTTCGCCCAGGTCACCAACCCGCCGATCGACCCGATCCGCGAGGAGCTGGTGATGAGCCTCGTCTCCTTCATCGGGCCGCGGCCGAACATCCTCGACCTCAAGGGCCTGTCGAAGCGCAAGCGGCTCGAGGTGCGCCAGCCGATCCTCACCAACGAGGATCTGGAGAAGATCCGCTGCATCGGCCATTTCGAGGATTCCTTCGACACCAAGACCCTCGACATCACCTATGCGGTGGAGCGCGGCGCCGGCGCCATGGCGGAGATGCTGAACCGGCTGTGCGAGCGCGCCGAAGACGCCGTCCAGGGCGGCTACAACATCATCATCCTGTCCGACCGGCAGGTCGGCCCGGACCGGGTGCCGATCCCCGCCCTGCTGGCCACCGCCGCCGTGCACCATCACCTAATCCGCAAGGGGCTGCGGACCTCGGTCGGCCTCGTCGTCGAGACGGGCGAGGCGCGCGAGGTGCATCATTTCTGCTGCCTCGCCGGCTACGGCGCGGAAGCCATCAACCCCTACCTCGCCTTCGAGACGCTGGCCGACATGCACCGCCGCGGCGAGTTCCCCGAGGTCGTCGACGAGTACGAGGTGATCAAGCGCTACATCAAGGCGATCGACAAGGGCATCCTCAAGGTCATGTCCAAGATGGGCATCTCGACCTACCAGTCCTATTGCGGCGCGCAGATCTTCGACGCCGTCGGCATCGGCCAGGAGCTCGTCGACAAGTATTTCTTCGGCACCGCGAGCCAGATCGGCGGCGTCGGGCTGAACGAGATCTCCGCCGAGACGATGCTGCGCCACGCCGACGCCTTCGGCGACGCGCCGATCTACCGCCGGATGCTGGCGGTCGGCGGCGACTACCAGTTCCGCATGCGCGGCGAGGCCCACGCCTGGTCGCCGCAGTCGGTGGCCAAGCTCCAGCATGCGGTGCGCGGCAACGCCCGCGACCAGTACCGCGAATTCGCGCAGATGCTCAACGAGCAGGACGAGCGGATGCTGACCATCCGCGGCCTGTTCCGCATCCGCGACGCCGCCGAGGACGCCCGCGAGCCGGTGGCGCTCGACGAGGTCGAGCCGGCCGAGAACATCGTCCGCCGCTTCTCCACCGGCGCCATGTCCTTCGGCTCGATCTCGCGCGAGGCGCACACCACGCTGGCCATCGCCATGAACCGCATCGGCGGCAAGTCGAATACCGGCGAGGGCGGCGAGGAAGCCGACCGCTTCAAGCCGCTGCCGAACGGCGATTCCATGCGCTCGGCGATCAAGCAGGTGGCGTCCGGCCGCTTCGGCGTGACGGCGGAATACCTCGTCAATTCCGACATGATCCAGATCAAGATGGCGCAGGGCGCCAAGCCCGGCGAGGGCGGCCAGTTGCCCGGCCACAAGGTCGACGCGGTCATCGCCAAGGTGCGTCATTCGACCCAGGGCGTCGGCCTCATCTCGCCGCCGCCGCACCATGACATCTATTCGATCGAGGATCTGGCGCAGCTCATCTACGACCTCAAGAACGTCAACCCGGCCGCCGACATCTCGGTCAAGCTGGTCTCCGAGGTCGGCGTCGGCACCGTCGCCGCAGGCGTCTCCAAGGGCCGCGCCGACCATGTGACGATCTCCGGCTTCGAGGGCGGCACCGGCGCCTCGCCGCTGACCTCGATCAAGCACGCCGGCAGCCCGTGGGAGATCGGCCTCGCCGAGACCCACCAGACGCTCGTCGCCAACAATCTGCGCTCGCGCATCGCCGTGCAGGTCGACGGCGGCCTGCGCACCGGCCGCGATGTCGTCGTCGGCGCGCTGCTCGGCGCCGACGAGTTCGGCTTCGCCACCGCGCCGCTGATCGCGGCGGGCTGCGTGATGATGCGCAAGTGCCACCTCAACACCTGCCCGGTCGGCATCGCCACCCAGGACCCGGTGCTGCGCAAGCGCTTCGTCGGCCAGCCCGAGCACGTCATCAACTTCTTCTTCTTCGTCGCCGAGGAAGTGCGCGAGCTGATGGCGGCGATGGGCTTCAGGAGCTTCGACGAGATGGTCGGTCAGATGCAGATGCTCGACCGCCGCAAGGTCGTCGAGCACTGGAAGGCGCAGGGCCTCGACTTCTCCAAGCTCTTCCTCAAGCCCGAGGCGAGGGAAGGCGTCGGCATCCACCACAACCAGACCCAGGACCACCATCTGGAGGCCGTGCTCGACCGCACCCTGATCGAGAAGGCGCAGTCCGCCATCGAGACCCGGCAGCCGGTCAGCATCGAGCTTCCCGTGCACAATGTGAACCGCTCGGTCGGCGCCATGCTGTCGGGCGAGGTCGCCCGCGAATACGGCCATGCCGGGCTTGCCGAGGACACCATCCACATCAAGCTCAACGGCACCGCCGGGCAGAGCTTCGGCGCCTGGCTGGCGCACGGCGTCAGCCTCGAGCTCGAGGGCGAGGCCAACGACTATGTCGGCAAGGGCCTGTCGGGCGGCCGCATCGTCGTCTACCCGCCGAAGCGCTCGAAGATCGTGCCCGAGGAATCGATCATCGTCGGCAACACGGTGCTCTACGGCGCGGTCAGCGGCGAGTGCTACTTCCGCGGCGTCGCCGGCGAGCGCTTCGCCGTGCGCAACTCCGGCGCCATCGCCGTCGTCGAGGGCACCGGCGACCATGGCTGCGAATACATGACCGGCGGCATCGTCGTCGTGCTCGGCAGCACCGGGCGCAACTTCGCCGCCGGCATGTCGGGCGGCATCGCCTATGTGCTCGACGAGGACGGCACCTTCGAGAGCCGCTGCAACCTATCGATGGTCGAGCTGGAGCCGGTCGAGGAGGAGGAGGAGCTGAACCAGCGCCTGCACCACCAGGGCGGCGACCTGGAGGGCCACGGCCGCGTCGACGTCATGAGCGACATGACCCGCTTCGACGCCGAGCGCCTGCACCAGCTCATCGAGAACCACCTGCGCTACACCAACTCCGCGCGGGCGGCCCACATCCTTGAGAACTGGGACGACTACAAGACGAAATTCCGCAAGGTGATGCCGGTGGAATACCGCCGGGCCCTGCAGGAGATCATGCAGGAATCCGAGCGCGTGCCGCTCGCCGCGGCGGGAGAGTGACGATATGGGCAAGGTAACCGGCTTTCTGGAGATCGACCGCCGCGACCGGCGCTATGCGCCGGCCTCCGACCGCGTGCGCCACTACCGCGAGTTCGTGATTCCGCTCTCCGAGGAGGCGACCCGCGACCAGGCGGCGCGCTGCATGGATTGCGGCATCCCCTACTGCCATCAGGGATGTCCGGTGAACAACCAGATCCCGGACTTCAACGACCTCGTCTATGACGGCGACTGGGAGCAGGCCTCGGTCAACCTGCATTCGACCAACAACTTCCCCGAATTCACCGGCCGCCTCTGCCCGGCGCCCTGCGAGGCGAGCTGCACGCTGAACATCGAGGATACGCCGGTCACCATCAAGACCATCGAATGCGCCATCGTCGACCGCGCCTGGGCCAATGGCTGGCTGCCGCCGCAGCCGGCGAAGCGCCGCACCGGGCAGTCGGTCGCAATCATCGGCTCCGGCCCCGCCGGCCTCGCCTGCGCCCAGCAGCTGGCGCGCGCCGGCCACGACGTGCATGTCTACGAGAAGCACGCCAAGCCCGGCGGCCTGCTGCGCTACGGCATTCCCGACTTCAAGATGGAGAAGCACCACATCGACCGCCGCGTCGAGCAGATGGAGGCCGAGGGCGTCGTCTTCCACTGCAACGTCCATGTCGGCGTCGACGTGACGACGGAGAAGCTGCAGGCCGATCATGACGCGCTGGTGCTCGCCGTCGGCGCCGAGAAGCCGCGCGACCTCGCGGTTCCCGGCCGCGAGCTTCGCGGCGTCCATTTCGCGATGGATTTCCTGCCGCAGCAGAACCGCCGCGTGTCGCGCGAGCCGCTCGGCAGCAACGAGCCCATCCTCGCCTCCGGCAAGCATGTCGTCGTCATCGGCGGCGGCGACACCGGCTCCGACTGCATCGGCACCTCGGTGCGCCAGGGGGCGCTCTCGGTCACCCAGCTCGAGATCATGCCGCAGCCGCCGGTGAAGGAGAACAAGCTGCTGACCTGGCCGGACTGGCCGCTCAAGCTGCGCACCTCCTCCAGCCACGAGGAAGGCGCGGTGCGCGACTTCGCGGTCAACACGGTGCGCTTCGTCGACAACGGCGCCGGCGCGGTCAAGGCGCTGGAATGCGTGCGCGTCGACGAGAAGTTCAACCCGGTGCCGGGAAGCGAGTTCGAGCTCAAGGCCGATCTCGTCCTGCTGGCGATGGGCTTCACCCAGCCGATCCATGACGAGCTGCTTGAGCATCTCGGCGTCGGGTTCGACCAGCGCGGCAACGTCAAGGCCGACACCCGCGCCTACCGCACCGATGTCGACAACGTCTTCGCCTGCGGCGACGCCCGCCGCGGCCAGTCGCTCATCGTCTGGGCGATCCGCGAGGGCCGCCAGGCGGCGCGCTCGGTCGACCTCGCGCTGATGGGCGAGAGCGACCTGCCTGCCTGAGGGTTCTGTCTGCCGGCCTGAGGATTACTGCTGCTGGGTGGCCGCGGAAGCGTCCGCGGCCGCCGTCGACCGTGTTCCCTCGTCGAGCCCGCTGCGCTGCTGCGGCGGCCACGCGAAATCGTCGGAGCGGCCGGGCAGCGCGGGCTGCGGCTCGCCCTTGAGGATCACCTTGCGATAGTTCGTGTCGTCGCGCAGCGCCGGTTCGGCGCCCTCCGCGCCGGCCAGCGCCGCCTCGGCCGGCGGCCGGCCGGTCAGCGCCACCACATGCCCGACGCCGGTCTCCAGCTCCTTGAGGATGCGGTCGGCCTCCTGCATGCCGGTATCGCCCGGCAGGGTCGCCAGATAGCCGTTGCGCAGCAGGTCGCGGCGCAGGTCGCGCTCGACGAAGAACGCCAGCTTGCGGTTGCCGGCGCGGGTGAAGTGGATGCCGTCGCCGTTGCGCAGCCGCCGCCGCGTGCCGCTGACGTCGGGACCGTAGGCGCTGTATTCGCCGCTATCCTGGTCGAGGAAGGGTGTCCATACGTCGACGAACACCGCCCCGTAGATGGCCGTCGTCTCGCGGTAGATCTCGTTGAGCACGGCGAAGTCGCGGGTCAGCTTGCTGCTGTTCATCGGCGGCAGCCCGACCCAGTAGACGCGGATGCCGCGCGCGGTGAGGAAGGTGGTGAGTTCCTCGATGCGCGCCTTGTAGGCCTCGCGCCACTTGTCGGTGAACAGATCCGGCTTCTCGCCGTCGCGGAAGTCCTGGCGGTCGTTGAGGCCGATCATGATCACCGCCGCGTCGGTGCGCACGCCCTCGGCGCCGACCTCCGCCTTGATCTTGTCGGCCCAGTTGTAGAAGTCGTAGCGCACCAGGCCCGAGGATGCCTTGCTCGACCCGTCGACGACGATGTCGGGCACCTCGGCGAAGGCCTCGCTCAGCCCGTCCTGCAGGCCGCCGGCGAGCGAGTCGCCGAAGACGCGGACCACCCGCGCATCCTCCGCCTTGGGCGCGATGGTCACCGCCGGCGCGCGCGGCGCGGAAGGCGTCGAGGGCGCCTCGCGCTCGGGCTCGCGGCGCGGCAGGCGCGGCTGCGGGACGCCGAACAGCGAGCGGAAGAAGTTGCCGATGGGATCGTTGCGCCGCGATTCGGCGGCGACGTCGCCGGTCATGCCGAGGCCGATCATCGCCGCGCAGAGGCACACGGCGAGCGTCCTGAAGAAAGTCGTTCCGGCAGCCTTGCGGATCATCATACGCGATCTAGCCGCAGCAATACGGCAGGTTCGTGGTGCCCCCGGTTTCGGGAACGCCTTGTCGGCGAGGGATTATCGCGCCCGCTGCCCCACCGTCAACGCCCGAGCCGGGGCATGGTCAATGACGGCGCAGGCGCTCCAGCACCGAATAGCTCGGAAAACCGTCCGCCGGCAGGCCGACCGCCATCTGGTAGGACTTCACCGCCGACATCGTCGCCGGCCCCGCCTTGCCGTCGGCCTCGCCGACATCGTAGCCGAGCCGGTTGAGGATGCGCTGCAATTCGACGATCTGGTCGCCGGTCAGCGGCCTCTCGTCGGCGGGAAACTCGTGGCTGAGCGGCCCGCCGCCGATGATGCGGTCGGCGAGATGGCCGACGCCGAGCCCGTAGGCGACCGCGTTGTTGTAGGTGAGGATGACGTTGAAGTTCGGCAGCAGCAGGAAGGCCGGCCCCTTGGCGCCGCCGGGCAGCTCAAGCCACGCCTTGTCGCCCGGCCGCGGGAAATCGCGCCCGGTCGGCCGCACGACGCCGAGCCGGCGCCATTCGGCCAGCGTGCGGCGGTGCTTGCGGCCGGCCAGCGAATAGTTGAAGCCGCGCGGCAGGCTGACCTCGTAGCCCCAGGTCTCGCCGTGACGCCAGCCGTGGCGGCGCAGATAGTTGGCGGTCGAGGCCAGCGCGTCCGACACGTTGGTCCAGATGTCGTGCTTGCCGTCGCCGTCATAGTCGGCCGAATAGGCGCGGAAGCTGGAGGGCATGAACTGGGTGTGGCCCATGGCGCCGGCCCACGAGCCGTTCATCCGCTCGAAGGGGATGTGGCCGCGGTCGAGGATGCCGAGCGCCGTGATCAGTTCCTTGCGGAAGAAGGACTGGCGCCGCCCCTGATAGGCGAGCGTCGCCAGTGACCGGATCACATTGTATTCGCCGAGCCGGTCGCCATAGTTGGATTCCATGCCCCAGATCGCCAGCACCACATTGCCGTCGACGCCGAAGCGCCGCTCGATGGCGTCGAGCACCCGCCGGTATTCCTTGTAGCGTTGGCGGCCCATGTCGACGCGCGCGTCCGACACCACCTTGCCGAGATACTGGCCGATGGTCAGGTCGAACTCCGCCTGCCGGTTGGACTTCTCGATGACCTCGCGATCCGGCTTCATGCCGCGGAAGGCGTGGTTGAAGGTCTCCGCGCTCACGCCGCGGGCCTTGGCCTCCGGCCACAGGTCGCGGACGAAACGGTCGAAATTCGCCTGTGCGGGCGACATGCACAGGACGAGCGCGAGAAAGGCGAGCAGCGTCGGACGGATGCGATAGGTCATGATCTCTGGTCCGGTATCCCCTCTATAACACGAATCGTGGACGGCGATTTGGCCGATCCGATGGCAGACGGCGTTCAGGCGGCGCGGGATGCGACATGCCGCTCCCAGGCCAGCGCGTGGGCGACGATCCGGTCGAGATCGTCGAGCTTCGGCTGCCAGCCGAAGGCCTCGCGAATACGGTCGGCGCCGGCGATCAGCGCCTCCGGGTCGCCGGCCCGGCGCGGCGCCTCGACGACCGCGAAATCGACGCCGGAAGCCTGCTTCACCGCGGCGATCACCTCACGCACCGAATAGCCGCGCCCGTAGCCGCAATTGTAGATGCCGGATTCGCCGCCGCCCTCCAGATGCCCGAGCGCCAGCGTGTGCGCCTCGGCGAGGTCGCTGACATGGATGTAGTCGCGGATGCAGGTGCCGTCGGGCGTGTCGTAGTCGGTGCCGAAGATCTCCAGCCGGTCGCGCTGGCCGAGCGCCGCCTGCGCCGCGACCTTGATCAGATGCGTGGCGCGGGGCGTCGACTGGCCGCTGCGCCCTTCCGGATCGGCGCCGGCGACGTTGAAGTAGCGAAGCGCGACGAAGCGGAAATCATGCGCCACGGCGGTGTCGGCGAGCATCCGCTCGCTCATCAGCTTCGAGGCGCCGTAGGGCGAGATCGGGTTCTGCGGCGCATCCTCGGTGATCGGATTGACCTCGGCGATGCCGTAGGTCGCCGCCGTCGAAGAGAAGATGAAGTGCTTCACCCCGGTGTTGACCGCCGCCTGGATGAGGGCGCGCGTCTTCACCGTGTTGTTGAGATAGTAGCCGAGCGGGTCGGAAATCGAATCCGGCACCGAGATCGAGCCGGCGAAATGCACGATCGCCTCGACGCCGCGCTTCTCCATCAACCCTTCCATCAGCGGCTGGTCGCCGATGTCGGCGAGCACGAGTTCGGCGTCGCGGTGGACATTGGCGCGCACGCCCGTCGACAGATTGTCGACGACGACCGTCGGGCGGCCTGCATCGACCAGCGACAGGACCATGTGGCTGCCGATATAACCGGCGCCGCCGGTAACCAGAACGGACATGGACACTCCGAATTCGCCGCCCCGGGGCGAAACGCTCCGGGGATTCATTCGTTAAGGTAATCGCTAAAGGCTTTAGGTATCGTAACCGACAGCCATTCCGTTCTGCGTTGTTTGAGGTAAATCCGCATGCCCCGCCCGATCCGCAAGGCCGTGTTCCCCGTCGCCGGCCTCGGCACCCGATTCCTGCCCGCCACCAAGGCGATGCCCAAGGAGATGCTGACCGTCGTCGACCGCCCGGTCATCCAGCACGTCTTCGACGAGGCGCGCGACGCCGGCATCGAGCACTTCATCTTCGTCACCGGCCGCAACAAGGGCGTCATCGAGGATCATTTCGACTACCAGGTCGAGCTCGAATCGACCCTGACGAGCCGCGGCAAGACGACCGAGCTCGGCGAGCTCGAGCGCGCCATGCCCGGCCCCGGCCAGACCAGCTTCACCCGCCAGCAGGCGCCGCGCGGCCTCGGCCACGCCGTCTGGTGCGCCCGCGAGCTGGTCGGCGGCGAGCCCTTCGCGCTGCTGCTGCCCGACGTGCTGATCCAGAACTCCAAGGGCTGCCTCGCCCAGATGATCGAGACCTACAACGCGCTCGACGGCGCGCCCAACCTGACCGCCGTCGAGGAGGTGCCGCCCGCCGATACGCACCAGTACGGCGTCGTCGGCGTCGGCGAGGAATTGGACGAGCGCACCTTCCGGCTCGCCGGCATGGTCGAGAAGCCGGCCAGCGGCACCGCCCCCTCCAACCTCATCATCACCGGGCGCTACATCCTGCAGCCGGAAATCTTCGACCTGCTGGAGACCCAGAAGCCGGGCGCCGGTTCCGAGATCCAGATCACCGACGCGATGATCAGGCTGGCCGAGATGCAGCCCTTTTACGGCTTCCGCTTCGAGGGCCGCACCTTCGACTGCGGCTCCAAGGGCGGCTTCCTCGCCGCCAACGTCGCCTTCGGCATGGAGCGTCCCGAGCTGGCGGAGCGGCTGAAGGCGGAGTTCGCGCGCTTCGAATAGGCAGGCTCAGCGTCGCAGGATGATCCCGAAGGTCACCGTGTTGACGTCGTAGCCGCTTCCCGAGCCGGGGTCGGAGCGCTCGAAGCGATAGGCGCCGCGAAGCGCCGCATAGCGGTTCATGCGGTATTCGAGCCCCGCCTCGGCGGTCACCACATCCTCGCGCTGGCCGGTGCCGACATAATCGGCGCGCTGCCAGCCGAGCGAGCCGGTGGCGATCAGGTTGCGCCGCAGCGCGTGTTCCGCGCTGACCGTCACCGACGTCTCGCGCACGCCCGACGCGCCCGCCACCACCGTCTCGCCGAGGCCGGCGGAGGCCTCCAGCGAGATGCTCGTCAGCGGCGTCGCCTGCCATGACAGGCTGACATCGGCGATCAGCCCCCTGATCTCGGCGAAGGAGGGATCGTCGGGATCGGTGATGCGGTAGCCGATGCGCGCCTCGCCGGTCACCAGCGCGCGGTTCAGCCGCACGCCGGCGGCGACGCCATGGCTGGTCGAGCCGCGCTGGTATCCGTCGTCGTCGACCGGACGGTCATAGGTCGTCTTGCCGCGGAACGCCTCGGCGAAGACCGTGGTGCGGTCGCTTACCTCGTAGCCGAGCCGCAGCCCGCCGGTCACCGAGTGGTAGTCGCGGTCGGAATTGTCGATGGTGCCGCCGCCGCTGTCGGCGACGGATTCGTGCCAGGTCCGCTCGTACTCCCCGAACAGGCCCGCCAGGAAGCGGCCGAAGCGCCGCTCGATGCTGGCCTCTCCCGACAGCGTCTCGATATCGGGCTCGGCCGCCGCCGTCGCCGGCACGTCCGGGTCGGAGATCGATTCCTGCCCCTTGTTATAGGCGAGGCTGCCTTCCGCCACGGTCAGGCTGGAGACGTCGAGGCGGCCGCGGATCGAGGCGTCGATGGTCTCGCGGTCGCGCTGCTCGGGAATGCTGTAGTCCTCGCGGGTCCACTTCGCCGATCCCGACAGCGAATGCCGCGACCAGCCGCTCTCGAAGTCGAGCGCGGGGACGCTCCGCCACACCGCGCTCGAACGCTTGTCCGTCGCCGACGCCCCGGCATTGTCGGTATAGCCAGCGCTCGCCTCGAAGGACGGCTTCAGGGTGAAGGCGCCGACGCGGATTCCTGGCGCGGCGAACGGGTCGTCCTCGGGCGGCACCGCCGGCGCCGTCTCCGGCGCGAGGTCGTCGGCCGGGTCCGGCGGGCGTTCCGGCTCCGGCAGGCTCGCGGTCAGCGGATTGTCTTCCAGATAGCGCTGGTCGGCCTCGGCGTTGCGCGCCGCGATCGAGCCCGATGCGGGACGTGGCGCGACGGGCTCGGCCTTCGGCTTCCTCGTCACCGAGCCGGTCGTCTCCGCCTCCCCCTCGTCGGACGAGCCGCCCGCCAGGAACGGCTTCTCGTCCAGCGTGCCGCGCAACTGCTGCCCGAACGCGGGCTGCGCCGCGAGGGCGAGCGCGAATGCGACGGACAGGTATGTGGAGGCAGTGGCCAATTGCGGCATCCGCTTCTTGGCGCGGCGGCGTTTCACGGGCGCACGGGGCAGGCGCGCCCATGGCCCGTGCGCGGATTGCCCCAACCATATGAAAATCATGGTTAACGGGCGCTTAACCCTTGGGGTCCGGAGCGCCCCGCAAGCGCCGCTTCTTAGCGTTTTGGTTAGGTTCACCGCTTACGCTCGGGAACGGGCGATGGGTGTGCTGCGCGCGGCAGGCCGTGCCCGCGTGTTGTAGCTACGGGTTTTCACCATGGATTTCGCGACAATCGTCGGCATCCTGTCCGGCATCGTCATCGTCGGCATCGCCATCTTTCTCGGCGGCGATGTCATGGGCTTCGTCGACGTTCCGGCGATCTTCAGCGTCGTCGGCGGCACCGTGGCGGCGACCGTCTTCCGCTATCCGAGCTCCCATGTCGCGACCGCGCTGGTCACCGGCGGCAAGGTCGCCTTCACCCACCGCAAGACCCAGCCGCGCGCGCTGATCGACGAGATCACCGAGCTCGCCGACATCATCCGCAAGCGCGGCCCGCTGG
>JBFWXZ010000085.1:0-12476 GCA_050186955.1 Flavobacteriaceae bacterium
GTCAAGTGACGGCAAGGCGACGCGGCCCAGGTGAAGCACCGGCCGCGCACGATCTGGAGGAAAAGCCGTGAGGAAGAAACTGGCAACATTCGCAGCGGGCGGCCTTATCGCGGTCGCCGCCATCTGGTCCGCGCAGGGCGATCCGGTCGACGACAAGCTGGTGATCGACGGGCAGGAAATGATCACCCACACCAAGGCGCCGGAAGGCCATCCCTTCGACGAGGTCATCTCGGGCTGGGCCTATCGCACGCCGGAAACCCGCGACCTCGAGGTCGACAGCTTCCAGAATCCCGGCATGCTCTATGTGGAGCGCGGGGAGGAGGTCTGGAACACGGTCGACGGCTCGGCGGGCAAATCCTGCGCCTCCTGCCACAACGACGCTGCGGAGAGCATGAAGGGCATCGGGGCGCACTATCCGAAATGGAACGCCGCCGCCGGCAAGCCCTACAATCTCGAGCTCCAGATCAACGATTGCCGCAAGGCGAACATGGGGGCGGAGCCCTACAAGTTCGACGCCGCCGACCAGAAGGCGCTGGTCACCTATATCAAGCACCAGTCGCTCGGCGTTCCCGTCGAGATCGATCTCAAGGCCGGCGACATGCAGGCGTGGTGGGACCGCGGCAAGCAGGAATATTACACGCGCACCGGCCAGCTGAACCTGTCCTGCGCCTCCTGCCACGAGCTGAACAACGGCAAGTACATCCGCGCCGACCATCTCAGCCAGGGCCAGGTCAACGGCTTCCCGACCTACCGGCTGAAGCAGGCCAACATGGTGTCGCTGCACAACCGCTTCCGCGGCTGCATCCGCGACACGCGGGCCAGCTACCCGGCCGCCTTCTCCGACGAGCTGATGGCGCTGGAGGTCTACGTGACCTGGCGCGGCACCGGCCTTTCGGTCGAGACGCCGGCCGTCCGCCAGTAAACGCATTCGGCGGACCCGCGTTTCACCCGCGGGTCCGTCCACAGGATCATCGGCCGCGATGGTCCGCCGCGCGTCTTCGCGCGGCCAGCAGATGGTGTTGCCCGGAGATAACGAGGATGTTTTCCAGACGCGAGTTCCTGACCGCCACGGTGGCCCTTTCGGCGATCGCCGGTTCGGGGATGGCGGGGCGCTGGTCGCGGGCCGCCGCCCAGCAGGCGCTCGGCGAGGAGGAGCTTCTCGCCTTCGAGCCCTTCGGCAACGTCACGCTGGTCCACATCACCGACATCCACGCGCAGCTCGTGCCGGTCTATTTCCGCGAGCCGTCGGTCAATATCGGCGTCGGCGACGTCGCCGGCCTGCCGCCGCACGTTACCGGCGCCGACTTCCTCAAGCTCTACGACATCGCGCCGGGCAGCCCCCGGGCCTATGCCCTGACCTCGGAGGACTTCGCGGCGCTGGCCGGCACCTATGGCCGGATGGGCGGGCTCGACCGCATCGCCTCCATCGTCAGGCGCGTCAGGGCGGAGCGCGGCGACAACATGCTGCTGCTCGACGGCGGCGACACCTGGCAGGGGAGCTATACGGCCAACAAGACGCTCGGCGCCGACATGGTCGAGGCGATGAACCTGCTCGCGCCCGACGCAATGACGGGTCACTGGGAATTCACCTACGGCACCGACCGCGCCAACGAGATCATCGAGAACCTGCCGTTCCCCTTCCTCGGCGGCAACATCTACGACGCGGAGTGGAACGAGCCGGCCTTCGAGTCGACGAAGTTCTTCGAGCGCGGCGGCGTCAAAATCGCGGTCATCGGACAGGCGTTCCCCTATACGCCGATCGCCAATCCGCGCTGGATGTTCCCGAACTGGTCGTTCGGCATCCGCGAGGAGGACATCGCGAGGAACGTCGCGGCGGCGCGCGAGGCCGGCGCCGGACTGGTCGTCCTGCTGTCGCATAACGGCTTCGACGTCGACCGCAAGCTGGCGGGCCGGGTCGAGGGTATCGACGTCATCCTGACCGGCCATACCCACGACGCGCTTCCCGAGCCGGTGATCGTCGGCAAGACGCTGCTCGTCGCGTCCGGGTCGAACGGCAAGTTCGTCTCCCTCCTCGACCTCGACGTGAAGGACGGCGCGGTCGCCGGCTATCGCTACCGGTTGATCCCCGTTTTCTCCGACGTCATCGCGCCGGATCGCGAGATGGCCGACACCATCGCCCGCCTGCGCGCGCCCTTCGAGGCCGATCTCGCCCGCGAGCTGGCGCGCACCGACACGCTGCTCTACAGGCGGGGCAACTTCAACGGCACCTTCGACGATCTGATCTGCGCGGCGCTGCTTGCCGAGCGCGAGGCCGACATCGCGCTGTCGCCCGGCTTCAGGTGGGGCACGTCGCTGGTTCCCGGACAGGCGATCACCCTCGAGGACGTCCACAACGCCTGCGCCATGACCTATCCGGCGGCCTACCGCTCGACCATGAGCGGGCAGATGATCAAGGACATCCTCGAGGACGTCGCCGACAACCTCTTCAATCCGGATCCCTACTACCAGCAGGGCGGCGACATGGTCCGCGTCGGCGGCATGGGCTACGCGATCGATCCCGGCGCCGCGATGGGCGGGCGGATATCCGGCATGACGATGCTGAAGACCGGCGAGCCCGTCGACCCGGCGAAGGACTACACGGTCGCCGGTTGGGCGTCGGTGAACGAGGCGACGGAAGGGCCGGCGATCTGGGATGTCGTCACCGCCTGGCTGGAGAAGAACCCGGTCGTTTCGCTGCCCGAGAACCGCTCGGTGAAGATCGCCGGATGACGGCTTCCCGGACGGTTGCGCCGGGCGTGGTCCGGATGATACATATAAAAAAATGAATATATCCTGCGATGAAGCGGAGGCAGGGATGGAAACCGGCAAGCGGCACAAGGGCGCGACGCGCCGCGACGTATTGAGGACCGCGCTCGGCACCGGCGCGCTGGCGCTGGCGGGCGGGGCGGCGAGGGCGGACGGCGATCCGCTGATCACCGAGGTGCAGGACTGGAACCGCTATCTCGGCGACGGCGTCGCCGCCCATCCCTACGGCATGCCGTCGCGGTTCGAGGCCGATGTCGTCAGGCGCGACGTCAAATGGCTGACGGCGGCGCGCGAGAGTTCGGTCAACTTCACGCCGCTGCACAAGCTCGACGGCATCATCACGCCGAACGGGCTGTGCTTCGAGCGCCATCATGGGGGCGTCGCGGAGATCAATCCCGCTGACCACCGGCTGATGGTCAACGGACTGGTCGATACGCCGCTCGTCTTCACCATGGACGACCTCAGGCGCTTCCCGCGCGAGAACCGCGTCTACTTCCTCGAATGCGCGGCCAATTCGGGCATGGAGTGGCGCGGTGCGCAGCTCAATGGCTGCCAGTTCACCCACGGCATGGTCCATTGCGTGATGTATACCGGGGTCCGGCTGAAGCACGTTCTGGAGGAGGCGGGCATCAAGGCCGGCGGCACGTGGCTGCTGGCGGAGGGCGCCGACGCCTCGGCGATGACGCGCTCGATCCCGATGGAGAAGGCGCTCGACGACTGCATGGTCGCCTTCGCCATGAACGGCGAGGCGCTGCGCCCCGAGCAGGGCTATCCGCTGCGTCTCGTGGTGCCCGGCTGGGAAGGCAATATGTGGATCAAGTGGCTGCGCCGCCTCGAAATCGGCGACCAGCCCTGGCAGCAGCGCGAGGAGACGTCGAAATATACCGACCTGCTCGCCAACGGGAAGGCGCGGCGCTTCACCTGGGTGATGGACGTGAAGTCGGTCATCACCAGCCCGAGCCCGCAGGCGCCGGTGCAGCACGGGCGCGGGCGGATGGTCGTCACCGGCCTCGCATGGTCCGGCAATGGTGCGATAAAGCGCGTCGACGTCAGCGTCGACGGCGGGCGCAACTGGCGCACGGCGCGCATCGACGGCCCGAGCCTGCCGCGCGCGCTGCACCGCTTCTATCTCGACTTCGACTGGGACGGCTCGGAGCTGTTCCTGCAGTCGCGGGCGATCGACGAGGCGGGATTCGTGCAGCCGACCAAGGACGAGCTGCGCGCGGCGCGCGGCGAGAACTCGATCTACCACAACAACTCGATCCAGACCTGGCAGGTCCGCGGCGACGGGACGGTTGAAAATGTCGAAGTTTCCTAAGTCGCTGCTGGTCGCGGCCGCATTGTTCGCCAACCTGCCGGCTGTCGCCCAGGGCGTGCCCGAGGCGGGCCAGAAGGTGTTCCGCAAATGCTCCGCCTGCCACACGGTGGGCGACAAGGCGACCAACAAGATTGGCCCCAATCTCAACGATCTGTTCGGCCGCAAGGCCGGCGGGCTCGATGGCTTCCGCTATTCCCGGCAGATGGTGGCGGCCGGCGAGGGCGGGCTGGTCTGGGACGCGGCGACGCTCGCCTCCTTCTTGTCGAACCCGAGGGCGGTGGTCGCGGGCACGCGCATGACCTTCGCCGGCCTCAAGAAGGCCGATGAGCGCGCCGATGTCATCGCCTATCTGCAGCAGTTCTCGCAGACCTCCGCGCCGCCGAAGGCGGCGGGCGGGGAGACGTCCGACGCCGCGCCGGCGAAGGCCGCGACGGCGGACCAGGCGCCGAGGGCGGCGGATCGTCCGGTGCCCGCGCATGGCGTGCTGCATCTCGGCCGCGCGGCCACCGACGAGGAGGTCGCCGCCTGGGACATCGACGTGCGCGCCGACGGCAAGGGTCTGCCGCCGGGCAGGGGCTCGGTGGCCGAGGGCGAGGAGATCTTCACCGAGCGATGCGCCGTCTGCCACGGTGATTTCGGCGAGGGCGTCGACCGCTGGCCGGTGCTCGCCGGCGGTTTCGACACGCTGACCAAGGAGCGGCCGGAGAAGACCATCGGCTCCTACTGGCCCTATCTGTCGACCGTCTACGACTATGTCCGCCGCGCAATGCCCTTCGGCAATGCGCGCTCGCTCGACGACGACGAGGTCTACGCGCTGACCGCCTACCTGCTC
Organism: Flavobacteriaceae bacterium; assembly: GCA_050186955.1. Lineage (GTDB taxonomy): Bacteria > Pseudomonadota > Alphaproteobacteria > Rhizobiales > Tepidamorphaceae > JACKJP01. The sequence goes on from JBFWXZ010000085.1 coordinate 4,917, forward strand.
TATCTCAACGACATCGTCACCGACGAGGACTTCGTCCTCTCGAAGGAGAACTTCGAGGAAACCCGGCTGCCCAACGAGGCGAACTTCATCCCCGACGACCGCGCCTCCGAGCCGCAATATGCGGGCAAGGCCGAGCCCTGCATGAAGGATTGCAGGCAAGGCAAGGCGGCGGTGACGATGCGAGCGCGGGTTCTCGACGTGACGCCGGACGCCGAGGACGACGACAATGCCGGCGCGGGGTCGGTCGACTGAACGTGCTATGGTCGCCGGCATGAAACCGGTTCTCTTCCTCGCCGCCCTCATCCTCGCTAGCAACGTCGTGGCCACCGTCCGCGCCGACGATTGCGACCCGAACCCGCCGGGCACCGAGGACGGCTACCGGATCGGCCACTACGGCGCGCCGGTTCCCGACTGCGCGCCGGGGGCGCCGACGATCGGGCGTGACGAGGTGCGCGCGGCTGTCGCGGCGGGCGATGCGATCTTCATCGACGTGACGCCCATCGACGGCAGCGACCCCGACCCCTTCGACGGAAGCTGGGGAGACGTCGGGACGCACCTGTCGATGCCCGGCGCGACATGGCTCCCCGAGGTCGGCAGGGGCAAGCCCGAAGCCTGGCTCGAGGACTATTTCAGGGACAATCTCGACCGGCTGACGGCGGAGAAGCCGGGGGCGCAGGTCGTGATCTTCTGCAGCTCCAACTGCTGGGGCTCGTGGAACGCCGCCAAGCGCGCCGCCGGCTGGGGCTATCCGGATATCCGCTGGTATCCCGCCGGCGTCTCGGAATGGTCGGAGCGCGAGCTCGCCCCGACCGATCCCGTTCCCGTCGAGGTCGAATAGGCCTCGTCCAGAATTTTCACCGAGCCGACCGGAACGGTGCCGGGCCAGACCTCGGCGCCGCCGTCGCGCAGGGCGCGGATGCGGTCGACCGGGATGTCGCGAACGACGAGCCACGGCCCGTCGCCGTCATGGATGCCGACCGGCGGGTGCTCGGCGAGGATGCCGGTATAGCCCAGCTCCTTCTCGCAGGGGATGTAGACGGCGGCGCCGGAGACGTTGGTGTCGTTATAGGTGGTGCCGACAGCCGGGCCGACGCAGCCGCAGACGGCGACCGTCGTCATCATCTCGACGGCGCGCGCTCTGGCGCAGGAGTAGACCCGCGAATAGCCGGAAAGCTGCGAGGTCATCGACGGCACCAGCACGAGGTCGGGGCGGTGCGGCGCGAGCGCCACCGACAGCGCCGGCACCTCGATGTCGAGGCAGATCAGCACCGCGATGCGCCAGCCGTTCCATTCGGTGATCGCGATGGAGCCGCCGGTTTCCAGGTTCCAGTTGCGGCGGTCCTTCTCGCTCGGCGTCAGCACCAGCTTGTCCTGGGGCACGGCGCGGCCGTCGGGCAGCAGCAGCCAGGCGCGGTTGGTGCAGCCGCCGCTCTCGGCTGGCCACGGCATGGTGCCCGCCAGCAGGGCGACGCCGCGGTCGGCGACACACTGTTGCAGCGCCTCCACGGCTTGCGCCGCGCGCTCGCCCATCCAGCCGATCTCGCGGTCGGTGGTGAGGTCGCCGGGCTTGAAGGAAAGCCATTGCTCGACCCAGTATTCGGGCGTCATCAGCAGGTCCGCGCCCTCGGCGGCGGCGCGCTCCAGATGCGCGTCGACATCGTCGATCCAGGCATCGAGGGAGGCGAAGGGCCGCGTCAGTTTGGTCGACCAGAGCGCGATGGTAGGGCGGCGCATGGTCACTCTCCTTGAAGGAACGGTTCAGGTTTCCCCGGCCAGCGTAGCAACCGCGCGCGGGTCCTGGGAAGCCGCGGCGATCTTCTCGGCGCGGGCGATGGCGGAGGCGAAATCGTCGACGATCTCGATGTCGCCATGGGCGACGGTCTCGGCGAGCGCGTTGGCGACGGCCGGCTGGACGCCGGCGAGCAGCACCCGTGTCCCGTGCCGCCGCAGGCGGGCGAGAAGCTGCTCGAAGGCGTGCATGCCCGTCGCGTCCATGAAGGGGACGCTGCGCATGCGCAGGATCATCACCCGCGGCGGCTCGGCGACGCGGTCGAGAGCGTCGGCGACCATATGCGTCATGGCGAAGAAGAACGGCCCGTTGATGCGGAACGCCTCGACGCCCGCCGGCAGCTCGCGGCGCTGGTCGGACCCGTTGTCGGTGTCGTCGTCGCCGGAGAGGTCGACCATGCGGCCGAGATTGGCGACCTCGGCGGCGCGCGCCATGCGGTGCATGAAGAACACCGCCGCCATGACGATGCCGACCTGGATGGCGACGGTCAGGTCGACGAAGACGGTGAGCAGGAAGGTGGTGACGAGCACCAGCGGCTCCCCGGCGGGCGCGCGCAGCATGTCGCGGAAGCGGTCGATCTCGCTCATGTTCCAGGCGACGATGGCGAGCACCGCGCCGAGCGCGGTCAGCGGCACATAGGCGATGAGCCCGCCAGCCACCAGCAGGAACACCAGCAGGAATACGGCGTGCATCATCCCGGCCACCGGCGTCGCTCCGCCGGCGCGGATATTCGTCGCCGTGCGGGCGATGGCGCCGGTTGCCGGCAGGCCGCCGACGAGCGCCGACGCCGCGTTGGCGATGCCCTGCGCCAAAAGCTCGGCATTCGACTTGTGGCGATAGCCGGTCATGCCGTCGGCGACCATGGCGGAGAGCAGGGATTCGACGCCGGCGAGGAAGGCGATGGTGAAGGCCGAGGGCAGCAGCTCGACGATCCGGGCGGTGCCCGGCCAGTCTGGCAGGTGCGGCACCGGGACGGTGCGCGGCAGGTCGCCGAAGCGGCCGCCGTTGGTGGTGACGTCGAGGCCGAGCGCCAGCGTGACCAGCGATGCGGCGGCGATGGCGAGGAGGAAGCCCGGCCTTGGCGGCCGCCTGCGGCGCAGCCCGACGATGATGGCGAGCGCCATCAGGCCAATCGCGGTGGTCGCCGGACTGAGGGTCGAGGCGGCGTCGACGCAGGCCTTCCATATCTCCACGACGGATCCCGGCTGCTTTGGAATGTCGAGGCCGAAGAAGTCGCGGATCTGGCTGGAGAAGATGATGACGGCGATGCCGGCGGTGAAACCGGTGACGACCGGCTGCGGGATATAGCGGATGACCGCGCCGAGCCGCAGCAGGGCGGCGGCGATGAGGATGATGCCGGCCATCAGCGTCGCGAGGATCAGGCCGTCATAGCCGTGGCGGGCGATGACGTCGAAGACGACGACCACGAAGGCGCCCGTCGGCCCGCCGATCTGCACCCGGCTGCCGCCGAGCGCGGAAATCAGGAAGCCGGCGACCACCGCCGTCACCAGCCCCTTGTCCGGCGTCGTGCCGGAAGCGACGGCGAGCGCCATGGCGAGCGGCAGGGCGACGATGGCGACGGTCAGGCCGGCCATGCTGTCGCGGGCGAAGGCCTGCGCGGAATAACCCTCGCGCATGGTGTGGAGAAGCGCCGGTCTGAGCATTCTGGTTCTGGTCCGGTAGGGCGTCAGCGGGAGGCGACAAAGAATGCGCCCCGCGCATGCGCGCGGTCAACGCGGCGCGATGTCCCGCCGCGTAGATTTTCGGGCGGGCGAGGGCTTCGCCGGATATATGCTGGCCCACGGGAATCATTAGGCTGTGGTCATGCTGGACGATCCGCTCGACTTCTACCGCCGCCTGCCGGCCTTCGCGGATTTCGACGAGGTGCTGCGGCAGGAGGTCTACACGCCGCTGCCCGACGACTGGTCGATCGCCGTGACCGACGTGGAGCGCTCGACCGCCGCCATCGCCGCGGGCCGCTACAAGGCGGTGAACATGGCCGGCGCCGCCGGGATCGCCGCCGTCACCAACGCCCTCGGCAGCGACGATTTTCCCTTCGTCTTCGGCGGCGACGGCACGGCGATGGCGTTTCCCGAGGCGCTGACGCCGCAGGTGGCGGAGGCGCTGGCGGCGACCCGGCGCATGGCGGAGGAGGAGATGCAGCTCGGGCTGCGGGTCGGCATCGTGCCGGTGCGCGAGGTGCGCGACGCCGGCCACGACGTGCGCGTCGCCCGCTACATGGCTTCGCGGAACGCCAGCTTCGCGATGTTCTCGGGAAACGGGATCGCCTGGTGCGAGAAGCGCCTGAAGGAAGGCGAGATCCCGCTGCGGGAGGCGCCCGCCGGCGCGCGGCCGGACCTTACCGGCCTTTCCTGCCGCTGGGAGCCGATCAAGCCGCGAAACGGCGTCATCCTGTCGGTTCTCGCCGTGCCGCGCGACGGCGAATCCAATTTCGCGGAGGCCGCCCGCGACGTCATCAGGCTGGCCGAGGGCGCGCCGGGAATGGGCAGGCCGGTCGAGCCCTCGCGCATGCGCATGCGCGTCTTCAACCGCGGCGGCTCGCTGGAGGCGCATGCCACCCACGGGCGGCTGCCGGCATGGCTGCGCTACCTCCTGCTGCTTGCCTACTACGCCTTCGCCAAGCTGCTCTTCGTCCTGCGGCTGGGCGTCGGGCGCTTCGATCCGGTGCACTATCTGGAGACGCTCAGCGCCAACAGCGATTTCCGCAAGTTCGACGACGGGCTGCGGATGACCATCGACTGCGACGAGGCGACGGCGGCGGCGATCGAGGAGAGGCTTTCGCGGGCCGAGGCGCAGGGCGTCCTCCACTACGGCGTGCACCGGCAGGACGCCGCCCTGATGACGTGCCTGGTCTTCACGCCGATGGCCGACGACCACATTCACTTCATCGACGGCGCCTCGGGCGGATACGCGCAGGCCGCGGCGAGCCTCAAGGCTTCCATGGCGGCGGTCTGAGGGCCCATTGCGGGGGCTGCCCAAAGCGGGTTAAGAGAGCCGCCGACCGATTTCCAGCACAGCACGCATAGCACCAGGAGCGCGACGCGGATGGCGCGGCAGTTCATCTATCACATGCAGGGCCTGACCAAAGCCTATGCCGGCGGCAAGAAGGTGCTCGATGGCATCCATCTGTCCTTCTACCCGGACGCCAAGATCGGCGTGCTCGGCCCCAACGGCGCCGGCAAGTCGACCCTGCTGCGCATCATGGCCGGCATCGACACCGAGTTCACCGGCGAGGCGTGGCTGGCCGACGGCGCGCGGGCCGGATACCTGCCGCAGGAGCCGCAGCTCGACGAATCCAAGGACGTGCTCGGCAATGTGATGGACGGCGTCGCCGCCAAGAAGGCGATCCTCGACCAGTACAACGAGCTGATGATGGACTACTCGGAGGAGAACGCCGAGAAGGCTGCCAAGCTGCAGGACGTGATCGACGCGGAGAACCTGTGGGACCTCGACAGCAAGGTCGAGCAGGCGATGGACGCGCTGCGCTGCCCGCCGGGCGACGCCGACGTCTCCAGGCTGTCGGGCGGCGAGCGCCGCCGCGTGGCGCTGTGCCGGCTGCTGCTGGAGCAGCCCGAGCTGCTGCTGCTCGACGAGCCGACCAACCATCTCGACGCCGAGACGACCGCGTGGCTGGAGAACCACCTGCGCGAATATCCCGGCGCGATCCTGATCGTCACCCACGACCGCTACTTCCTCGACAACGTCACCGGCTGGATCCTCGAGCTCGACCGCGGCCGCGGCATTCCCTACGAGGGCAACTATTCGGTCTATCTGGAAAAGAAGGCCAAGCGCCTGAAGCAGGAGAGCCGCGAGGACGACGCGCGCGAGCGGGCGCTGGAGCGTGAGCGCGAGTGGATCGCATCGAGCCCGCGCGCCCGCCAGGCCAAGTCCAAGGCGCGCATCCAGGCCTATGACGAGCTGGTGAAGGCGAACGACGCGCGGATGCGCTCCTCCGCCGCGCAGATCGTCATCCCGCCGGGCGAGCGCCTCGGCGACCTGGTGATCGAGACGGAGGCGCTGAAGAAGGGCTTCGGCGAAAGGCTGCTGATCGACGATCTCTCCTTCAAGCTGCCGCCCGGCGGCATCGTCGGCGTCATCGGCCCCAACGGTGCGGGCAAGACGACGCTGTTCCGCATGATCACCGGCCAGGAGCAGCCCGACGCCGGCTCGATCCGCGTCGGCGACACGGTGCAGCTCGGCTATGTCGACCAGAGCCGCGACGACCTCGATCCGAAGAAGACCGTATGGGAGGAGATTTCCGGCGGCAACGAGTTGATCCTGCTCGGCAAGAAGGAAGTCAACAGCCGCGCCTACACCTCCGCCTTCAATTTCCGCGGCGGCGACCAGCAGCAGAAGGTCGGCAACCTCTCGGGCGGCCAGCGCAACCGGGTGCATCTCGCCAAGATGCTGAAATCGGGCGCCAACGTGCTGCTGCTCGACGAGCCGACCAACGATCTCGACACCGAGACGCTGGGCGCGCTGGAGGACGCGCTGGAGAATTTCGCCGGCTGCGCCGTGGTGATCAGCCACGACCGCATGTTCCTCGACCGGCTGGCGACGCATATCCTCGCCTTCGAGGGCGACAGCCACGTCGAATGGTTCGAGGGCAACTTCGAATCCTACGAGGAGGACAAGAAGCGCCGCCTCGGCGAGGATTCGATCATCCCGAGGCGGATCAAGTACAAGCGCTTCACGCGGTAGCGATACAATTCCGGGATACTCCTGATACAGGCCGGCGTTAGGCAGGGACGACACCCAACAGGAGACTTGTCCATGACCACGCCGTCCGCCGCCTATTCGCGCCTCCAGATCGCGCTGCACTGGCTCGTGGTGGCCATGCTGGCCGTGCAGTTCTTCACCCATGAGGGCGTGCACGACATCGAGCGCGCGGCGCGGCGCGGAACCGAGGTCGAGCCGTTCTCGCTGCTGCTCGCCGGCATCCACAAGTGGGACGGCATCGCCATTCTCGCGGTGGTCGCGCTGCGGCTGGTCCTGCGGGCGACGCACGGCGCGCCGGCGCCGGAACCGGGCACGGGCCTCTGGCAGGAGCGCGCCGCGCGCTATACCCATGTCGCGCTCTACGCGCTGCTCTTCGCGGTGCCGCTGACCGGCGCCGCCGCCGTCTGGATCACCTCAGAGGCCGGCGACCTGCACGAGACGCTGGTCACGGCGCTGTGGACGGTCGCCTTCCTGCATGTCGCTGCCGCCCTGTTCCACTACGCCGTGCAGCGCGACAATGTGCTCCAGCGCATGGTGCCGGTGCTCAGGCTTCGTGGCTGATTTGCCCCACCGCTGATTTGCCACCCCGCTCATTTGCCACCCCGCTCATTTGCCCTGGGGGGCGGGCGCGCTACCATCACTTCATGAGGAGAGGTGAACGCGCGCCATGAACCTGCTCGCGCCGCTGCAGAGGGCCGGGGCGGTCGCGGCCGCCATCGCCGAGAGCCTTTCCTCGGTCTGGGTCGTCTATCAGCTTCTCGTCATCGCCGCCTGCGTGGCGATCGCCTGGGGCGCGGCGCGCGCCGTCAGGGCGCGTTACGGCGAGGTGACGCGGCGCGGCGTCGGGCTGGTGATGCGCCGCGCCTTCTGGATCGTGCTGGCGCTGCTGCTGTGGGCCGCCTATCTGGCGATGGGCGAGCTGACCTGGCCGAGCCGCTCCTATCTCGTCGGCATCGCCGCCAATCTCGCCACCGCCTGGGTGGTGATCTCGATCCTCGCACGGGCGATCCGCAACCGGCTCTTGTTCTGGG
>JBFWXZ010000086.1:0-12346 GCA_050186955.1 Flavobacteriaceae bacterium
GGGACGATCATCATGGCTTTCAGACCGACGCGGCGGGCCGTTCTGGCCTCGGGCCTGGCTTCGGGCGCCTTTGCGCTGTTCCCGGGGATAGCGGGCGCGGCGGCGTCGCGCGGATTGCGCTTCGGCAAAACCGAGCCGTTCTCCCTCGACCGCCTCAAGGGCATGGCCGAGAGCCTTGCCGGGCAGCCCTACCGGCCGACGCCGATCGCCGATGCGGAAACGCTGGAGAAGCTCGGCTACGACCTGCACAACCAGATCACCTACCGCGCCGAATACACGCTCTGGCACGGCAGCAAGGCGTCGCCGGTGCGCTTCTTCCATCCCGGCCGCTACTTCAAGGAGCCCGTGCGCATCGCCGTCGTCGAGAACGGCAAGGCGCGCGAGATCGTCTTCTCCTCCGACTATTTCGACATTCCCGGAAACAACCCGGCGCGGAAGCTGCGCGGGGCCGGGTTCGCCGGCTTCCGGGTCATGGACGGCGCGGAGGACCGCGACTGGCTGGCGGTGCTGGGCGCGTCCTATTTCCGCACCTCCGGCCCGTTCGACCAGTTCGGGCTGTCGGCGCGCGGACTCGCCGTCGACACCGCCGTCCAGGGCCCGGAGGAGTTCCCGCGCTTCACGCGGTTCTGGCTCGAGCGGGGCGAGGGCGACGGGCTCGTCATCTACGCGCTGATGGAATCGCCTCGGGTCTGCGGCGCCTACAGGATAGCCAGCGCGCGCAAGGACGGGATCGTCCAGGACGTCGAGGCGCGGCTCTTCCTGCGCGGCGACATCGGGCGGCTCGGCATCGCGCCGCTGACCTCGATGTTCTGGTACGGCGAGAACGACCGCGAACTGGCGAAGGACTGGCGCCCCGAGATCCACGATTCCGACGGGCTGGAGATCTGGACGGGGGCGGGCGAGCGGATATGGCGTCCGCTGGTCAACCCGCCGCGGGTGACCGTCAACGCCTTCGCCGACCGCAATCCGCGCGGGTTTGGGCTGATGCAGCGCGACCGCTCGTTCGAGAACTATCAGGACGACGGGGTCTTCTACGAGAAGCGGGCGAGCCTGTGGGTGGAGCCGCTGGGCGAGTGGGGCGCGGGTTCGGTGCAGCTCGTCGAGATCCCGACCGACGACGAGATCCACGACAATATCGGCGTCTTCTGGGTACCGGCGGAAGCCGCCGCCGCCGGCCGGCGTCTCGATCTGAAATACCGCCTCTACTGGCAGGACGAGAACCCGTTCGTCGCGCCGCTGGCGGCCCGCGTGGTGGCGACGCGCACGGGCCTTGGCGGCGTCCCCGGCCAGCCGCGCCCCGAAGGCGTGACCAAGTTCGCCGTCGATCTGGAAGGCGTTTCCCTCGACGGGCTCGGCCGCGGCAGCGGCGTCGAGGCGGTGGTCGGGGCGAGCCGCGGAGAGGTCGGCAACGTCGCCGCCTATCCGGTGGTCGGCACCAGGCGCTGGCGGGCGATCTTCGACGTCACCGCGACCGGCCCGCAGCCGGTCGACCTGCGCATGTATCTGAAGCGCGGCGACAGCGCGCTGAGCGAGACCTGGATCTACCAGCTCTTTCCCGGCCGGGCCTAAATCGCGCTAGTCGCCCAGGGCCGCGCCCTCGCGGCGCGGATCGCTGCCGCCGGCGAGCCCCTTGCCGACGACGATGATGTTGAGGCCGCTCGTCATCCCGGCGATCCTCCATTCGTGGCCGCGCGCCTCGATGCCGGGCCTGACCAGCATCGCCAGCACCCCGTCCTCGATCTCGAAGGGGCCGTTGCGCGAGCCGAAATTGGCGAGCGCCGCCGCCTGCTGCGGGTCCATGTTCCAGTCGATCAGGGCGACGACCGCCTTGACCACATAGGGGATGATGCGGCTGCCGCCGGGCGAGCCGAGCACCGCGAACAGGCTGCCATCGGGGCGGAAGACGAGCGTCGGCGCCATGGAGGAACGCGGCCGCTTTCCGCCCTCCACGCGGTTGGCGGCGGGCCTGCCGGCCTCGTCGGCGGGCTTGAAGGAGAAGTCGGTCAACTCGTTGTTGAGCAGGAAGCCGTGCACCATCAGCCGCGACCCGAAGGCGGATTCGATGGTGGTGGTGATGGAGACCGCGTTGCCGTCGGCGTCGACGATGGAGATCTGGCTGGTGCCCGGCGCTTCCTTTGTCGCGTCGCCGGCGGGAGGCGCGAGGCCGGGCGGCGTGCCGGGCGCCGCCGCGCCCATGCTGCGCGCAGGGTCGATCAGGGCGGCGCGCGAGGCGAGGTAGGCGGGATCGGAAAGCCCCTCGGGCACCGTCACCATGGCGGGGTCGCCGACATAGGCGTTGCGGTCGGCGAAGGCGAGCTTCTCGGCCTCGGCGATCAGGTGCAGCGCGCGCGCATCCGGCCCGTCGCCGAGATCGAGGCCCTCGAGCATCGCCAGCGTCATGCCGACGGCGAGGCCGCCGGAGGAGGGCGGGCCCATGCCGCACACCCGATAGGCGCTGTAGGCGAAGCAGACCGGCTTGCGGGGGATGGCGCGGTAGTCCGCCATATCCGTCACCGTGAGATCGCCGGGGTTGTTCCAGGCGTCGCGGACGGTTTCGGCGATCTCCGCGGCGAAGGCGCCGCGATAGAAGCCCGCCGCGCCCTCGCTGGCGATCAGCAGCAGCGTCGCCGCATAGTCGGGGTTCCGCAGCACGTGGCCGAGCGGCCAAGCCTCGCCGGCGGCATCGAAGAAATAGTCGCGCGCCCGCGGCGAGAAGGCGTCAGGCCCCATGTCGGAAAGCAGCGCGGAAAGCCGCGGCGAGACGCCGAAGCCCTCGCGGGCCAGCCGGTAGGCATATTGGAAGAGCCGCGGCCATGGCAGCTTGCCGTGGCGGGCGTGCAGTTCCCCGTACATCGCCAGCGCCCCGGGCACGCCGACCGAGAGGCCGCCGGGGACCATATCCGGCCATTTGCGCGGGTTTCCCTCAGCGTCGAGGAAGCGCTCCGGCGTCGCCGCTGCCGGCGCGGTCTCGCGGCCGTCGATGGAGGTTATTCCGACGCCGTCCCAATAGAGCGCGAAGGCGCCGCCGCCGAGGCCGGAGGATTGCGGCTCGACGAGGCCGAGCACGGCCTGCGCGGCGATCGCCGCGTCCGCCGCCGAACCGCCCTCGCGGAGGATCTCGCGGGCCGCCCGGGTCGCCAGCGGATGCGCGGTCACCGCCATGAAGCGTTCCGCCCGCACGGGCGCGGCTGCGCCGGCGACGGTCGCGGCCTCCGGCGAGGCGCGGTGATCCGTGACCGGGGCCGATGCGTCCTGCGCCAGGGCGCCCGCCGTCGCGAGCGAGGCGGTGAGGAGGAGAAGCTTAAGGGCGTGCGGGCGCATCGTCGTTTCCGTATTCGTTGGCCGGGTATGGCTAGGTTCATCGCATTGCGGATGCCGATCAAGCTTGATCGCGCGGGCGCGACGGGCGAGAATCGCGCCCGTCGAAACGAACAACGGCGGGAAGCGGGGGCATCCGATGAGACCGGTTCGCGTGCTGTGCGGCCTGCTGGCCATGGCGGTCCTCGCGCTGGCCCTCTCGGCACGGCCGGGGGAAGCCTCGTCGAGCTACGAGCGGGTCGACTATCCCGGCGCCTACGAGCTCGGCACCATCGTCATCCACACCTCCGAGCGGCGGCTCTACTATTTGCTGGGCGACGGCACGGCGCTCGCCTATCGCGTCGCCGTCGGACGGCCTTCCGAGCAATGGTTCGGCGAGAGCTGGGTCAGCGACAAGAAGGAGAATCCGGGCTGGAGCCCGACGCCCAGCATGCGGCGGAGCAATCCGGGGCTGCCCGCCTTCGTGCCGCCGGGGCCGAGGAACCCGCTGGGGGTGCGGGCGATCTATCTCGGCTGGGGGTCGTATCGCATCCACGGCACGAATTCGCCGAACTCCATCGGCCGCGCCGCCTCCAGCGGCTGCTTCCGGATGCTCAACAAGGACGTTTCCGACCTCTATGAACGCGTTCATATCGGCGCGCCGGTCTTCGTCAGGCGGTGAGCGCCGCCAACAAGACGCCGCATTCCGCGCCCAGTCTGCGATCGCTCTCGCCCGCCAGATTCGGATAACCATGCTCCGACCGCTCGCCTCCGCACCGGCCGTCATCGTCTGCGCGATGCTGCTCCAGGCGCAGCCGGCATCGGCGCATCCGCATGTCTGGGTGACGGTGAGCGGCCATGTCGAGGTCGGCCCGAAGGGGGTGGCGGCGATGGTCTATCGCTGGCGCTTCGACGAGGCCTTCTCGGCCTTCGCGCTGCAGGGGCTCGATACCGACAATGACGGGCAGTATTCGCGCGAGGAACTGCAGCCGCTGGCCGAGATCAATGTCAGCTCGCTCGCCGACTACGATTATTTCACCCAGCCGGTCGATGGCGACGTGGCGGTGCTGAACGCCTTCGACAAGCCCACCGACTACTGGCTCGACTGGGACGGCAAGGCGCTGACGCTGAATTTCACGCTGCCGGCGGCGGAGCCCATCGACGTGACGAAGAACCCGATCGCCATCGAGGTCTTCGACCCGGAATACTATATCGACTTCGAATTCGCCGAGGGCGACGCGATGCCGCTGGCCGAAGGCGCGCCGGCGGGTTGCGCGGCCCGCCTCGAACGTCCGACGCCGCTCGATCCCGGGCTCGCCACGCAGCTTTCGCAGGTCGGCGTCGAGGAGGCGGTTCCCTCGGATCTGCTCAACCAGCTCAGCCAGACCGGCGGCTTCGTCGGCGCGGTGATCGTCGAATGCAAAAAAGGCTGATCCGCATCGCGCTGCTGACGTTGGCTGCGGCGCTCGCCGCGGCGCCGGCATTCGCCGCCAACCCGCTCGGCGTCGCCGCGCCGGAATCGACGATGCCGATGGCGGGCGGGATCCTCGGCGAGTTCTTCCGCTGGGTCGGCTACTGGCAGGGCGTCTTCAGGGCGGACCTCGTCGCGGCGCTGAAGGATTTCAGGACCGACCCCATGGCCGGGCTGCTGATCGTCGCCGGCGGCTTCGCCTATGGCGTGCTGCACGCCGCCGGCCCCGGCCACGGCAAGGCGGTGATCGCCGCCTATTCGCTGGCGAACAGGATCGCCGCGCGGCGCGCCATCCTGCTGTCATTCGCCTCGGCGCAGGTGCAGGCGCTGACGGCCATCGTCGTGGTCGGCGTGCTGTCGCTGGTGTTGCGGGCGACGGCGGTCACCATGACCCGCTATACCGAATGGCTGGAGACGGGCTCCTACGTCCTGATGACGGCGCTCGGCCTCTGGCTCGTCTGGCGTGCCCTGGCGCGGCTGCGGGTCGCCGAACCGGCGCTTGCGGTGGCCGGCGGCGGACACCACCACCATCATCACGGGGATGACCACGGCCATGACGGCCACCATCACGAGCACCATCACGAGCATGGCGAGGCGTGCGGCTGCGGCCATTCCCATGCGGTGACGCCGGAGATGGCGGCCGCGGCGGGGAGCCTGTCGGGGGCGTGGCAGGCGATCCTGACGGTCGGCATCCGGCCGTGCACCGGGGCGCTGATCCTGCTCGTCTTCTCGATCTCGCAGGGCCTGTTCTGGCTCGGTGCGGCGGGCACCATCGCCATGGCCTTCGGCACCGGGCTGACGGTGGCGACGCTTGCCGTCCTCTCGCTCACCGCGCGCGACGTCGCGGTGCGGCTGGCGGGCCGCGAAAGCCGGGTCGGCCGGATCGCCGAAACGGTGATCAGCGGCGGCGCCGGGCTGCTGGTCCTGTTCTTCGGCGTGGTCCTGCTCGGCGGCCGGATCGTCGGATCATAGGCTTCTAGGCGGCGATGCTGCCCCGCCGCGGGATCGCATGGGTCGTCTCCGCGATCGGGATGCCGGCCATCGATTTCAGCGGTTCGGGCAGCGTGTCGTGATTGGGCACCCTGCCGCCCCGGATGGCTTCCGCATAAGGCCGCGGCAGCCCGGCGGCGAGGAGCCGCCTCGCTGCTTCCCGGTGATCGTAGTGAAGGCTGCGGAAATCGACCGCCGCGCCGTCCGCCGTCCCGCGCAGCACCGCGTACCAGACGCGGGTGGTGCCGTCATTGGCGGGCAGGCCGAGCGCGCCGCCGTTGATCCAGTGCCGGTCGCCGATGGCGCGGGCGAAGGGGAAGCCGGAGTGGCCGGCGATCACGGCGTCGGTTGCCGCCGCGTCCAGCTCGGCGCGGAATTTCTCCGCCGGCTCCGGCCCGTAGACGAATTCGTTGACGACGCCGGACGTGCCGTGGACGACGCGGAAGGAGATGCCGCCGAGGATGAAGGCGATCTGGTCCGGCATGTCGGCCATCCAGCGCCGGAGTTCGGCCCCGACATGCCGGGTGGCGTAGGCGTACCAGGCGGCGGAGAGCTGGTCGCAGGAGGAGCCTTCCTCGAAGCCGCAGCCGCAATCCCCGGCGCCGATGCCGAGCTGCTCCTCGACATTGCCCTTGATGGCGTGGCAGCCGGTGTCGCGCAGCAGTTCCGCCGAGCGCGCCGCATCGGCCCCGTAGGCGACGACGTCGCCGGTATGGATCATGCGGTCCGCCGTGAAGCCGCGGTGACGCGCCTCCGCCAGTAGCGCCTCGAAGGCCTGGAGATTGCCGTAGACGCCGCCGAAGACCAGGAGCGGGCCGTCGAGGCGGCCGAGGTCGAGAACCCTCACGGCTTGCGTTCTTCCAGCTCCGTGCCGAGCTCGATCGGCATGCCGTGCGGCGTCGCGCGGGCGGCGCGGTCCCAGGCGGCGATGCGCTCGAGGCGCTCCTCATGCGTCATCGCGCCCTTTTCCTCGACCAGCCCTTCCAGCGCGGCGAGCCAGCGGCGATAGTAGTTCTCCGGCGGATCGGAGGGGCCGGCGGCGGCGATCTCGCGGCCCAGCGCCTCGGCCCATTCGCTCCAGGTGAACAGGCCCTTCGCGTGCAGGCCGACGGCCATGGCGAAGGCCTGCGCCTGCCACGGCTCGGCGAAGACCGGACCCTCGGCGTCGACCGGGATGCCGGGCACCGGCGGCACGCCGTCAGGCCGCGACAAGATAGGGCTCCCACATGTCGATGCGCACGCTGTCGGCCTCATGGGCGTTAGCGCCCCACAGCTCGCGGGCCGGGAAGACGACGCCGTAGAGCCATTGCGGGTCCTCGCCGCGGCCATGGGCGTGGCTGTCGGCGAAGACGTGGCCGCCATGGACGGCCTCGACGATGCCGGTCCTGCCGCGGGCGTAGCGCGGTAGGCGCGTATGGGTCGGCGGATTGATGTTGAGGGTGCGGACGCGGTCGCCGGGCGCGAAGCGGGCCGGCGTCGCCATCTCGCGGGCGGTCGGCGCGCCGCGCGCCAGCGCGGCGGCGACGTTTTCCGCCGCCAGCACCTGCCGCACCGGGCGCGCCTCCGCCTGCATCCTACCGGATGCGATCTCCTCCGGCGTCGCCAGTCCCGCCTCGACGAGCAGGGTGCACAGGCCCTCGATCCAGATCCGGTAGTAGCTGGCGGTCAGATAGCGCGGCGGCGGGATGCGCTCGCGGGCGTGGCGCGACATGTCGATGTTCCACATGCCGGTGGCGCCCATCGCCAGCGTCACCGCGAGCGCGCGGGGCTCCCACGCGGCATGGAAGAGCGGCTCGTCGGCCTCCGGCATGACCGGGCCGAAGCCCTGCATGCCGCCGAGGTCCTGGCCGCCGTTCATGCCGGCCTCGCGGCGCGCGCGTCTTGCGGGTCGAGCGCCAGCCCGGTGCCGATCATCGAATCGCGGGTGACGAGGTCGGCGAGTTCCTCCTCGCTCATGCCGTCGGTGCCGTCGGGGCGCATGGGGATAACGAGATAGCGGATCTCGGCGGTCGAATCCCAGACCCGCACGGCCGTCCCGCCGGGCAGCTCGACGCCGAACTCGGCGAGCACGCCGCGCGGGTCGATGACCGCGCGCGAGCGGTAGGGCGGCGACTTGTACCAGACCGGCGGCAGGCCGAGCACCGTCCACGGGTAGCAGGAGCACAGCGTGCAGACGATCATGTTGTGGGTTTGCGGCGTGTTCTCCACCGCCACCATGTGCTCGCCCTGCCGGCCGGTGAAGCCGAGCGAGGCGATGGCCGCCGTCGCGTCCTCTCGCAGCCAATCCATGAAGGCGGGATCGCTCCAAGCCCTGGCGACCACGCGGGCGCCGTTGCGGGGACCGATCTTCGTCTCGTAGGTCTCGATCAGCAGGTCGAGGGCGGCGGGGTCGATGTAGCCCTTCTCGGCGAGCAGGGATTCCAGCGCCCGCACCCTGAGCGCCGTCTCGTCGAGATGCGAATGATCGTGGTCGTGGTTGTGCCCGTGTCCGTGATCGTGGTGATGGTCGTGATCGTGGTCGCCGGGCATCGTCGCCATTCCCTGGGGTTTCGGATTGCGAGCCTAGTCCATCGCCGCGACGAACGGCAATCACGCCTGCGCGAGGGATATGGTTGCTGCTTTGTTAAACATTTGCGGCGAAGGTTCGTTTTCACAACTTCGCGCGACGGGAAACGGGGTGGCCGATGTCGCAGTTCATGCCGCGGACGCTGTCCGCAAAGCTCGTCGTGCTCTTCTCCGCCGCGTCCCTCCTGCTCTGCGTCCTCGTCGTTGGCGGGGCGTGGCTGCGCACCAACGCGGTGGCGACGGCGCAGCAGGAACGCGCGCTGATGGCGGCGACCGCCGCCAAGGCGAGGATGGCCACGCTGGCGCTCGACCAGCTCGAGAGCAAGGCGGCGACGTTCGGCTCGGCGCTGCTCACCTTCGAGGCCGCGCAGGAGCTGCGCGCCGGCTGGAAGATCCTGCGCGAGGGCGCGGCGGCGCGGCTGAGAGAGCTCTACGTGACCGGCAACCCGAACGCGGAAGCGGAGCGCTTCCGGCTCGAGGCGGTCGAGGGCGCGCGCGACTATTACGTGACGGCGCATGCGAAATACCAGCCGCTGCTCGCCGCCTATACCGGCGAGACGGGCTTCGGCGACGTGGCTTTCGTCGATCAGGACGGCAACGTCGTCTACACCTATCGCAAGGGTGCGGGCTTCGCCGCGAATGTGCACGACGCCGCGCTGGCGGCGACGGCGTTCGGCCGGGCGGCCAACGGCGCGCTGGCGGCCGGGGATGGCGCCGGGCCGGTCTTCTCCGGGCTGAGCATCGCCGGCGGCGGCGAGGCCGCGGCCCTCGACGCCGACTATGCGGTGCGGATCGTCAAGGAGGGCCGCTTCCTCGGCGTCATGGTGCTCAGCGTCGACGCGGCGCCGCTCGCCGCGATCCTCGACGAGCGGATCGGCGCCGGCGAGACCGAGGAGACCTTCCTGCGCCTGCCCGACGGCGCGTTGTGGCGGGTCGCTGGCGACGGGCGCTCGGCGCAAGCCGTGGCCGCATCCGGCCTCGGCACGGATGCTGCGGGCGTCGGCGACGCCGAGATCGCCGGCGCGAAGAGCCTGGCTGCCGTCGCGCCGTTTTCGGACGTCGAGGGGCATGCGGTGGTGTCGGCGATCGGCCGTTCCGAGATCGCCGCGACGGCGCGGAGCGTCCTGCGCGACCTCGCGCTGGTCGGCCTCGTCTGCATGCTGCTGATCGCCGGGGTCATGCTGATCGCGCTGAAACGGATATTCGCGCCGCTGCGCGGGCTGGTGGCGAGCGTCGTCAGGCTGTCGGACGGCGATACCGACGTCGCGCTCGACGGCGCGGGGCGCGGCGACGAGATCGGCGAGATGAGCCGGGCGCTGGAGGTCTTCCGCGACAACGAGGTCGAGCGGCTGCGCCTCGCCGAGGAACGCAAGGTGGGCCACATCGCGCGCGAGGCGCGCGAGGCGCGGGTTCGCGAGCTGGTCGAAGCGTTCCGCGGCGATGTCGAGAAGGGGCTAGCCGCGGTGGAGCGCAACGCCGCCGACATGCGCGGCATCGCCGATGCGCTGACGACGGCGGCGCGCGGCACCGAGGAGCAGACCAACGGCGCGGCGGCCGCCGCGCAGCAGGCCTCGGCGAATGTTGGCACCGTCGCCGGCGCGGCCTCCGAGCTCGCCTCCTCCATCGAGGAGATCACCCGGCAGGTCGCGCAGGCGACCGAGATCGTCGGGCGGGCGAGCGGCAGGGCGGCGGAATCCAACGTCAAGATCGAAGGGCTGGCGCAGGCCGCCGAGCGGATCGGCGCGGTGGTCGACATGATCCGCGACATCGCCGAGCAGACCAACCTTCTGGCGCTCAACGCGACCATCGAGGCGGCGCGCGCCGGCGAGGCCGGCAAGGGCTTTGCGGTGGTCGCCAGCGAGGTCAAGAACCTCGCCGGCCAGACCTCGAAGGCGACCGAGGAAATCGCCGCGCAGGTCGCCGGCATCCAGGGCTCGACCGGGGAGGCGGTGGAAGCCATCGCCGCCATCTCCTCGATCATGGGCGAGGTCAGCGAGTTCACCGGCGCCATCGCCGCCGCCGTCGCCAGCCAGGGGACGGCGACCGGCGAGATCACGCTGAGCGCCGACGAGGCGTCGGCGGGCACCGGCGAGGTGGCGGCCTCCATCGCCCATGTCGCGGAGGTCGTGGCGGAGACGAGCCGCTCGGCCGACCGCGTGCTCGAGGCGTCGGGCAATGTCAGCCGCCAGACCGGGCGGTTGCAGGAGACCATCGACGCCTTCCTGCACGAGGTCACCGCCGCCTGAGGCGGCGATGCCACGACCGATCACCCAAGCGTGAGCGGCCTCCCCTATCGGGAGGCCGGCCGAAGCGGTTAAATGCCCCGCGACATTCAGATCGCGAGGGGGCAAGCGCTCATGAAGCCGGCGGCCATCGTCTTCGACGCCTACGGAACGCTGTTCGACATACACGCGCCCACGGCGCGGGCCGCCGCGCCGCTCGGCGAGAAGGCGGAATCGCTCTCCAACATGTGGCGGATGAAGCAGCTCCAGTACACCTGGCTGCGTTCGCTGATGCCGGCCTACGCGGATTTCTGGCAGGTCACCGGCGACGCGCTCGACTATTCGCTTGCCGCCCACGGCATCGACGACCCGGCGCTGCGCGAGCAGCTCATGGCGCTCTACCGCACGGTCGACGCCTATGACGACGCCGCCCCGATGCTGAACGACCTCAAGGCGGCGGGCATCCCGGCCTCGATCCTGTCGAACGGCGAGCCGTCGATGCTCGACGACGCGGTCAGGGCCAACGGCTTCTCGCTGCTGCTCGACAGCGTGCTGAGCGTCGATGCGGAGAAGATCTTCAAGCCGGCGCCGAACATATACGAGATGGCGGCGGCGCGTTACGGCGGCGTGCGCGGGGACGTCGTCTTCGTCTCGGCCAATGCCTGGGACGCCGCGGGCGGGGCGAATTTCGGCTTCACGGTTGTGTGGATCAACCGCTTCGGCCAGCCGATGGAACGCATCCCCGGCACGCCGGCGGCGGAGATCACGACGCTCGCCGACCTCGCAGCAACGGTCGCCGGGCTATAGGAGGGCAGAATGACCGTCGAAATCTTCTGGCTTATCGTCACCGCTCTGGTGACCTCGCTGTTCTGGGTTCCCTACATCCTCAACCGTATCGCGGTACGCGGCCTGATGGGCGCGATGGCCAATCCGTCGGCCGGCGACAAGCCGCAGCCGGACTGGGCGGTAAGGGCGCAGAAGGCGCATTACAACGCGGTGGAGAATCTCGTCATCTTCGCGGCGCTGGTGCTCGCCGCGGGCATCGTCGGCGTGTCGACGCCGGTGACGGCGGCGGCGGCGTGGATCTATTTCGTCGCCCGCGTCGTCCACTACGTCGTCTATGTGGCGGGCATACCGGTGCTGCGCACGCTGAGCTTCGCGGTGGCGTGGGCCTGCGAGGTGGCGATCGCGCTGGTGCTTCTCGGCCTGTTGTAGGATTTCAGGCGGCGCGGCTGAGCGGCGCCAGCTCGCCGCGCGTCCAGGCGCGGGTCGCATCGCCGAAGGCCTCGAACAGCAGGCGCGAGGGGCGGTCGCTGGCGGCCCAGTATTCGGGATGCCACTGGACGCCGACCGCATAGCCGGACGCGCCGCGCACCGACACCGCCTCGATGGTGCCGTCGGGCGCGACCGCCTCGACGGCGAGCCGGTCGGCGAGGTGGGCAACGGCCTGCCGGTGCAGCGAGTTCACCTCCACCGCCGGCCCGTCGAGGATGCGCCCGAGGCATCCGCCGCCCTCGAGCAGCACCTCGTGGCGGATCGCGAAGCGCTCGCGCTGCTCGTCGGAAACCGGGGCGCGGTGGTCCATGGCGCCGTCGCGCTCCTGGATCTCGGTGGCGAGCGTGCCGCCGAGCGCGACGTTGAGCTCCTGCATGCCGCGGCAGACGCAGAACAGCGGCAGCCCGGCGTCGATCGCCTTGAGGATGAGCGGCAGCGAGGTGGTGTCGCGGTCCTCGGCATAGGGCTCGAAGGCCGGCGAGGGCGCGGCGCCGAAGCGCGAGGGATGCACGGGCGCCTGGGAGCC
>JBFWXZ010000087.1:0-12338 GCA_050186955.1 Flavobacteriaceae bacterium
TTCGTCTCGTGCGGATGGCTCCCGGCATCGCGGCCGAGCCATTGCGTCAGCGCCTGGCGAAGCGCCAGCACCGCCGGCTAGAAGTCGCCGGTCGGTGGCCGCCCGGCATGCAACTCCGCCTCGGCGAAGACGCCGGAGCGCAGGACGGCGCGGTGCAGCGCCTTGGGATCGGGGCTTTCGCCCTCGAGGCGGAAGCCGATGAGGCGGGCGATCGCCTGCGCCACCGGCTCGGGAAGCGCGCTGCGGATCGTCGTCGTCTGCAGGGCGAGTTCGGCATCGGCGAAAAGCGCCGCGAAACCCGACTGGCGAGCCGCCGAATCGGCGAGCGCGGTGCGCAGGGGATCGCGGTTGACCCCGCTCGCCGGCGCCGGCGCGACGGGCGGCGGCGCGGGACGGGCTGCGGCCTCCTCGACCCTGCCGGTCAGCGGCGCGGCGGGGGCCTGCGAGGGAGCCGCGGCTCCCGGACGGGCCGTGGATGCGGGAGCGGCGGATACAGGCCCCGTCGATACAGGACCTGTGGATGCAGGAGCCGCGCCGGCATGCGTCGCCGAAGATTGAGGGACGCCCGGCGTCGATCCGGTCGTAGGCGAAGGCGCCGCACCGGCGGGGGGCGGGGCGGCGGCGTTCGGCTGCGTAGTCGCAACGGCGGCGCCTGAAACCGCACCCGGGGCGGGCGTCGCGGGCGCGGATTGCGTGGCGGCGGGCTGGGCCGGCTGCGCCTGCGCAGCCGGCGGTCGGATCACCGCCGGTGAGGCCGGTTGAGGGGGTTGGGCCGGCTGGGGCGACGGCTGCGGCGGGCGCGCCTCCAGAATGACGATCCTCGGGCTCGTCCCGCCCTCCTTGACCTCGAAGGTCACCTGGGTGCCGGGCGGCAGCGGCTGCGGCAGGCGCACGTCGAGCGCGCCGCCGCGAAACAGCAGGCGGGCAAGGTCGCCGGTGAGGTTCGCCGAGACCCGCGCGGCGATGACGTCGCCGGCGGCGAGCGGCTGCGCCACCGCGTCGCCGGTGGCGCCCGCGACGAAGGCGAGCAACTGCTGGGTCGGGGGCGGAACGGCCATCCATCCGGCTCCGTCTCGCGGCGGCAAGCACGAATCACGCCGCGTTTCCTCTGGGGCAGTATTCGCCATCGCCGCGCTCGATGCCAAGCGGCGACGGCACTCATGCTTGCCGTGCCGTTACCGATTGACTAGAGCAAACCCCGCCAATTCGGGGGCGGCGGCCCCCGCGGGCCCTGAAGGGAATTCGATGAGCGGATTTTCGCGATTTCGCGCGCGCTATCTGGCCGAGCCCGGCACGGCGGCGGTCGTCTGGTACGTCGCGCTGCTGCCGGTCATCGCGCTGTTCGCCAACCGCGCGCATTTCGGGCTGGCGCTGGCCGGCGTCCTCGTTGTCGCCACCGCCGCGTTCCTCAAGCACGGCCGCGCCGGCCTCGCCGATGTCGGCAGCGGGCTCGCGCAGGCCTGGCGCGACCGGCCCGCGGCAATCGTCTGGGTGGCGCTGGCGCTGACGGCGCTGGCGGCGCTTTCCTGGTTCTGGGGCTACGACCTGGAATCGCCGCTGAAGCGCGGCATCGTGCTGCCGCTGCTGATCCTCTCAGCCGTCGCCATACCGGGGCTGGTGCCGCGGCTCGACAGCCGGCTGGCGGCGCGCGCGGCGCTCTTCGCGATGGGGTTCAGCGCCTTCTTCCTCGCCGAGGAGTTTCTCGGCCCGGCGCTCTACTCGGTGGCGCGGACGAGCGCGGAAAACCCCGACTGGCTGCAGCGCAACCCGCCGCAGCTCGGCCTGCTCAATTTCCAGTTCCAGCTTCTCAACGGCTCGGTCATCACCGCGGCGATCCTGATGTGGCCGTTCGGCTACCTGCTGTGGCGGGCCGGGCACAGGACGGCGACGGTCGCGATCGGCCTCGCCATCGCGGCGAGCGCGACCCCCTCCTTCAGCCAGTCGGCGGGCGCCAGCATCCCCGCCGGGCTCGCCGCCTTCGCCGCGGCGCGGCTTTTCCCCGGGCTGGCGATCAGGGCCTATGCCACGCTGATCGCCGTGATCGGCCTCGGCGCGCCCTTCATCTACCGCCATATCGGCATGCTGCTCGACGGCGAGCTGATCGACCGGCTGACCCGCCACAGCGCCAGCGCCCGCATCCTGCTGTGGCAGGATTCATCGGTCGCGGCGCTGCAAAGGCCACTGCTCGGATGGGGGGTCGACGGGGGCGCCTATTTCGGTCGCGCGGAGACGCCTCCCGCCTTCATCCCGCAGGACTGGACGGTGGGATATTTCGCCCACGCCCATAACGGCTTCCTGCAGGCCTGGGTCGATCTCGGCGCGGCCGGCGCGATCCTCCTCACCGCGCTCTACGTGCTGACGGCGCTCAAGGTGCTCACGCTGCCGGCGCGGCTGCGGCCCGCGGCCTTCGCCTGCCTCTGCGCCTACACGACGGTGACGCTGTTCTTCCCCGGCCTGTGGCAGAGCTGGTGGCTGATGATCGGCGGCTACTGCTTCGCCTTCTTCGCGATCCTCGCCCGCGACGAACGCGCCTAGACGATCCCCTTGGTGCCGAGCCAGGCGACGATCTCGTCGGCCAGCGCCTCGGCCTCGGCGCGCGTCGTGTCGAGCACGATCTCGGCGGTCTCCGGCGCCTCGTAGGGCGAATCGATGCCGGTGAAATTCTTGATCTCGCCGGCCTGGGCCTTGGCGTAGAGGCCCTTGGGATCGCGCTGGGCGCAGATCTCGATCGGCGTGTCGACGAAGATCTCGATGAACTCGCCGGTCTCCATGCGCTCGCGGGCCAGCCGCCGCTCGGAGCGGAAGGGCGAGATGAAGGAGACCAGCGTGATCAGGCCGGCGTCGGCGAACAGGCGGGCCACCTCGGCGACGCGGCGGATGTTCTCGACGCGGTCGGCGTCGGTGAAGCCGAGGTCGCGGTTGAGGCCGTGGCGGACATTGTCGCCGTCGAGCAGATGGGTGTGGCGGCCGAGCGCGTGCAGCTTCTTTTCCAGGATGTTGGCGATGGTCGACTTGCCGGAGCCGGAAAGCCCGGTGAACCACAGCACCGCCGGGCGCTGGCCCTTGAGCCCGGCCTTGGCCTGGCGGCTGGTGTCGAGCGCCTGCCAGTGGATGTTGGTGGCGCGCCGCAGGGCGAAATCGATCATCCCGGCGCCGACCGTCAGGTTGGAGATGCGGTCGATGAGGATGAAGGCGCCGGTCTCGCGGCACTCCTCATAGGGGTCGAAGGCGACCGGCTCGCTGGTCGACAGGTTGCAGACGGCGATCTCGTTCAGCGCGACGTTCTTCGCCGCCTCGTGGCTGAAGGTGTTGACGTCGATGCGGTACTTGATGTCGGTGACGGTGGCCGTGACCTCGCGGGCGCCGATCTTCAGGATGTAGGGGCGGCCCTGCAGCAGCGGCTCGTCGGCCATCCAGATCAGATGGGCGGCGAACTGGTCGGCGAGGTCGGGGCGGGCGTCGGCGGCGACGAGCATGTCGCCGCGCGAGATGTCGATCTCGTCGTCGAGCACCAGCGTCACCGCCTCCCCGGCATGAGCGCCCTTGCGGTCGCCGTCCATGGTGACGATGCGCTTCAGGCGCGTGACGCGGCCCGAGGAGGCGACGGCGACGGCGTCGCCGACCTTCACCGAGCCGGCGGCGATGGTGCCGGAGAAGCCGCGGAAATCGAGATTCGGGCGGTTCACCCACTGCACCGGGAAGCGCAGAGCGAGATCGGTATCGGCGATGCGCGGCGGCACCGCCTCCAGGTGCTCGATCAGCGTCGGCCCCTTGTACCAGAAGGCGTTGGTGGAGCGCGTCGTGACATTGTCGCCGTAGCGCGCCGACATCGGGATGGCGACGAGGCTCTCGAAACCGAAATCCTGGGCGAATTCGCGGAACTCCGCCTCGATCTCGTCGAAACGCGCCTCGTCGAAGCCGACGAGGTCCATCTTGTTGACCGCGAGCACCGCGTGGCGGATGCCGAGCAGCGAGACGATGAAGGCGTGGCGACGGGTCTGGCGCAGGATGCCCTGGCGGGCGTCGACCAGCAGCACCGCGAGGTCGGCGGTCGAGGCGCCGGTCGCCATGTTGCGGGTGTACTGCTCGTGGCCCGGCGTGTCGGCGACGATGAACTTGCGCTTGTCGGTGGCGAAGAAGCGGTAGGCGACGTCGATGGTGATGCCCTGCTCGCGCTCGGCCTCAAGCCCGTCCACTAGCAGCGCGAAGTCGATGTCGTCGCCGGTCGTGCCGTGCTTCTTCGAGTCGCTTTCCAGCGCCGCCAGATGGTCCTCGAACAGCAGCTTGGAATCGTAGAGCAGGCGGCCGATCAGCGTCGACTTGCCGTCGTCGACGCTGCCGCAGGTGAGAAAGCGCAGCAGGTCCTTGCGCTCCTGCGCGGCGAGGAACTCGTCGAAGGCTTTCCGATCCATCAGAAATAGCCCTCGCGCTTCTTGCGCTCCATCGAGGCGCCGGCCTCGCGGTCGATCAGCCTGCCGGCGCGCTCGGAGGTGCGGGCGATGAACATCTCGGCGACGATCTCGGGCAGCGTCGCGGCATCCGATTCCATCGCCGCGGTGAGCGGATAGCAGCCGAGCGTGCGGAAGCGGACCTTCCTGCTTTCCGGCTTCTCGCCGGGTTCCAGCCGCATGCGCTCGTCGTCGACCATGATGAGCTGGCCGTCGCGCTCCACCACCGGCCGTTCGGCGGCGTAGTAGAGCGGCACGATGGGGATGTCCTCGGCCATGATGTATTGCCAGATGTCGAGCTCGGTCCAGTTCGACAGCGGGAAGACGCGGATCGATTCACCGGGACGAATGCGCGTGTTGTAGAGGTTCCAGAGCTCGGGGCGCTGGTTCTTGGGATCCCAGACATGGTTGGCCGAGCGGAACGAGAAGACGCGCTCCTTGGCGCGGCTTTTCTCCTCGTCGCGGCGCGCGCCGCCGAAGGCCGCGTCGAAGCCGTGCCGGGTCAGCGCCGCCTTCAGCGCGTCGGTCTTCATGATCTGGGTGTAGCTCGACCCGTGGTCGAACGGGTTGATGCCGTCGGCGCGGCCCTGCTCGTTGGTCTCGGCGATGAGCTTGAGGCCGAGGCGCTCAATCGTGGCGTCGCGGAAGGCGATCATCTCGCGGAACTTCCAGCCGGTGTCGATATGCATCAGCGGGAAGGGCGGCTTGGAGGGGTAGAAGGCCTTCATCGCCAGGTGCAGCATCACCGACGAATCCTTGCCGATCGAATAGAGCATCACCGGCCGCGAGAAGCTGGCCGCGACCTCGCGCATGATGTGGATCGATTCGGCTTCGAGCCGCTTCAGATGGCTGTTGTCGGCGACGGGCAAGGCGAGACCACCTTCGGGCAGTAACAGTTACGGCCGGCGTTCTAGACGCCGGCCGTGAGTTTTTCCAGTGCTGCGTGGAGGATCAGGCCGCCGCGTCCGCCAGCGCGTGGCGCGCCGCGGTGACGATCGCGTCTTGCGTCTCCTCATCGAGATAGGGGTGCATCGGCAGGCTGATGACCTCGCCCGCCAGCTTCTCGCAGACCGGCAGCCCGCCTTGGGCGACGGGGTAGCGCTTGTAGGCGGTCTGCAGATGCAGCGGCTTGGGATAGTAGATCGCCGTCGGGATGCCGGCCGATTTCAGAGCCTCGGCGAAGCCGGCGCGATGCGAGCCGGCGAGGCAGATCGTGTACTGCGCCCACACCGACAGGCAATCATCCATCACCGTCGGGACGACCACGACATCGTCGAGCAGGTCGTTGTAGCGGGCGGCGATGCGGTTACGCGCCTCGATCTCGTCGGGGAAGATGTCGAGCTTCTCGAGCAGGACGGCGGCCTGGATGGTGTCGAGGCGGCCGTTCATGCCGATGCGGATATTGTCGTATTTGTCGCTGCCCTGGCCGTGGTTGCGCAGCGAGCGGATGACGTCGGCGAGCTCGGCGTCGTCGGTGAAGATGGCGCCGCCGTCGCCGTAGCAGCCGAGCGGCTTGGCCGGGAAGAAGCTGGTGGTGGTGACGTTGCCGATGGAGCCGACCTTGCGGTCCTTGTAGACGCCGCCGAAGCCCTGCGCGGCGTCGCACATCAGCCAGAGATGGTTCTCCTCGCAGATCGGCTCGATGGCGTCGTAGTCGGCGGGCTGGCCGAACAGATCGACCGAGATGACGCCGGCCGGGCGCAGCGCCAGCTCGCGCGCCTTGGTGATCGCCTTCTTCAGGCTTTCGGCATCCATGTTGAAGGTGTCGGCGTGGATGTCGACGAAGACCGGCGTGGCGCCGAGCCAGGCGACCACCTCGGCGGTCGCGGCGAAGGTGAAGGAGGGGCAGAAGATGGCGTCGCCCGGCCGCACGCCCTTGGCCATCAGCACCAGCGCCAGCGCATCGGTGCCGTTGGCGCAGGAGATCGTCTGCGACGCGCCGCAGAACTCGGAAAGGCGCGATTCGAGCTCATAGACCTCGGGGCCCATGATGTAGGCGCCGTGATCGACGACGCGGGCGATCGCCTGGTCGACGCGCTCGCCGAGGCGGCGGCGCTGGGCGCCGAGATCGATGAAGGGGAGGTTCTGCATCGCGGGTTCCTGATTGGGGTGAGATCGTTCGGGCAGGCTGTCCGTTCCGGTCTGTGCCACAGCGCGAATTTCCGCTCCATACAAATGATGTTAACGGTCGGAAACAATCGGCGGGGCGGGAACCGGCTCGATTGCAACCCGGCATTTTCACGTTACGGTCATCTGGAAATGCATGACTAGGCCGGTTGTCCGGCCGGATTCGATTTGTTATCGCGCAATCTAGACTGTCCGGTTATTGTCGCGACGAAAGGTGACGCGTGATTTTCCGACTGGTTCCCAATCGCCTGACGGCCTTCGTCTACGACATCACCGCGACGGTGGTGACCGTCGTCCTCGCCTTCGCGGTGCGGCTCGGCTTCGACGGGCTGCCGCCGATGCGCGACATCGTCTTCGTCGTCGCCGGCTTCGTCGCCGTCGCCTCCGTCGCCTATCCGATGAGCGGGCTCTACAACGCCTCGTGGCGCTACACCTCGCTGCGCGAGCTGACGGCGATCGTGCGCGGCGTCACGGTCACGGTGCTCGGCAGCGTGCTGCTGCTGTTCCTGCTGGAACGCGGCAATTCGATGCCGCGGACGCTTCCCATCATCTCGTGGTTCTTCCTAATCGTCGGGCTCGGCTTCGGCCGGCTGGCGCTGCGGTTGATCCGCGACTTCAACCGCGGCGAGCTCGGCTTCACCGGCCTCGCCACGCGTGACGAGGAGCGCGCCGGCAAGCGCGTTCCGGTGCTGCTATACGGCTTCGGCGACGACGCCGAGCTGTTCGTGCGCACGGCGGAGAACCGGCGGCGGAAGATCGAGTTCCAGCCCATCGGCATCATCGACGACCACCCGAAGAACTGGGGCCGCCGGCTGCGCGGCGTTCCGGTGATCGGTCCGCTCGAGCATCTAGGCGAGGCGCTCGAGAGGCTCGGCACGCGGCCGCAGCAGATCATCATCATGAACGACCTGATCGGCCGCGATTCCTTCCGCGCCTCGCTTCGCCAGGTCATCGCGGAGACGGCGCGCCACGATATCCCGGTCGCCCGCTTCACCGGGATATCCGACCTGATCTCGTCGTTCGACGCCAAGAACGGCGCGGTGCACGAGATCGACTTCGACTCCGTGCTCAACCGCGATCTCGTCTCCCTCGACCTGTCGGGGATCGAGAAGATGATCACCGGGAATTCCGTCATCATCACCGGCGCCGGCGGATCGATCGGCTCCGAGATCGTCCGCCAAGTCGCCGGCATGACGCCGTCGAAGCTGGTGCTCGTCGACAGCAGCGAGCTGGCGCTCTACACGATCGATCAGGAGATCGCCGGGATGCCCGGCGTCGGGGAAGTGATCCCGGTGCTTTGCGACGTGCGCGACGCGGCCGCGGTATCGCGGCTCGTCGGCCGCTACAAGCCGGAGGTGATCTTCCACGCGGCGGCGCTGAAGCACGTGCCGCTGGTCGAGCAGAACCCGGTCGCCGGCATCCGCACCAATGTCTTCGGCACAATCAACGTCGCCAACGCGGCGATGGAGAACGCGGTGAAGGCGTTCGTCCAGATATCCACCGACAAGGCGGTGCACCCGACCAACGTCATGGGCGCGACCAAGCGACTTGGCGAGATCTACTGCCAGGGGCTGGATCTGGAGAAATCGCGCACGCGTTTCGTCACCGTGCGTTTCGGCAACGTGCTGGGCTCGACCGGCTCGGTGGTGCCGCTGTTCCGCCGCCAGATCGCGCAGGGCGGCCCGGTGACGGTGACGCATCCGGAGATCACGCGCTTCTTCATGACCATCCAGGAAGCGGTGCAGCTCGTGCTGAAGGCCTCGGCCTATTCGATGGCGCGGCCCGAGGACCGCGGCAAGATCTTCGTGCTGGAGATGGGCGAGCCGGTGAAGATCGCCGACCTGGCGCGCAAGATGATCCGCATGGCGGGCCTGCAGCCCGGCATCGACATCGAGATCCGCTACACCGGCCTGCGTCCCGGCGAGAAGCTGCACGAGGAGCTATTCTACGAGGGCGAGGACCAGACCAAGACGAGCGCGGAGGGCGTCATGGTGACCGCCCCCGAGCCGATCCGGCAGCGCTATCTCAAGGTGCTGCTGAAGAACCTCGACGCGGCGGCGCTCGCCGGCGACGAGACGCGCGCCCTGGCCGTGCTCGGCCGCGCCGTCACCTCCTTCAAGCCCCAGGCGATAGAGGAAGAAGCGGAAAGCCCGGCGCAGGAAGACGCACCCGAAGCCCCGGCCGAAACGCCCCGGCTCAGGCTCGTGAAGGGTTCGGGCGCGTCCGACGAGGCGAAGGACTAGGCTCCGGCCTTTCGGGCACGACCGCCGCGCAGCAGGTGGGCGAGGGCGAAGAGTACCCAGACCCCCAGGAACACGAAACAGGCCAGCGCCGCGGCGATCAGCATCACCGTGGTCGATACGAGCCGCGTCGTCGTAACATCGTCCTGCGGCAGGGCGAGGATGAACTTGTCGCCGGAAAAGCCGGTGATGGTGGCCTGCGCGCGCTCGAAGAGACCCCTGGTCTTCTGCCAGATATCGTTCAGCTCGCGCGCCGCCGCGATCGCCTCGCCCTCGATCCGCTGTCTCAGCGCCGACGACATCTCCTGCCGTCCCCCGCTGTCCAGCGCCGAGATCAACGCTCCGACCTCGCGCTCGTCGGATTTGAGCGCGGCGATGCGGAATTCGATGTCCTCGCGCCGGTTGCTGATCTCGCGCAGATAGTCCGCCGCCGCACCGGCGCCCGACAGCGATATGATCCGGTCGACGAATCCCTCGGTCAGTTGCGTCGGGGCCTGCGAGGCGGCTGGCATGTCGGTGCCCTTCGCCTCGCCGCGCCGGGATTCGACCAGGGCGACACGGTAGGAATCGAAGCTCTGGCCGAGAACGCCGGACTGTTCCTGCAGGGTCTGGCGGCGGCGCTGGATGTCGCTCAGCCGGTCGCGGAGCACCAGCTTGGTGTATTCGGGATCGGCGACGGGGGCGAACTCGCCGATGGCGGCGCGGATCGGCGCGAGCCGGTAGGCGCGCACGTCCTGCGCCCGGCGCTCGAGCCCGGCAACCGTCGTCTCGCCGTCCTCGCCGACCAGCGCCTTGCTATTGGAAAGCGCGGCCAGCTCGCCGAGCCGGGCGTTCACCGCCCGCGCGGCGTCGTCGAGCACCAGATAGATGAGGGCGAGATCGCCTCGCTCGACGCCGGCCGGATCGATGATGGTCGGGGTGCCGCTGGCGCCGGAAAGCCGGAAGCGGCCGAGATTGCTGGTCGCGTCCTCCGCCCACGTCTCGGCGACGATGCGCAGCGCGTCGCGCGCCATCTCCGCCGGCACCGGGAAGGTGCGCCGGATGGTCAACGACAGCAGCGCCGAGTTCTGCGACCGGCTCTTGAGGACCCCGGCCAGCTCCTCCTCGAGGCGCTGGCGCTCGGCGAAGGACAGGTCGCGGCGCTGGAACTGGATGCGATAGCGGTCGCGCAGCTGCTCCTCGGTGGCGAAGTAGCTGCGCACGGAGACGCCGTTGCGGAAATCCTCGTAATCGATCCCGTAATCGGCGAGGCCGGTCTTGGGGTAGGCCTGGGCGAGCACGCGCTGGGCCGCGATGTCGCCGACGGAGAAGGCCGACCCGTCGGGATAGGTGTCGCCGGCCGCGCTGTTGAACTGCAGATAGACGATCGTGCTGTAGGTCCTGGTCGCCGGGAAGCCCCAGTTGACGAACAGGATGCCCGAAAGGATGAGCCCGGCGGCGATCAGGCCGACCAGCAGCGCGGCCTTCCAGGTTCGCAGCAGGGCCTCGACGACGTTCTCGGGGGTCAATGCGCGCACCGATCTTTCTCCAGGCGAGGATTCTTCTCCAAGCCTGCATAGGCAATGGTCACTGCTGGCGCAAGAAGGAGCCCGGTAACCTTGCGAAGCTTGTCCCGGGTCGGACGATGTGCAAATAGCCGGTTCGGTTCTTCTTGAAGTTTCTTCGCGATTCGGGAGCGGCGGCCCGCTCATGCCCAAGATTGCGCAGATCGGCTGCGGCGGCTGGGGGCGCAACCTCGCCCGCAACCTGCACGAGCTCGGCGCGCTGGCGGCGATCGCCGACCCGGCGGCGGAGGCGGCCGCGCGCGCGGCCGAATACGGCGTCGCCCATCACGCCGACTGGCGGCCGGTCCTCGCCGACGCCGCGGTCGACGCGGTCAGCATCGCGACCCCCGCGGAAACCCATGCCGAGGTGGCGCTCGCCGCGATCCGCGCCGGCAAGGACGTGTTTCTGGAAAAGCCGATCGCCCTCGACATCGACGAGGCGAGGACGCTCGCCGGCGCCGCGGCGGATGTCGGCCGCATCCTCATGGTCGGCCATGTGTTGAACTACCACCCGGCCTTCGAGAGGCTGTCCGCGCTGTGCCGCGAGCGCGCCTTCGGGACGCTGCGGCACCTGCGCTCCAACCGCCAGAGCTTCGGCAAGGTGCGCAGCGAGGAGGACGTGGTGTGGAGCTTCGCGCCGCACGACATCTCGATGCTGCTGGCGCTTGCCGGCGCGATGCCGGAGAGCGTCAGCGCCAGCGCGGCGTCGTGCCTGCGCTCCGGGATCGCCGATCTGGCGACGCTGCATCTCGACTTCGGCGACGGCCTGACGGCGGCGATCAACGTCTCGTGGATCGACCCGGAGAAGCAGCACCGGCTGACCGTGATCGGCGAGGACGGCATGGCGATCTTCGACGACACCGCCGGCTGGGACCGCAAGGTCGTGCGCTTCGACCACCGGCTGATGAACGGCGACGGCACGCCGCATCCCCGGCGCGGCGACGGCGAGGCGATCTCGCTGGAGCCGGCGGAGCCGCTGAAGGCGGAGATGCGCCACTTCATGCGCTGCATCGAGACGCGGGAGACGCCGCGCACCGATTCCGCCGAGGCGATCCGCGTGCTGCAAGTGCTGGAGGCGGCGCGGCGCTCGATGGCCGGGAACGGCGCGGCGGTCGCGCCATGAGCGGGCCGGCCCCCTTCATCCACGACACCGCCCGCGTCGACGACGGCGCGGAGATCGGCGCGGGAAGCAGGATCTGGCACTTCAGCCACATCCTCGCCGGCACGCGGCTCGGCGCCAACTGCGTCGTCGGGCAGAACGTGATGATCGGCCCCGACGTCACGGTCGGCGCCGGCTGCAAGATCCAGAACAACGTCTCGCGCTACAAGGGGAGCACGCTGGAGGAGGACGTGTTCTGCGGCCCCTCGATGGTGTTCACCAACGTGCTGACGCCGCGCGCCCATGTCGAGCGCAAGGACGAGTTCCTGCCGACGCTGGTGCGGCGCGGCGCGACGCTCGGCGCCAACAGCACCATCGTCTGCGGCGTCACCGTCGGCGCATACGCGATGATCGGCGCCGGCGCGGTGGTGACCCGCGACGTCCCCGCCTTCGCCCTCGTCGTCGGCAATCCGGCGCGGCGCATCGGCTGGGTCAGCCGCAGCGGCGACCGGCTCGGCGACGATCTCGTCTGCCCGCGCACCGGCGAGGTCTACCGCCTCGACGCCGCGGGCCTCCTCGAGCCGGCGGAAGGGGCAGCCGATTGAAGCCGCCGGGCAAATCGCGTAACCGGAGCGCCCAGCGACCGCAAAAGGCGGAGACCCGAACCTTGGGCAAACCATTCTTGGGCAAACCATCCTTGGGCAAACCATCCGAAACGCTCGGCGGCCTGATCCGCGACCGCCAGGCGAAGGCCGGCATCATCGGCATGGGCTATGTCGGCCTGCCGCTGGCGGTGGCCGCCCACGAGGCCGGGTTCCCGGTCATCGGCTTCGACATCGACAAGGCCCGCGTGAAGATGCTGAACGAGGGCCGCTCGCAG
>JBFWXZ010000088.1:0-12238 GCA_050186955.1 Flavobacteriaceae bacterium
CGCCGGGCCAGTAGTAGTTCTTGGCGACCTGGTAGAAGCCGAGCGCGCTGTCCGACCACGGGCCGATGAACTCGCCGGCGTCGAGCGCGCCGGACTGCAGGGCCTGGAACATGTCGCGGCCGCCCAGCGCCTGCACGGCCATGCCGAGCTTGGCGCACATCTTGGAGGCGAGGCCGGCGGTGCGGAACTTCAGGCCCTTGAGGTCGTCCACCGAGTTGATCTCGTTGCGGAACCAGCCGGCCCACTGCGGGCCGGAATTGCCGCAGAGGAAGGGCTTGAGGCCGAAGCGGCCGTAGATCTCGTCATAGAGCGCCTGGCCGCCGCCATGCGCCAGCCAGCCGAACTGCTCGTCGGCGCGCAGGCCGAAGGGCTGCGAGCCGAAGAGCTCGATGCCCGCCGACTTGGAGCCCCAATAGGCGGGAACCGCGTGATAGAGCTCGGCGGTTCCCTCCGACACCGCGTCGAAGACGCCGCGGCCGGGAACCAGCTCGCCGGCGGCGAACAGCTTGACCTCGATGCGGCCGCCCGACAGCGCGGTGATGCGGTCGGCGAGCATCTGGGCGGCGACGCCGGGGCCCGGCAGGTTCTTCGGCCAGGCGGTGACCATCTTCCACTGGAGCTTGTCCTGGGCGATGGCCGGCGCGGCAAGGCCGGACGCGGCGGCTGCGCCGGCGAGGCCGGCGCCTGCGATGAATTTACGTCTGGTCGTCATGTTCGGTCTCCCTCCGTTGCTAAAAATGAGATCTGCTTTTCGAAGTCAGCTACGTCCCTCGAGCCCGGCGGCGGCTTCGTCGGTCGCGCCGGGAATGCGCATCTCGAACGTCTCCGAGACGCAGGTGTAGTCGTAGTAACCCATGCGGGCGATGGGTTTGAGAAGCCCTATGTCGAGCTTTCCCTCGCCGGTGATGAAGCGGTCGTCGACATGGATGCGCTCGACGCGGCCGAAAACCACGTCGACGGTGCCGACCGGGCTGTTGCCGGCGAGCCGGTGGGTCGAGAGATAGCGGCACTCGAAATGGCACGGGCTCTCGGCGACCATCGGCCCGGGCGCGTCGGTCGCCGCCGCCTTGGTGACGCCGGCCTTGTCGAACTCGTCGACATCGGCGGCGAGCGCCATGGCCGAGATGTTGACCGCCTCGCGCAGCGCCCAGGTCGCCATGTTCCAGACGAACCAGCCGGTTTCCTCGGCGTTCAGCACCGTGTCCTTGCGCCGGCCGTCGGGATACTGGTTGGCGGCGAACATGACCATCGGCGGGTCGAAGGTCAGGTTCTGCCACTGGCTGTAGGGCGCGAGGTTGGCGACGCCGTCGCGGCTCACCGTCGACAGCCAGCCGATGGGCCGCGGCACGGTGCAGCTCTTGAAGGGCGAGAAGGGCAGCGGACAGGGCTCGAGGCCCGGGGCGTAGTTCATGCGGCGGCTCCTTCGAATTGTTCGGCGATCTCCGCAAGTCCCTCGCGCACGGCGGCGATGTCCTCGGCCATCACGCGGTCGCGCTTCATCACCGGCACGCGGGCGCGGATCGCCTCGTAGAGCGGGCGCAGCGCCGGCGCCGGCTCCAGCCCCCGGATGTCGCAGGCCTGGGCGGCGAGCAGCGCCTCGACGGCGACGATCTCGCGGGCGGTGTCGACGGCGAAGGCGGCGCGCCTCGCGGCGAGCGGGGCCATCGGCACGTGGTCCTCGGTATTGGCGCAGGTCGGCACCGACTGGATGGCGGCGGGCACCGAGCGCATGCGCAGCTCGGCGACCAGCGAGGCGGCGGTGTACTGGGCGATCATGAAGCCCGAATTCTCGCCCGGCGCGGAATCGGGGTGGATCAGGAAGGCCGGCAGGCCGCCATTGTGGTGCGGGTCGACGAGACGGGCGGCGCGGCGCTCGGAGATGACCGCCGCCGAGGTCACGGAATTGGCGAGGTGGTCGAGCACCTCGGCCGCCGCCTGGCCGTGGAAATTGCCGGAATTGGAGGTGACGAGCCCGTCGGCGACGCCGAACAGCGGGTTGTCGTTGGCGGCGTTGATCTCGATCTCGACGGCGCGCCGGGCGACCTCCAGCGCGTCGCGGGTGGCGCCCAGCACCTGCGGTATGCAGCGCAGGCTGAGCGCGTCGCGCATGCGGTTCGGGCGCGGCGGCAGCACCGCCGTTGAGCCTTGCGTGAAGTGGCGCAGTGCCGCGGAGGTGGCGATCTGGCCGGGATGCGGCTTGGCCAGCGCGACCCGCTCGTCGAAGCTGTCGGCGACGGCGCCGAGCGCCTCGAGGCTGAAGGCGGCGACCGCCTCGGCGAGCGCGATCAGCCGGCTCGCGTCGTGGATCGCCAGCGCCCCGATGCCGGTCGTCTGCTCGGTGCCGTTGATGAGCGCGATGCCGTCGCGGCCGGCGACCTCGGGAAGCGCGATGCCGGCGCGTTCCATGACCGCCGGCGAGGGCTCGAAGGGGCCGTCGCCGAGCGCAGCCCTGCCCTCGCCGATCAGCGGCAGGACCATGTGGGCGAGCGGCGCGAGATCGCCGCAGGCGCCGACCGAGCCGCGCTCCGGCACCATCGGCACGACGCCGGCGTTGAGCATCGCCACCAGCGCATCGAGGGAGGCCGGCGAGACGCCGGTGAGGCCGGTCGCCAGCACGTTGGCGCGGATCGCCATCATGGCGCGCACCGCATCCGCCGGCATCGGCGCCCCGACGCCGGCGGCGTGGCTGCGCAGCAGGTTGTGCTGGAGGTTGCGGACCTTGTCGGGGCCGACGGCGAACCCGTCGAGCGCACCGAAGCCGGTGGTCAGGCCGTAGATCGGGTGCCCCTCCCCGACGAGCCTCGCCAGATAGGCGGCGCCGTCGGCGACCGCCTTCCTGGCTGCATCGCCGAGCTCGACCTTCGCCCCGCCGCGCGCGATCCGCGCGACGTCGGCGATGGTGAGGGAATTTCCGTCAAGCCTGACCGTCATGGTTCCTCACACCCCGATGCCGAGCGAGGGCAGCTTCAGCCCGTGCTCGCGCGCGCAGTCGATGGCGATGTCGTAGCCGGCGTCGGCGTGACGCATGACGCCCGTCGCCGGATCGTTCCACAGCACGCGGCCGACGCGCTTCGCCGCCTCGTCGCTGCCGTCGCAGCAGATGACCATGCCGGAATGCTGGGAGAAGCCCATGCCGACGCCGCCGCCGTGATGCAGCGACACCCAGGTGGCGCCCGAGGCGCAGTTGAGCAGCGCGTTGAGCAGCGGCCAGTCGGAGACGGCGTCGGAGCCATCCTTCATCGCCTCGGTCTCGCGGTTGGGCGAGGCGACCGAGCCGGAATCGAGGTGATCGCGGCCGATCACGACCGGGGCCTTGAGCTCGCCGGACCTCACCATCTCGTTGAAGGCGAGGCCGAGCCGGTGGCGCTGGCCGAGGCCGACCCAGCAGATGCGCGCCGGCAGGCCCTGGAAGTGGATGCGCTCGCGCGCCATGTCGAGCCACTGGTGCAGGTGCGGATCGTCGGGGATCAGCTCCTTCACCTTGGCGTCGGTCCTGTAGATGTCCTCCGGATCGCCGGACAGGGCGCACCAGCGGAACGGGCCGATGCCGCGGCAGAACAGCGGGCGGATATAGGCGGGCACGAAGCCGGGGAAGGCGAAGGCGTCCTCGAGCCCCTCCTCCAGCGCCATCTGGCGGATGTTGTTGCCGTAGTCGAGCGTCGGCACGCCCATGTTCCAGAAGTCGACCATCGCCTTGACGTGGACCTTCATCGAGGCGCGGGCGGCCTTCTCCACCGCCTTGGGATCGCGCTCGCGCTTCTCGCGCCACTCGGCGATGGTCCAGCCCTGCGGCAGGTAGCCGTTGACCGGATCGTGGGCGGAGGTCTGGTCGGTGACGATGTCCGGCTTGACGCCGCGGCGGACGAGCTCGGCGAAGATGTCGGCGGCGTTGCCGAGCAGGCCGACGGACTTCGCCTCGCCGGCCTTGGTCCAGTGGTCGATCATCTCCAGCGCCTCGTCGAGGGTCGTCGCCTTCTCGTCGACATAGCCGGTGCGGATGCGGAAATCGATGCGGGTCTCGTCGCACTCGACGGCGAGGCAGCTGGCGCCGGCGAAGACGGCGGCGAGCGGCTGCGCGCCGCCCATGCCGCCGAGGCCGGCGGTAAGGATCCAGCGCCCCTTGAGGTCGCCGCCATAGTGCTGGCGGCCGGCCTCGGCGAAGGTCTCGTAGGTGCCCTGCACGATGCCCTGGGAGCCGATATAGATCCACGAGCCGGCGGTCATCTGGCCGTACATCATGAGCCCCTTGCGGTCGAGCTCGTTGAAGTGGTCCCAGGTCGCCCAGTGGGGCACGAGGTTGGAATTGGCGATGAGGACGCGCGGCGCGTCGGCGTGGGTGCGGAAGATGCCGACCGGGCGGCCCGACTGCACCATCAGCGTCTCGTCGGCTTCGAGCGTCTTGAGGCTGGCGACGATGCGGTCGAAATCCTCCCAGGTGCGGGCGGCGCGGCCGATGCCGCCATAGACGACGAGTTCGTGCGGGTTCTCCGCCACGTCGGGATGCAGATTGTTCATCAGCATCCGCATCGGGGCTTCCGTCAGCCAGGACTTGGCGGTGATCTCGGTGCCGGTCGCGGGATAGATGTCGCGAACGTTGTGGCGCGGGTCGCTCATGGTCTAAAGCCTCTCGTTCAGTGCGCCCGAAAGCGCAATATCCTCAATGATGTGCAGGAGTTCGCCAAGTACATTTCGCAACCTCTCCGCCTTCGCCTCGTCATAGGCGAAGGGCGGCCGCTCGCTCGCCAGATGGGTCGCCTGCGCGAGCTCCATCTGGATGGCGTGGAGGTTCTGCGCGGGCCGGCCGTAGCGGCGCGTCGTCCAGCCGCCGGTGAAGCGGCCGTTGAGCACGCTCGTATAGTCCTTCGCGGCGGCGCAGGTGCCGACGGCGGCGGCCTCGATGGCCGGGTTGCAGGTGGTCCCGCCCTTGGTGCCGATGTTGAAGTCGGGCAGCGTCCCCTCGAACAGGAAGGGAATGACCGAGCGGATCGAATGGCAGTCGTAGAGCACGGCGACGCCGTGCCGCTCGCGGGCGCGCTCCAGCTCGGCGGAAAGCGCCGCGTGGTAGGGCGCGTGGAAGGCCTCGACCCGCCGCGCGATTTCGGCGGCGTCGGGCTCGGCGCCCGCCCGCCAGATCGGCTGGTTGTCGAAATCGGTCAGCGGGCACAGGCCCGTGGTGTTCTGGCCCGGATAGAGGCTCTCGCCCGAGGGGTCGCGATTGGCGTCGACGACATAGCGGTGAAAGGTGGCGCGGACGATCGTCGCGTCTTCCAGCAACCCGTCATAGAGCCGCTCGATGTGCCAGTCGGTGTCGGCCAGCAGGCGGCCGTTGTCGTTCAGCCCGGCGGCGATCTCCGGCGGCAGCCAGGTGCCGGTATGAGGCATGCCGAGCACGACCGGCCCGTCGCCGCGCCTGACCTCGAACGGCGTCATCACGCGCCTTCCAGCTCGAGCGGGTGGGCGAGCCGGGCGGCGCCGACGACGCTGCCGTCGGCGATGAGTTCCGCCGCCGCCTTCAGGTCGGGCGCGAGGAAACGGTCGTCCTTCACCGCCGGCACGCGGGCGCGAAGGAAGTCGATGGCGTCCCGCAGCGGCTTGCTGGTGCGCAGCGGGGCGCGGAACTCGATGCCCTGGGCGGCGCAGAGCAGCTCGACGCCGAGAATGCCCGAAAGGTTGGCGTTCATCCGCTGCAGCCGGCGCGCACCATGGGCGGCCATGGAGACGTGGTCCTCCTGGTTGGCGCTGGTCGGCGTGGAATCGGTCGAGCAGGGATGGGCGAGATGCTTGTTCTCGCTCATCAGCGCCGCCGTCGTCACCTCGGCGATCATGTAGCCGGAGTTGAGGCCGGGATCGGGGGTCAGGAAGGGCGGCAGGTCGAAGGAGAGCGTCGGATCGACCATCAGCGCGACGCGGCGCTGGGCGATGGAGCCGATCTCGGCGATGGCGATGGCGATCTGGTCGGCGGCGAAGGCGACCGGCTCGGCGTGGAAATTGCCGCCGGAGACGATCAGCCCGACGCCCTCCAGCACCAGCGGGTTGTCGGTCACCGCGTTGGCCTCGATCTCCAGCGTGCGGGCGGCCTGGCGGAGCAGGTCGACGCAGGCGCCGGTAACCTGCGGCTGGCAGCGGATGCAGTAGGGGTCCTGGACGCGGCTGTCGCCCTCGCGGTGGCTCTCGCGGATTTCCGAGCCGGCCATCAGCTCGCGGATCGCGGCGGCGATCTCGATCTGTCCGCGATGGCCGCGCAGGGTGTGGATCTCCGGCTGCAGCGGGGCGGTCGAGCCCATGATGGCGTCGGTGGAGAGCGCCGAGGTCAGGATCGCGCCCTCGGCGTTGCGCCAGGCCTCGAACAGGCCGGCGAGCGCATAGGCCGTCGAGAACTGGGTGCCGTTGATGAGCGCGAGGCCCTCCTTGGCGCCAAGCTCGACGGGCTTCAGCCCGGCGGCAGCCAGCGCCTCGGCGCCCGGCATCGTCTTGCCGCCATATTCGGCCTCGCCCTCGCCGATCATCGCCGCAGTCATGTGGGCGAGCGGCGCGAGATCGCCCGACGCGCCGACCGAACCCTGCACCGGGACCACCGGCGTCACGCCCTTCTCCAGCATCGCCTCGATCTGCTCGACGATCAGCCAGCGCACGCCCGACGCGCCGCGTCCCAGCGACAGCAGCTTGAGCGCCATCATCAGGCGCACGAGAGGCTTCGGCATCGCCTCGCCGATGCCGGCGCAATGCGACAGGATGAGGTTGCGCTGGAGGCGCGCGGTATCCTTGGAAGCGATCTTGACGCTCGCCAGCTTGCCGAAGCCGGTGTTGACGCCATAGACGGCGGCCTCGCCCCCGGCGGCGGCGGCGACGCGGGCGGCGGCTGCCTCGACGGCTGGCTTCGACGCGCGGTCGAGCCTCGCCGGCGCGCCGTCACGGAATATCGACTCGAGCTGGTCCAGCCGGGTCGCCCCGGCCTCGAGAACGACAGGATTCATTCGCTACCTCCGAAAATACGCTCATTCAACGGGTTGAAACCAATGCGATAGGCAAGCTCGGCGGGGTGGCCGGCATTCCAGATCGCGATGTCGGCGCGCCTGCCCGGCTCGATCACGCCGGTGTCGTCGAGACCGAGCGCGCGCGCCGCCTCGCGGGTCGCCCCGGCCAGCGCCTCCTCCGGCGTCATGCGGAAGAGCGTCGAGGCCATGTTGACGGCGAGCAGCATCGAGGCGAGCGGCGAGGAGCCGGGATTGCAGTCGGTGGCGACGGCGATCGGGACGCCGTGCTCGCGCAGCGCTGCGAGCGGCGGCAGCTGCGTCTCGCGCAGCGTGTAGAAGGCGCCCGGCAGCAGGACGGCGACCGTGCCGGCCCTGGCCATGGCCTCGACGCCGTCGACGCCGAGATATTCGAGATGGTCGGCCGACAGCGCGCCGTAGGAGGCGGCGAGCACCGCGCCCTTGAGATCGGAGAGCTGCTCGGCATGCAGTTTGACCGGCAGCCCGAGGGAGCGGGCCGCGTCGAAGACGCGGGCGATCTGCCCCGGCGTGAAGGCGATGCCCTCGCAGAAGCCGTCGACGGCATCGACCAGGCCGGCCGCCGCCGCCGCCTTCAGCGCGGGAATGCAGACTTCGTCGATATAGACGTCGGCCCTGCCCGCATATTCTGGCGGGATCGCGTGGGCGCCGAGAAACGTCGTGCGCACCCGGAGCGGGCGCAGCGAGGCGATGCGGCGGGCGACGCGGAGCATCGTGAGCTCGGTGTCGATGTCGAGGCCGTAGCCGGACTTGATCTCGATCGTCGAGACGCCCTCGGCGAGCAGCGCGTCGACGCGCGGCAGCGCGCCGGCGAGCAGCGATTCCTCGCCGGCCTCGCGGGTCGCCCGGACGGTGGAGACGATGCCGCCGCCGGCGCGCGCCACCTCCTCGTAGCTCGCGCCCTCGAGCCGCATCTCGAACTCGCGGGCGCGATCGCCGCCATGGACGATGTGGGTGTGGCAGTCGATCAGCGCCGGGGTGGCGAGACGGCCCTCCATGTCGCGGCGTTCCCAGGCGGCGAATTCGCGCGGCAGCGAGGCGGCCGCGCCGACCCAGGCGATGCGGCCGCCGGCGATCGCCACCGCCGCGTCGGCGAGAAGGCCATAGGGCGTGTCGGAACGCTGCATCGTCGCGATCTCGAGATTGCTCAGGACCACATCGGGCACGGGCGGAAGACCTCTTGAACGGGAAACGAGATCGGATATTATGTATAGACATATTAACCTGTCAACACCGGGAAACGGACCGATGCGGATATTGCGGGCGGAGCACGCGCTGACGGCGCAGGGATGGCGCAGGGACGTCGCCGTGAGCATCGGCGAGGACGGCAGGATCGCCGGGATTTCGGACGATGCGGCGGCCGGCGCGACCCGCGTCGGCGTGCTGCTGCCGGCGCCGGTGAACCTCCACAGCCACGCCTTCCAGCGGGCCATGGCGGGGCTGACCGAACGGCGCGGCGAGGACCCGAGCGACAATTTCTGGACGTGGCGGAAGCTGATGTTCCGCTTCCTCGACCAGCTCTCCCCCGACGACGTCGAGGCGATCGCCGCCTTCGTCCAGATGGAGATGCTGGAGGCCGGATATTCGACGGTCGCGGAATTCCACTATCTCCACCACCAGCCCGGCGGCGCGCCCTATGACGACCTCGCCGAGCTCGCCCGCCGGATATGCGCGGCGGCGAGGGAAACCGGCATCGGGCTGACGCTGCTGCCGGTGCTCTACCAGCAGGGCGGCTGCGACGGGCGGCCGCTGACCGCCGGCCAGATACGCTTCGGCAACGATCCCGAGCGCTTCGCCCGACTCTACCGCCTGTGCGAGCAGGAGGTCGGCGGGCTCGCCCCCGACTGCACCATCGGCGTCGCGCCGCACTCGCTGCGCGCGATCAGCCGCGAGGGCCTCGACGCGGCGGTGGCGCTTGCGCCGGGCAAGCCCCTGCACATGCATGTCGCCGAGCAGGTCGCCGAGGTCGAGGAGGTCGAGGCCGCGTGGGGCCGGCGGCCGGTCGAGTGGCTGTTCGACAATTACGGCGTCGACCGTCGCTGGTGCTTCATCCACGCGACCCAGATGCAGCCGCACGAGACGGAGATGCTGGCCGCCAGCGGCGCCGTCGCCGGGCTCTGCCCGATCACCGAATCGAGCCTCGGCGACGGCATCTTCGATGCCCGGCGCTACCTCGCCCATCGCGGACATTTCGGCATCGGCTCGGATTCCAACATCCGCATCTCGCTCGCAGAGGAGCTGCGCACGCTGGAATATTCGCAGCGCCTGCGCGACCGCGCGCGGGCCGTGCTGGCGACGCCGGAGAAATCGACGGGGCGGGTGATGCTCGACGGCGTCACGGCGGGCGGCGCGCGCGCCGGCGGCCGCGACAGCGGCACGATCGAACCGGGCAAGTGGGCCGATCTCGTGGCGCTCGACGCCGATGCGCTCGACCTCGCCGGCCGCGACGGCGACACGCTCATCGACAGCTTCATCTTCGCCGGCGATTCCTCCATGGTGCGCGACGTCTGGGCGGCCGGCCGCCATGTCGTCACCGGCGGCCGCCACCGCCGCCACGACGCGATCGTCGCGCGCTACCGCGCCGCCATCGCCTCGCTGAAGGAGCGCCTTTGACCTCACCGGACACACGGTCCTGGCAGGCGGTGCGCGCCGAGGTCATCCGGCGCATCAACGAGCGCGAATGGCTCCCCGGCGAGCTGATTCCCGGCGAGGTCGAACTGGCGGAGGAATTCGGCTGCGCCCGGGCGACGGTGAACCGGGCGCTGCAGGACCTCGCCGCCGCCGGCCTGCTGGACCGCCGGCGCAAGGCCGGCACCCGGGTTGCGCTCAACCCGGTGCGCAAGGCGGTGCTCGACGTGCCGGTGACGCGCGAGCAGATCGAGCGCCAGGGCTCCGTCTACGGCCACCGGATTGTCGAGCGCTATCGCGGCACGCCGCCTCCCCCGGTCGCCGCGCAGCTCGGCCTCGGCGCCAATGCCGACATGCTGCATCTCAAGA
The DNA here is from genome assembly GCA_050186955.1 of Flavobacteriaceae bacterium. Taxonomy (GTDB): domain Bacteria; phylum Pseudomonadota; class Alphaproteobacteria; order Rhizobiales; family Tepidamorphaceae; genus JACKJP01. The sequence continues at coordinate 10,008 of JBFWXZ010000088.1, forward strand.
CCCTGCACTCGGCCGACGGAAAGCCGTTCCTCTTCGAGGACCGCTGGGTCAATCTGGAGGTCGTGCCGGAGATCCTGAACGCCGACCTGGAGGCGATCAGCGCCAATGAATGGCTGGTGCGCAACATACCGCTGACCACCGGCGACATCGTCTTCTCGGCCGCCAACGCGACGCAAGCGGAAGCGGCGATCCTCGGCGCTCCCGCCGGAGCGGCGATCTTCGTCGTCGAGCGCACCACGTGGAACGGCCCGGCGCCGATCACCTCGGTGCGCCTCTCCTATATGCCCGGATTCAGGATGCGGACGACGATCTAGCGAATTCGGCGGCGCTGAACGGGCCCGGCGCGGCGACGGCGTCGATCAACCGCTCCCATTCGTCGACCATCCGCTCGCCGGAATAGGCGCCGCCTTCGGCAAGCGCACGGGCGTTTCGCGCCAGCCTGCTCCGCAGCCCGCCATCGTCGATGAGCCGGCCTATCGCTGCGGCGAGGCTCGAAACCCTGTCGGCCGGCTCGGCGAGAATGCCTATTTCGTGCCCGGCGACGAACTCGTTGTTGCCCGAGCAGTCGGCGAAGACGACGCTCGGCAGGCCCGCGCCGACGGCCTCCGCGAGCGCCCGGCTGAACCCCTCGTGGCGCGACGGCATGGCGAATATGGCGGCCCTGGAGAGGAAGGCGCCCACATCCCGCCGCTGCCCCTCCAACGTGACGACGCCGGCCAGATCCAGGCTGTCGACCAGCGATTGCAGATGCGCCCGCAGCGGCCCGTCGCCGAGGATCGAGAGCCGCCAGCCGGGATGCGTCCGGCCGACGACAGCGAAGGCCCGGATCAGGGTATCGTGGTCCTTCACGGGGGCCAGCCGGCCGACGGCGACCACCAGCCGCGACGCCGGATCGCCGGCGAACGCCCGCCCCGGCTCGACCTTCCCGGGTATGGCGACCGTCCTCGCGCCGATCGCCTCTCCGAAGGGCTGGATCTCCGCGATCCTGCGCGCATAGGCCGGCAGCAGGACATGCACGGCGTCGAGCCTTTCCAGGCTCGGGCCCAGAAGAGCCCGGTTGAGCGGCATGAACCCGTCGGCCAGCAGGCCGAAGTCGCGGTCGATGCTGGTGTGCAGGCTCGCGATCGTCCTCGGGCGCGGGCGCAAGCTGCGGATCGCGGTCGCCAACTGGATCGCCTCGGCGGATTCGAAGGCGACGACGACGCGGGGGCGGCGCTTCGCCAGCCACCGCCTCAGCGCGCGGGCGTGGACGGCGCGGTAGCCGAGATAGTCGCGCAGCGGCTTGGGAATGTAGGGGTTGATGACCGACTGCGCGAGACGGAACCACAGCGGTCCGGCTTCCCGGGGAAGGTTCTCGACGGGCAGATCGGGCGGCAATGGCGACCGCGCGACGGCGTCGCGGGGATACCTGCTGAGCATGGTGACGTCGTGGCCGCGGCGGCGAAGGGCCACGGCGAGCTCGAGGCCGTAGCGCTCGGCGCCGCCCATGTCGCGCATGACGTCGTTGACGAGGAAGACGATCTTCCTGCGGCGCATGCGGGCCTGTTTCGGCCGGGCGCCGGCGGAAGCCCGCGGCCCCTCGTCAATCATCGAGCGTCGCCGGATCGAACCGTCCGGGCCGCATCAGCGAATCGACGAGCCTCGCCCAGCGGTCGTAGACATTGCCGCGCGAATAGACGCCGCTTTCGGCCTGCGCCAGCGCCGCGGCGCCCATGCGGGCGCGCAGCTTCTTGTCGCCGATGAGCTTCACCATCGCCTCGGCGAGGTTGCCGACCCGGTCGGACGGATCGACCAGAAGTCCGTTCTCGCCGTCGACGATCAACTCGTTGCTGCCTGGACAATTGTTGAACACGATGCTCGGCAGGCCGGTGCCCATGCCTTCGGCGAGCGCCCGGCTGAAGCCCTCGTCGACAGAGGGCTGGACGTGGATCGCCGCCTCGGTGAGGCGCAGCGCGATATCGCGGTCGTAGCCGGCGAGCCGCACCGCGCCGTCGAGCCCGAGCCGCGAGATGAGCGCCCGCAATTCCTCCCTCAGATTGCCCTCGCCGAATATGTCGAGGCTCCAGTCGGGATGGATCCCGCGCACCTTCGCGAAGGCGTGGATCAGGCTCTGGTGATCCTTGATCTTCTCGAGCCGCCCGATGGCGATGATCTTCGTCGAGTCGAGACTGGCGACCCCCTTAGGGTTCGGCTCGATATAGTTCGGAATCCAGATCGTCTTCGCCGCGAGC
>JBFWXZ010000089.1:0-12153 GCA_050186955.1 Flavobacteriaceae bacterium
TGACCGGAATCGACCAGAACGGCGAGAGCGTGGAGACGCGCGTCGTCACCGAGCGGGCGCTGACGCTGTTCCTCAATTCGCGCGAGGTCGTCACCATGATGACCATCGGCGACCACCCCGACCTGCTGGCGGTGGGCTATCTGCTCAACCAGAACATGCTGCGCGAGGACGACGAGATCACCGGCGTCGAGTATGACGACGACCTCGGCGTGGTCGTCGTCCGCACCGCCCGCGAGACCGATTTCGAGGAGAAGCTGAAGAAGAAGGTGCGCACCTCGGGCTGCGCCCAGGGCACCGTCTTCGGCGACGTGATGGAAGGCTTCGCGGAGAAGCGCTTCGCGCCCGGCGTGACGCTGCGCACGTCGTGGCTGGCGACGCTGACCAAGAAGATCAACACCGCGCCGAGCCTCTATCTGACGGCCGGCGCGATCCACGGCTGCGTGCTATGCGAGGAGGACCGGCCGCTCGTCTATATGGAGGATGTCGGCCGCCACAACGCCGTCGACAAGATCGCCGGCTGGATGTTCATGAACGGCGTGACGGCGGGCGACAAGATCTTCTACACGACCGGCAGGCTGACCTCGGAGATGGTCATCAAGACGGTGCTGATGGGCATCCCGATCCTCGTCTCGCGCTCCGGCTTCACCGCCTGGGGCGTCGAGCTGGCGCGGCAGGCCGGGCTGACGCTGATCGGGCGGGCGCGCGGGGCGCGCTTCCTGGCGCTCGCCGGCGAGGAGCGCATCGTCTTCGACAGCCGGCCGTCCGGCGAGGACGACGAGAGCGCGCGCCACCGGCGCAAGGGCTCGGAGGGGGACGACTAGGTGGGCGTGACCGGCCAGGACGAGAGCGTGATGGGCGATTTCTCGCGCTACGCGCCGATCGTGACGGGGGTCATCCTCGCCGGCGGCCAGTCGCGGCGCATGGGCGGCGGCGACAAGTCGCTGAGGGACATTTCCGGCGCGCCGATGCTGCGCCACGTGATCGAGCGGCTCGGCGCGCAGGCGGGACGGCTCGTCATCAACGCCAACGGCGACCCGGGGCGCTTCGCCGCCTTCGGCCTCGAGGTGGCGCCCGACACGGTCGAGGGCTTCGCCGGGCCGCTGGCCGGCGTGCTCGCCGGCATGCAGTGGGCGCGCGAGCACACGCCGAAGGCGCGCTGGATCGCCACGGCGGCGACCGACACGCCCTTCTTCCCCGCCGACCTGGTGGTGCGGCTGGCCGGCGCCTGCGGCCACGACGAGGGGATGATCGCGCTGGCGAAGTCGGGCGAGCGGGTGCACCCGGTCTTCGGCCTGTGGCCGGTGGCGCTCGCCGACGACCTGGAGAAGGCGGTGCGCGACGAGGGCCTGCGCAAGGTCATGGTCTGGGTCGAGCGCCATCCCAATGTCGAGGTGGCGTTCCGCGGCGCGGTGGTCGACGGGGTCGAGATCGACCCGTTCTTCAACGTCAACACGCCAGAGGACCTGGAGACGGCGGAGATCGTGCACGAGGCGATCAGGGAGCTCGGGGCGTGAGCGCGGTCTTCGGCGTCACCGGCTGGAAGAACTCCGGCAAGACGACGCTGGCGACGCGGCTGATCGGCGAGCTGAGCGGGCGCGGCTACCGGGTCTCCTCGGTCAAGCACGCGCATCACTCCTTCGACATCGACCACGAGGGCACCGACAGCCACCGCCACCGCGAGGCGGGCGCCGGCGAGGTGGCGCTGGTCTCCGGGCGGCGCTGGGCGCTGATGCGCGAGCTGCGCGGCGAGGAGGAGCCGACGATGCGGGAGATCATCGCCCGCATGGACCCGTGCGACATCATCATCGTCGAGGGCTACAAGCGCGAGGACCATCCCAAGATCGAGGCGCGGCGGCTCGACGCGAGGAAGCACGAGCCGCTGGCGACCGCCGACGACATGGTCGTCGCCATCGCCTCCGACCACCCCACCGACAGCCATGGCAGGCCGGTCTTCGCCATCGACGACATCCGCGAGATCGCCGATTTCATCGTCTCCTACCTCAAGCTCCCGGTCCCCACCGATGCCGCGCAAACTGCTTGACGACTGCTTCGTCCACGACCGCGACCGGCTGCGCCACGCCGAGGCGCTGGCGCTGATCCGCGACCGGCTGCGGCCGGTGGCGGAAACCGAGCGGGTGCCGCTGGCGCAGGCGGCGGGCCGCATCGCCGCCGCCCCGGTCGTCGCGGCCGAGGCGATCCCGCATGCCGACAACGCCGCCGTCGACGGCTTCGCCTTCGCCCATGCCGACTATCTGTCCTCCGGCGGCAGGCTGGCGCTCGGGCGGCGCATCGCCGCTGGGCACCCGGCCTCGGGGCCGATCGCGCCGGGCAGCGCCGACCGCATCTTCACCGGGGCGCTGATGCCGGCGGGCGCCGACACCGTCGCCATGCAGGAGGACTGCGCGGTCGAGGGCGACACAGTGACGGTGCCGCCGGGCCTGAAGCCGGGAGCCAACCGGCGGCGGGCCGGCGAGGACCTGAAGCCCGGCGACATGCTGATCGAGCCCGGCACGCATCTGCGGCCGCAGGAGATCGCCGCCGCCGCCTCGGTCGGCGTCACCCATCTTCAGTGCCACCGGCCGCTGCGCATCGTCGTCTTCTCGAGCGGCGACGAGCTGCGCCGGCCCGGCGAGGAGGCCGGCCGCGCCGAGGTCTACGATTCCAACCACTACCTGCTGTCCGCCCTGCTGGAGCCGCTGCCCGTCATCGTCGAGGACGGCGGCATCCTGCGCGACAGGGCGGCGAGCGTCGAGGCGGCGCTGGCGGACGCGGCCTCGCGCGCCGACGCCATCATCTCCTCGGGCGGCGCGAGCCGCGGCGAGGAGGACCATTTCGTCAACGCCCTCGACCGGCTCGGCAAGCGGCACCTGTGGCAGCTCGCGGTGAAGCCGGGGCGGCCGATGAGCTTCGGCCAGATCGGCGACTGCGTGGTGCTCGGCCTGCCCGGCAACCCGGTCGCCGCCTTCGTCTGCTTCCTGCTCTATGTGCGCCCGGCGCTTAGCCTGCTCGGCGGCGGGCGGTGGCGCGAGCCGCAGCGCTTCAGCCTGCCGGCGGGCTTCGAGGTGGCGAAGAAGAAGCCGGACCGGCGGGAATTCTATCGCGGCCGGCTGGCGCGCCACGGCGAGACGCTGGTGGCGGAAAAGTTCGAGCGCGACGGCTCCGGCCTGATCTCCTCGCTGCGCGAGGCCGACGGGCTGATCGAAATCCCCGAGGAGACGACCTCCATCGCGCGCGGCGACATGGTCGCCTTCATTCCCTTTTCGGGCTTCGGCATCCTGCGCTGAACAGCCTTACGCCGGGGCAGCCCTGCGCTGTTGCCATCGCGGAAAAAATAGTGGGAATATGCTTCCCAATCGCCCGGCAGGGACAAGAACGGGCGAAGCGCCGGGGGCGTGCAGTTTCCGGCAGCCAACAGACGGGAACAGGAGCACCTCCGCATGAAACTCTTCAAGAGCATTGCCTTCGCCGCGATGGCCGTGGCGATTTCCGCCGGCGCGGCCGCCGCCAAGGACTGGTCGAAGATCCGCATCGGCACCGAAGGCGCCTATCCGCCCTTCAACTATTTCGACTCCAACAACGAGCTGCAGGGCTTCGACGTCGACATCGCCAAGGCGCTGTGCGCCGAGATGAAGGCCGAGTGCGAGCTCGTGGCGCAGGATTGGGACGGCATCATCCCTGCCCTGCTGGCCAACAAGTACGACGCCATCATCGCCTCGATGTCGATCACCGAGGAGCGCAAGCAGAAGGTCGACTTCACCGACAAATACTACAACACGCCGGCCCGCTTCATCGTCAACAAGGGCACCGACCTCGGCGACCTCAGCCCGGCCTCGCTCGCCGGCAAGACGATCGGCGCGCAGTCCTCGACCACCCACGCGACCTATCTCGAGGACGTCTACAAGGACTCCAACATCAAGCTCTACGCGACCCAGGACGAAGCCAATCTCGACCTCGCCTCGGGCCGCCTCGACGCCGTGCTGGCCGACTCCATCGTCCTGCTCGAATGGATGGAGAAGACCGACGACGGCAAGTGCTGCGAGTTCGCCGGTCCCGACATCAAGGACGTGAAGTATTTCGGCGAGGGCGCGGGCATCGCGGTGCGCAAGGAAGACACCGACCTGAAGGACGCCTTCAACAAGGCGATCGCCGCGATCATCGCCAACGGTACCTACAAGAAGATCAACGACAAATACTTCCCGTTCTCGGTCTACTGACCGTTTCGCAAGGCGCCCGGCGGCAACGCGCCGCCGGGCTCCGCCGCCGGCAACGGACGCGCGGAAACAAGCGCGCCCCGGCACCACGCGGCCCCCTTGAGGGTCGCCACAGGGGGATGTATCGGGCGCAATGGGAGAGCTGTATTCGCTCCTGAGCTTCGGCGCCGACGGCTGGGGCGATGAAATCGCGGCGGGCGTGTGGGTCACGGTGCGGCTGGCGCTCGCGACCCTGCCCTTCGGCCTCGCCATCGGGCTGCTGATCGCGCTGGCCAAGAACGCCGAGGAGCCGACGCTACGGGCGGCGGCCAATGTCTACACCACCATCTTCCGCGGCATTCCCGAGCTGCTGACGCTGTTCATCGTCTATTACGGCGGCCAGATCCTGCTCGCCCGCCTCGTCGGCCTGTTCACCGACGCCTATGTCGAGGTCAACAGCTTCGTCGCCGGCATGATCGCGCTCGGACTCGTCTTCTCGGCCTATGCCAGCGAGGTCTTCCTCGGCGCGCTGCGCGGCATCCCGGCGGGCCAGTACGAGGCCGGCTACGCGCTCGGCCTGTCGCACTGGAAGACGCTGCGGCTGATCGTGCTGCCGCAGCTCGTGCGCCTCGCCCTGCCCGGCCTCTCCAATCTCTGGCTGGTGCTGCTCAAGGACACCTCGCTGGTCTCGGTGATCGCCCTCGACGACCTGCTGCGCAAGACCAACATCGTCGTCGGCAACACCAAGGAGCCGTTCTTCTTCTACTTCGTCGCCTGCATGCTCTACCTGGTGCTGGCGGTCATCTCGTCCATCGGCATCGGCCGCGCCCGGTCCTGGGCGGAACGCGGGCAGGTGCGCTGATGGCCGTCGACGACCAGACCTTCTCGCGCCCGCCGGCGATGAACCGGCGGCGGATGACCAAGGCGCGGGTGGCCGGCACGAGCTGGCTGGCGCTGTGGATACTCGCCGGCCTCGCCATCTTCTTCATGTTCGCCAGCGAGTTCGACTACTCGTTCTTCGCGCGCTACGCGCCGCGCATCCTCAACGGCCTCGTGGTGACGCTGGAGCTGGTGGTGCTGTCGATCGTGCTCGGCGCGATGCTCGCCCTGCCGATCGCGCTCGCCCGCGATTCGAAGAACCCCTTTGTCGGCGTCCTCGCCTACGCCTATGTCTATTTCTTCCGCGGCACGCCGCTGCTCGCCCAGACCTTCCTCGTCTATTACGGCGCCGGCCAGTTCCGCGCCGAGCTGGAGGCGATCAATCTGTGGTGGTTCTTCCGCGAGGCCTTCAACTGCGCGGTCTTCACCTTCACGCTCAACACCGCTGCCTACCAGGCCGAGATTTTCCGCGGCGCTATCGCCTCGGTGCCGCGCGGGCAGCGCGAGGCGGGGCGCGCCCTCGGGCTGCCGGAGAAGGTCATCTTCCGCCACATCGTGGTGCCGCAGGCGCTGATCATCGCGCTGCGCCCCTTCGGCAACGAGATCATCCTGATGCTCAAGGGATCGGCGATCGCCTCGGTCATCACCGTCTTCGACCTGATGGGCGAGACGCGGCTCGCCTTCTCGCGCTCCTTCGACTTCCAGGTTTACCTGTGGGCGGCCATTCTCTATCTCAGTCTGGTGGAAATCCTCCGCCGCGTGTGGGACCGCATCGAGGCGCGGCTGACACGGCACCTGAAGCGCCGGTCGGACTGAACCTCCCGCGAAGGGCCCCGTGCGCGGCACCCGCAAGACATTCAAACCCCGACACGAAATCCCCCACAGAACCGTTTTCCAGGAGACGCAAGGAATGGCCAAAGTATCGTTCATCGGACTGGGCGTCATGGGCTACCCCATGGCCGGCCACCTCAAGACCAAGGGCGGCCACGACGTCACCGTCTACAACCGCACCGCGGCCAAGGCGAAGGAATGGGCCGGCAAGTTCGGCGGCACCGCCGCCGCGACGCCGGCGGAGGCCGCCAAGGGCTGCGAGTTCGTCTTCTGCTGCGTCGGCAATGACGACGACCTGCGCTCGGTGACGACCGGCGCCGACGGCGCCTTCCGGGGGATGGAGAAGGGCGCGGTCTTCATCGACAACACGACGGCTTCCGCCAATGTCGCGCGCGAGCTCGACGCGGCGGCGAGGAAGGCCGGCTTCGGCTTCATCGACGCCCCGGTGTCGGGCGGCCAGGCGGGCGCGGAGAACGGCAAGCTGACCGTCATGTGCGGCGGCGACGAGAAGGACTTCAAGCGCGCCGAGCCGGTCATCGAGGCCTATGCCCAGCGCATCGGCCTGATGGGTCCGGCCGGCTCCGGCCAGCTCACCAAGATGGTCAACCAGATCTGCATCGCCGGCCTCGTCGAGGGCCTCGCCGAGGGCATCCACTTCGCCAAGAAGGCCGGCCTCGACGTCGCCAGGGTGATCGACGTCATCTCCAAGGGCGCGGCGCAGAGCTGGCAGATGGAGAACCGCTGGCAGACCATGAACGACGGCAAATACGACTTCGGCTTCGCCATCGACTGGATGCGCAAGGATCTGTCGATCTGCCTCGACGAGGCGCGCCGCTCCGGCGCCCAGCTGCCGGTCGCGGCGCTGGTCGACCAATTCTACTCCGAGGTCCAGACCATGGGCGGCAACCGCTGGGACACCTCCAGCCTGCTCGCCCGCCTCGAGCGCAAATAGCGCCTCAGCGCCTGCGGGCGACGAGGATCACCGGCTCGGTCTGGCGGGCCGCATAGGCCCTCGTCACGTTGGCGAACTTCTCCGGCGCGTTGGCGCCGGTGACCATGTGCAGCCCGAGCGACGGCGGGGCCTTGGCTTCCGCCGCCCTCGCCATCGCCTCCCGGTAGTAGCGCTCGGCGCGCTCGACCAGGTTGCGCTCCGCCGTCACCTCGAACCCGGCGGCCTCGAGCAGCGCCCGCGTCTCGGCGGGCGTGCGCAGATGGCTGTCAGCGGCGGTCTCCGACCACGGCATGGGATAGGGAACGCCCTCCGCCGGCCCCTTCATCACGTCGAAGATGCAGAGCGGCGCGCCCGGCCGCAGGACGCGCGCAAGCTCGCCGTAGAAGCGCTCGCGGTCGGCGATGTTCATGCCGACATGGAAGCTCAGCGCGGCGTCGAAGGACGCATCCTCGAAAGGCATGTCCAGTACGCTGCCCTCGATGAAGTCGCATCGCTCGGCGAGCCCCATGCCGGCGGTCAGGAACCTCGCCGTCTCGACATAATCCGCCGTCAGGTCGATGCCGGTGACCCGGCAGCCATGGTCGGCGGCGACGCGGCGCGCCGGGCCGCCGAGCCCGCAGCCGGCGTCGAGCACATGCATGCCGGGCTCCAGCGGCATCATGGACAGCGCCTCCAGCGTCCCCTCGCGGCCGAGCGTGTGGAACTCGTCGACGGGCGCGAGATCGTCGGGCGTGATCGCGTCCGCGGCGCGGCCGATCGCCTTGAGCCCGCGCAGGATCGCCGCCTTGAGGTGCGGCGCCGCGTAATGGGCCGCGACGACGGGATCGCCGTGATCGTGCCTGGGTCGGGTCATTTCAAGCCTCCCGGATCTGTTCGCAATGCCATTGAAGGCCAGCGGCGGGCGTTGCTGAAGTCCAGATTGTGTAGTTCACGCCGGCGGCGCTAGGCTTCAGCCTGGCTCATGTCCCGGCCGGGAGGAGAGCGATGAAGAGCTACGGGCAGTTCTGCCCCGTCGCCAAGGCGGCCGAACTCTTCTGCGAGCGCTGGACGCCGCTGATCCTGCGCGACCTCGGCGCCGGCGCGACGCGCTTTTCCGAGCTGCGGCGCGGCGTCCCGCTGATGTCGCCGACCCTGCTGTCGAAGCGGCTGCGCCAGCTCGAGGCGGAGGGCGTCGTCGAGCGGCGGGGAAGCGGGCGCGCCAAGACCTATCACCTGACCGGCGCCGGGCGCGAATTCGTCCCCATCGTCGAGGCGCTCGGCGTCTGGGGCCAGCACTGGTCGCGGCGCGACCTGGAGGAGCACGAGATCGATCTCGGCCTCCTGCTGTGGTCGATGGAGCGCGGCGTCGATCCCGGCGCCTTCGGCGGGCGGCGGACGACCGTCGAGGTCTCGTTCCCCGACCAGCCGCCGGCCAGGCGGCGCTGGTGGTTCGTCAACGAGGGCGAGGCCTGCGAGGTGTGCCTCGACGATCCGGGATACGAGGTCGACCTCTATCTGACCGCGAGCCTCGCCGACACGATCCGGGTGGTGCGCGGCGACCTCACGCTGCCCGAAGCGCTCGACAGCGGCCGGCTGGAGGCGATCGGCAGCAGCGGCGTCACCCGCCGGCTCGCGGCCTGGCTCAATCTCGGGCCGCTCGCCGCGATCGCCTCGAAACGAGAAGGCTAGGCTGTGGGCTCATATCCATGTCGGCTTTCGGCATGTCGGCTTTCGGCATGTCGGCTTTCGGCATGGCCGCCGAAATCGATCCGTCCGCCGCGTATGCCGGCAATGCCGGTCCGGCATTATTCGATCACCAGTGACCGTATCGCGACATCGGGCGGCTGATTGAGGATGAAGAGTATCGCGTTGACGACCTCGCGGTTGCTCAGCGCGCGACCGGACGCCGGCGCGTCCCAGGCCGGGTCGGTCGGCGAGACGTCCGCAAAATCCCCCGGGAACACGGCCGTCACCCGGACGCTGGTCTTCTCGAGTTCCTCGGCCAAACCGTGAACGAAGCCCGCTTGCGCCGATTTTGCCGCCGCGAAGGCGACCGAGGCGCCGTCGAGCGGCCGATTGGGCAGGCCGCTGGTCGACACGACGGTGTGGATGTCCGCATGCTCCCTTGCCCGCAGGACCGGGAGAAGGTGGCGCGTCAGGATCAGCGACCCGATCGCGGCTGAGGCGATGCATGCCTGAATGTCCGTGTCCGAGACCTCGTCCATCGGCCCTGGAAGCCACATCGCCCCGTTGTGGATGAGCCCGTCCAGATCGCCGTGTTGCGTCGCCAATCGCGTCCCGGCTTCCGTCGCGCTTTCGCTATCGGCCAGGTCACATGCCATGACGATGACCTGCTGGCCGGTCATTTCCAGGATTGTGCCGGCGGTGTCTCGCAGGGCTTCGCCGGTTCGCGCCAGCAGGACGAGCTGTGCCCCGGCGCGGGCCATTTCAATCGCCAGTGCCGCCCCAAGACCGCGACCTGCACCGGTGATGGCAAATTTCCGATCTGATATTCGCATGTCCTTCGTCCACTCGGATGGAGGGCCCGTTTCCGGTCTGCCGCTCGCGGTCGGGGCCCGCCGTCCGCCCTTCATGCCTCAGATCACCGGCAGCTCTTCCGGCGTGCGGGCGCTCAGCAGCTCCGCCGGCCCGTCGCGGATGACGATGTTCTCCTCGTGCACCAGCATGCGGCCGGGGCCGCAGGCCATGCCCGGCTCCAGCGTCATCACCATGCCGGGGCGGAGCACGGTGTCGTCGAAGCCGGTGATCGAGGGCTGCTCGGTGAGCTGGATGCCGAGCCCGTGGCCGAGGCGGCCGACATTGCCGGCGTCGCCGCCGATGATCCGCGCCATGATGGCGAAGAGCTCGCTGCAGCGCACGCCGGGCCGCGCCGCGTCGAGCGCCGCCTCGGTGGCGGCGTGCAGCGTGCGGTGGGCGGCGCGCGCCGCCTCGCCGGCATGGCCGATCGCCCAGTTGCGGTCGAAATCGCAGAAATAGCCGTCGAGCGTCGCGCCGGTGTCGAGCATCAGCACGTCGCCGGGCCTGAGCGGCGCGGCATCCGGCGGCGAGATGACGTCCGCATAGCCGCCCTGCCCGGCGCCGCCGACGAGGTAGGGCACGTCGTCGGCGCCGAGCCGCAGCAGTTCGGTGCGGAAGGCGCGGAAGGCCTCCTTCAGCGGCTGGCCGGCATGGAACAGGTCGCCGGCGCGCGCGAAGCCCGCCGAGGCGATGGCGCAGATCGCCGCGATCCTGGCGATCTCGGCCTCGGACTTGACCATCCGAACCCGCGCGACGATGGCGCTCGCATCGACGAATTCGGCGCGCAGCATGGCGCGGAGGCGCTCGAAGTCGGCGAGCGGCATGCGCAGGCTGCTCTCGCGGCCCATCGGCATGCCGATGCGGCCGAAGGGCTTCAGCACGCGCGCCAGCAGCGATACGCCGTCGTCGTCGGGATCGGGCGACGACCAGCTCACGATGTCGCCGGTCCACGCCTTCTCCATCAGCGGCACGCCGATGCCGGGGATCACCGCCACCGGCTTGCCTGCCGCCGGCACGACGAGGAACCAGGGCCGCGTCGGGCTCTGCCAGAACAGGGTGCGAAAACCCGTGAAGTAGCGCATCTCCGCCTCGGTGGTGGCGAGCAGCGCGTCGAGCCTCTCGGCGCGCATCAGCGCGTGGAGGCGTTCCAGCCGGGCCTCGAACTCGGCGTCGGGGAAATCCCGCTCAGCCATCCTCCGGTCCCTCGGAGAGATAGGCGAGGACGCGGGATTCCCCGTCGAGCCCGAGCGTTCGCGTGCCGGCGGCGGCCAGCAGCCCGGCGATGCCGGCGGCGCCCGAGGCGGTGGTGGCGATGCCGAGGCCGGCGAGCCGGGCGACCGCGCCGGCGGCCTCCTCCTCGCCGACGGTCATGAAGCGGTCCGCCTCGCGCGCCAGATATTTCAGCGCCAGGTGCGAGGGCTCCTTGCAGTCGAGGCGGCCCATCGCCGAGACCGGCCCGCCGGCGACGACCGGACGCCCGGCGCGCACGCTCTCCTTCAGCGCCGGGGCGAATTCCGGCTCGACGACGACGATCAGCGGCGCCGCGCCCCAGTGGTTGCGGGCGGCCGCCGCGCAGGCCGCCGCCAGCCCGCCGACCCCGGCCTGCAGGAAGATGTGGGTCGGCGGCGAGGAGATCTGCCGCGCCGCCTCCTCGGCCATCACCAGATAGCCCTCCATGACGTCGCGCGCCGGCTCGGTGCAGCCCGGCCAGGAGCTGTCGGGCAGCAGGTCGAAGCCCTGCCGCGCCGCCGTCTCGCCGGCCGCCGCCATGCTCTCCTCGTAGACCGCGCCGGCGCGCACGACCTCCGCGCCCTTGGCCCGCAGGCGCCCGGCGAAGGCCTCGGGCACCGGCTCGGCGAGGAAGACGATGGCGCGCGCGCCGAAGGCGGCGGCCCCCGCCGCGACCGACATGCCGTGATTGCCGGCGCTGGCGCAGACGAAGGTGCGGCCGGCCAGCGCCTCGCCGGGGGGCGTGCCGGCGTCGATCGCCGGCGCCGCCTGCTTGGCGATGGCGTGGGCGGCGCCGAGCGCCTTGAAGCTGCCGAGTCCCATGCGGGCGCGCTCGTCCTTGACGTCAAGCGCGGCGACGCCGGCCTCCGCCGCCAGCGCGTCGAGCGACAGCAGCGGCGTCTCGGCGGCGCGCGGGCAGCGCGCATGGAGGGCCATCGCCGCGGCGGGGTCGGTGACGATCTCCCCGTCGGCGAGCCCGGCGTCGCGCGGCAGGCCCGCGCGGCGGAAGGGGTTGTCGAGAATGTCCATCGCGCCGCCTTTCCCGCCCGCGCCGCCTGCCGTCGGCCTGCCGTCAGCCTGCCTTCAGGCTTCGGGGGTCTCCGTGAAGTTCAGCGGCATCGCCGTGGTGTATTTGATCTGCTCCATGGCGAAGCTCGACGCCACGTTGCTGACCTCGATCTTCGAGATCAGCTTCTTGTAGAAGGCATCGTAGCGCGCGATGTCGGGCACGACGACCCGCAGCATGTAGTCGATCTGCCCGCTCATCCGGTAGAACTCGACGACCTCCGGCATCTCGCTGACCACGGCGGCGAATTTCTTGATCCAGGATTCCGAGTGCTGGGCCGCCGTCAGGGTGACGAAGACGGTGACGCCGGCATTGACCCGGCGCGGATTGACCAGCGCCACCCGGCGCTCGATGACGCCCTCGTGCTCGAGCTTCTGGATGCGCCGCCAGCAGGGGGTGGTGGAGAGCCCGACCCGCGAGCCGATCTCGGCGACGGGGACGGTGCAGTCCTCCTGCAGGATGGCGAGAATCCGGCGGTCTATGCGGTC
>JBFWXZ010000090.1:0-12019 GCA_050186955.1 Flavobacteriaceae bacterium
AGCTGCTGCTGGGCGTAGTCGGTGATGCCGATCACGTCGACATCGCCGTCCATGCGGATCCATTCGTGTTCCTTGGAATATTTCAGGCTCATCCTGCGGTTTCTCCTGCCCTCTGGTTGTCGTTGAAGCGTTGCGCCGTCAGCGCGCGTAGGAATGCGGAACGAAAGGAAGCCGGACCACGCTCGCGGGACGCGGCTCGCCGCGCACCATCAGCTCAAGCGCGGTGCCGGGCGCGGCGTCGGCGGCCGCGACATAGCCCATGGCGACAGGTCCGCCGGCGGTCGGGCCGAAGCCGCCGCTGGTGACGACGCCGCTCTCGCGGCCGCCGGCTATGATCGCCGTGCCCTCGCGGGCCGGCGCCCTGCCCTCCGGCCGGATGCCGACGCGCTTGCGCCTCGCGCCTTCCCTCAGCTCGCGGGAAATCCGCGCAAAGCCGGGAAAGCCGCCCTCCTCGCGCCGTCGCTTGCCGATCGACCAGACGAGCCCGGCCTCGACCGGCGACGTCGTCTCGTCGATGTCGTGGCCGTAGAGGCAAAGGCCGGCCTCCAGCCGCAGGCTGTCGCGGGCGCCGAGGCCGACCGGCATGACGCGCTCGTCGATGACCAGCTTGTCCCACAGATCGCCGGCGCGCGACGCGGCGACGGAAATCTCGTAGCCGTCCTCGCCGGTATAGCCGGAACGCGAGATGTGGCAGTCGATGCCGTAGACGCCGCTGCTCGAGGCCTGCATGAAGGAAAGCTCGTTCGCCGCCGCGCAGCGTCCCTCGAGGACCGCCGCCGCCGCCGGCCCCTGCAGCGCCAGCAGCGCGCGCTCGGGCATCGGTTCGAGCCTGACGCCGCTCGGCAGGTGCTTCTCGATATGGGCGAAGTCGACGGCCTTGCGGGCGGCATTGACGACCAGCATCAGCGTGCCGTCGTCGTCGGCGGAATAGGAGCGTGTGACCATCAGATCGTCGAGTATCCCGCCGTCCTCGTTGAGGAACTGGGTGTAGCGCTGCATGCCGTAGGGCAGGCCGAGAATGTCGGCGGGGGTCAGCGTCTCGAGGAAGGCGGCGGCGGTGTGGTGGCTGCCGTCGTCGGCGATGAGCAGCGCCTGGCCCATATGCGAGACGTCGAACAGGCCGGCCTTCTCGCGGGTCCAGTTGTGCTCGGCGATGATGCCGGGCTTGTACTGGACCGGCATGTCGTAGCCGGCGAAGGGCACCATGCGCGCGCCGAGCGCGACATGGCGCTCGTGGAGCGGCGTCTTCAGCGTCGTCGATTCATCGCCCATGGGCGCTCCTTCAGTTACCAGACACGACGAAAGCCCGGCAGCCGGCACGACTATGCCAGCGTCCGGCCCCCTCTGTCATGGCACCTGAGAGATTTCGGCCCTGCCCTTCAAAGGTGGCAGACGCCTTGCGCCCTTCGGTGGACGCCGCTGTCCTGCGCGGCGCCGCTTTCCAGAGTGTCCTCTCCCCTGGCGGTCCTTTTGCCTGAGCGTTTCCGGGGCGGTTGCGCCTTCGGCGCCGGCGACGGATGCCGGTCTCTTCCGCTGGGATCGACGGACGGCGCTGAGCTTCCGCGAGGCGGCGCGCGGTGTCAACCGTGCAGAGCGATCCGCGTGCGGGATCGGCGGAGCGCGCTAGCGCTTCGCGCCCTCGTCGAAGCCGACATAGATGCGGTAACCGTAGATGTCGTCGGGGATCGACAGCGTGGCGACGATACCCTCCTGCACATGCGAGAAGTCGGTATTGGTCGCGCCCTCGGGAATCGTCGCCGGAACCTTGAAGAGCTGGCTGGAAAGTGGCTCGCCGGACGGCGTGATGACGGCGATGCGCACCGGCATCTCGTAGGTGCCCGGCGCGCCCCTGGGGCCGAGCACCGCGCGCCCGGCAACGCCGACCTTGATGAAGACGGTGGTCACGTCGGCCGAGTAGGAGCACTCGCGCGCGGTCTCGGTAATCGAGCCCTGGACGACGATCGCCTCGTCGTCGCCTTCCTTGCCGCGCTCGTATTTGCGGAAGAGCTGCGTGCCCTCGCGGATCTGCGCCGGCGGGCAATAGGGGATGTCGGGCAGCGCCTGCTTGTCGGGCTGCGGCGCTGGCAGGTCGCGCGGCTTCGAATCGAACATCTTGCCCGGCAGGACGTTGGAGACCGGGCCGCCGCCGCAGCCGGCGAGCGTCAGGGCGAGGAGCAGGCCGGGGGCGACGAGCGCGCCGCGGCGCCAACGGGTGGTGGAGGGTCGGTGAAACATGCAGTCGGTGTGCTCCGGCGCCCCGCGGGGCATAGTCGGTCTCTCGGGCATTTCGCCGCGCCTTATAGCAGTCGCCGCGGGCAATGCCCACATCAAGGAGGCCATGCTTGACAAGCATCGCCATGCGGCCCGAATAAGGCGGCCGTCAGCCGAACCAACACGCCGCCGGGAGCCTACATGGCAGATCAAATGGCCGGAAAGCCCGCCCTCAAGATCCTGCTCTGCTCGCCGCGCGGCTTCTGCGCCGGCGTCGACCGGGCGATCCAGATCGTCGAGCTGGCGCTGAAGACCTACGGCCCGCCGATCTATGTGCGCCACGAGATCGTCCACAACCGCTTCGTGGTCGAGGACCTCAAGCGCAAGGGCGCGGTCTTCGTCGAGGAGCTCCACCAGGTGCCGGAGACCGACCGTCCTGTCATCTTCTCCGCCCACGGCGTGCCCAAGCGCGTGCCGGAGGACGCCGAGAAGCGCAACATGTTCTATCTCGACGCCACCTGTCCGCTGGTCTCCAAGGTCCACAAGGAGGCGATGCTGCTGCACAGGCGCGGCCGCGAGATCGTGCTGATCGGCCATTCCGGACACCCCGAGGTCGAGGGCACGATGGGCCAGTTGCCGAAGGACGCGGTGCGCCTCGTCGAGACAGCGGCCGACGCCGAGGCCTATGAGGCGCGCGACCCGGAAAACCTCGCCTACATCACCCAGACGACGCTCAGCGTCGACGACACGGCGGAGATGGTGGACATCCTCAAGCGGCGCTTCCCGGCGATCCAGGCGCCGCACAAGGAGGACATCTGCTACGCCACGACCAACCGGCAGGACGCCGTCAAGGCGGTGGCGCCGCGCGCCGACGCGGTGCTCGTCGTGGGCGCGCCCAACAGCTCCAACTCGCAGCGCCTCGTCGAGGTGGCCAAGCGCGCCGGGTGCCCGGTGGCGAGCCTCATCCAGCGCGCCGGCGACATCGACTGGGGCGACTTCGGGGACATCCGCACGCTCGGCCTCACCGCCGGCGCGTCGGCGCCGGAAGTGCTGGTCGAGGAGGTGATCGGCGCCTTCGCCGAGCGTTACGAGATCGACATCGAGACGGTCTCCACGGCGGTGGAGACCATCGCCTTCAACCTGCCGCGGCCGCTGCGCGAGGCCATGGCGGCGGAATGACGGGAAACCGCGTCCAGATATTCACCGACGGCGCCTGCTCGGGAAATCCCGGCCCCGGCGGCTGGGGGGCGCTGCTCGTCTATAACGGCCACGAGAAGGAACTCTGCGGCGGCGAGGCGGAAACCACCAACAATCGCATGGAGATGCGCGCCGCCATCGAGGCGCTGGGCGCGCTGAAACGCGCGAGCGCCATCGATCTTCACACCGACAGCCAATACCTGCGCAACGGCATCACCCAGTGGATCAGGGCGTGGAAGGCTCGCGACTGGCGCACCGCCGACAAGAAGCCGGTCAAGAACGTCGACCTGTGGCAGGCGCTCGACGAGGCGCTGAAACGCCACGACGTCGCCTGGCACTGGGTGAAGGGCCATGACGGCCATGAGGAGAACGAGCGCGCCGACGCGCTGGCGCGCGCCGGCATGGCCCCGTTCAAACCCAAGAAGAAGACCGTGAAGAAGGCCGCGAAGAAGGCGGAGCCTAAAGCGCCTTGAGAATCTCGTCGGCGCTGCTGGCCACCGCCTTGGACGGCACGTCCTCGATGTTCAGCACCTTCACGACCCCGTCCTCCACGAGCATCGCGTAGCGCTTGGAGCGGATGCCGAGGCCGGCGCCCGAGGCGTCGAGCTCGAGGCCGAGCGCCCTGGCGAAATCCGCCGAGCCGTCGGCGAGGAAGAGGATCTTGCCGTCGGCCCCGGTATGCTTCGCCCAGGCGGTCTGGACGAAGACGTCGTTGACCGCGACGCAGGCGACGGTGTCGACGCGCTTCGCCTTGAAGACGTCGATGTTCTCCAGATAGCCCGGCAGGTGATTGTTGTTGCAGGTCGGCGTGAAGGCGCCCGGCACGGCGAACAGCACCACCTTCTTGCCGCCGAACACATCGGCGGTGGTGGTCTCGGCCGGCCCGTCGGCCGTCATGATCTTGAACCTGGCATCAGGCAGCTTGTCGCCGACGGCAATCATCGGATTTCCCTTCATTTTTTACGGAAGTGAAGAAGCACGCGCATTCATCGGCCGGTATAGGCGGTGCGGGCGAGCTAGTCGAGACGCAGCACGCTCGTCACGCCGCCGCCGTCATGGACCGCGGTGACGGCGATCTTAGCCCCTTGCGGGCGGACGCCGTCCGGCAGGCCGTCGAGCACGAGGCGGAACAGACGGGCGCCGGCGGCGTCGCGCCCCGCCGGCTCGGCGGCGGCGAGATACCAGCCCTTCGGCGGCTCGACGAAGAGATCGACGTCGCGCGCGCCCTCCGGCGCCGCATAGGCGAAGACCGCCACCGGCGGTTTGCCCGCATCCAGGCGCACCGACAGGCTCCCGCGCTCGTCGGGCCCGGGAACCGTGGCGAGCGCCGCCGGGACGCTGCCCAGCAGGTCGGGACGGCCCGGCGCCAGCGCCAGCGCATGCTCGGCATGGGCCGGCACGCAGAGCTTCTCGCAGACGCCGTAATCGGCGACCAGATGCAGCTCGACGGGCCGCGCTGGGTCGCGCGGCACGACCCGAACCGGGAAGAGCACGCGCCCCTTGTAACCGATGGAGGTGCCGCCACCGTCGGCGAAGCGATGGGGCGCGGGGTAGAGCACCTCGGCGCGCTCCAGATTGGTCGAGCCGGAGAAATCGAAGCGCGGCGGGATGCCGCTGTCGCCGGGATTGCGCCAATAGGTCTTCCAGCCCTCGTCGAGGACGATCTCGACGCCGGCGAGCCACGATCCGCCCTCGCTGGAGCCGGCGACGAGCCGGCTGCGGTCGCTGAGCCCCTCGGCCCAGGGCGAGGCGTCGGCGGCCGCCGCCGGGCGCGCCGCGAGCAGCACGGCGAGGCACGTCAGCAGGACGAGGGACACGCGGTGAAGGGCTTCCATGGACGACCAGTTAGCCCCGCCCGGCCCCGGCCGCAACACCCGCCGCGTCACGCGCGCTCAAGCCTGCGTGATGGCGGGGCGGAGCGGCGGCCGCGCTTCGCGCTTTGCCAAGGGCGGGGCCGGGGGTTAGCATGGCTCCACCATGATGCGTTCGCGACATGCCTCGCTGTCCACGGGCAACTACCTCGACGGTCGCCTGCTCATCGCCATGCCGTCGATGCAGGACAGCCGTTTCCAGCGCAGCGTGATCTATCTCTGCGCCCATTCCGACGACGGCGCGATGGGGATCGCGGTCAACCAGGAAGCCGACAACATCACCTTCAGCGAGTTGCTCGACCAGCTCGACATCGTCACCCCCGAAAGCGCCATCCGGCTGCCGGCCGACTATGCGAGCCGCAAGGTGCTGATCGGCGGACCGGTGGAGACCGGGCGCGGCTTCGTGCTGCACAGCCCGGACTATTTCGCCGATTCCTCGACGCTGCCGATCGACAACGAGGTCTGCCTGACCTCGACCATCGACATCCTCAAGGCGATGGTGGGGGGCGCCGGGCCGCGACAGGCGGTGCTGGCGCTCGGCTATGCAGGCTGGGGGCCGGGCCAGCTCGAGAACGAAATCCGCGACAACGGCTGGCTGCTCTGCGACGCCGATGCGGGGATCATCTTCGACAGCGACAACGAGACCAAATACGACCGCTCGCTGCGCATGATCGGCATCGACCCGGCGATGCTGTCGGCGACCGCCGGCCAGGCCTGACCCCTTCCGGATCCAGCGAAAATCCGCGTCAGTGACGGGTGGCGCTCTCCTCGCGCGAGAGCAGCTTGCGCGCCTCCTCCGAGGAGACCGGCGCGGAGAAGAAGAAGCCTTGCGCGAACTCGCAACCGAGCTCGTTCAGCGCGTGGCGGTCGGCATCGCTTTCCGCGCCCTCGGCGACGACCTCCATGCCGAGGTCGTGGGCGAGCGCGACGATGGCCTTGAGGACCACCGGCCCGGCGCCATTGGCCTTGTGCTGGAGGAAGGTCTTGTCGACCTTGATGATGTCGAAGGGGAAGCGGTGGAGATAGCCGAGCGCCGAATAGCCGGTGCCGAAATCGTCGAGCGCGATGCCGGCGCCGAGCTCGCGGATGCGCGCCAACACCTGGCCGCAATATTCCGGGTTCTCCATCACCAGCGATTCCGTCACCTCGAGCTTCAGCGTGCCGGGCTTGACCTCGCTGCGCGACAGGATCGCCTTCACGTCGTTGATGAAGTCGTGGCGCAAGAGCTGGCGGCTCGAGATGTTGACGCTGACGAAGACGGGCTGCTCGCCGCGTGCCGCGGCGCGCTGCCAGGTGGCGAGCTGGCGGGCCGCCTGCTCGAGCACGAACAGGCCGATATCGATGATCAGGCCGGTCTCCTCGGCGATGGAGATGAACTCCGCCGGGTTCAGCCGGCCGAAGCGCGGATGGTCCCAGCGCACCAGCGCCTCGAAGCCCGCCGTGCGGCCGTTCTCCAGCCGGACGATGGGCTGGTACAGAAGCTGGATCTCGCCGCGCTCGATGGCCTTGCGCAGGTCGGATTCGAGCGTCAGCCGGTCGCCGCCGGCGGAACGCATTGACGGGCGGAAGGCGTCGACCCGGTCGGGACCGCTGCGCTTGGCGTAGTACATCGCGATCTCGGCGTCCTCGAGCAACTCGTCCTTGCGCCGCTGCTTGCCGTCATAGACGGCGACGCCGATGCAGGCGGTGAGCACGATCTCGCGGCCGCCGAAGGCGATGGGCGTGCGCACCGTGCGGCGGATCGTCTCGGTCATCGCGGTGATGCGCTGCGGGTCCTTCTCCGACACCAGGATGACGCCGAACTGGTCGCCGGCGAGGCGCGCCAGCGTGTCCTGCGGCTTGAGCAGCCGCTGCAGCCTGCGGGCGATGGTCAGCAGCATGGAATCGCCGACCGCGATGCCGGCGCTGTCGTTTACCTGGCGGAAGCGGTCGATGTCGATGACCATGACGGTCGGGCGCTGGGCGCCCTCGGCGCGGGCCCGCGTCATCCCCGCCTCGAGGCGGTCGACGAAGAGTTCGCGGCCGGGAAGCCCGGTCAGGTTGTCGTGCACCGCGTCGTGCAGGATGCGCTCCTCGGAGGTGCGCGAATCGGTGACGTCGACCAGCGTGCCGACGACGCGGCTGACCTCGCCGTCGGTGCCGAGGATCGGGCGGGCGCGCATGCGGATCCAGTAGTAGTGGCCGTCATTGGCGCGCAGCCGGAAGTCCTGCGAGATGCGGCCGCGCCGCTGCTCGGTGAGCGCGTCGAGCGTGGTGCGGAAGCGGTCGCGGTCGCTGGCGTGCAGGGTGTCGATCCAGTTGACGATCTGGCCCTCGAGGGCGCCGCGCTGCAGGCCGAGCTTCTCCTCCAGCTCCGGGCCGACATGCAGCCGGTCGCGCTGCACCTCCCAGTCCCACACCGTGTAGCCGGCGCCGATCAGCGCCAGCGCCTTGCGGTCGACGTCGGGAATGATGCCGTGGCCTATTGAGCCGGAGAAGGCGTGCTGCATGACGGTGAATCCGATCAGCAGCACCAGTATGACAAGACCGCCATTGAGCGCCGGCGACACGAGGTCGTTGCCGAGCCGGCCGGAGACGGTGAGCCAGGCGCCGGCGAGCCAGGCGATCAGCAGCAGCCATGTCGGGATCAGCAGGAAGGCACGGTCGAAGCCGCGGAAGGCGAGGAACAGGATCAGCCCGAGGCCGACGATGGCGATGGCGGCGAGCGAGATGCGGGCGATGCCGGCGGCGAGCGGCGCATCGGCGATGGCCACCCATACCAGCGCCAGCAGGCCGAGCAGCCAGACGGCGGCGACCGGCAGGAAGCGGACGTGCCAGCGCGACAGGCTGAGATAGGAGAACAGGAAGATCAGCAGCGTCGCGGCGAGCACCGCCTCGGCGCCGGCACGATAGACCGCGTCGTCCTCGATGCCGACATTGAACAGCTTGTGCCAGAAGCCGAAGTCGATGCACAGATAGGCGAGTACCGCCCAGGCGACGCTGGCGGCGGCGGGGAACATCAGCGTCCCCTTCACCACGAAGAGCACGGTCAGGAACAGCGCCAGCAGGCCCGAGATGCCGAGCACGATGCCCTGATAAAGGGTGAAGCTGTTGGCCTTGTCCTTGTAGGCGTCGGGCTCCCACAGCCTGAGCTGCGGCAGCCGGTCGGCGCGCAGCTCGGCGACGAAGGTAACGACGGTGCCGGGATCGAGCGTCACCAGGAACACGTCGGCGTCCGGGCTCTCCTGCCGGTCGGGACGGAAGCCCTGGCTCGGGGTGATCGAGGCGATGCGCGAGGCGCCGAGATCGGGCCGGATGACGCCGGAGCCGACGAGCCGGAAATGCGGCGCGACCAGCAGCCGGTCGATCTGCTCGTCGCTGTCGTTCTGCAGCGCGAAGACGGCCCAGCTCGCCACCCTGCCCGGCTCGCGCGAGCGCACCTCGATGCGCCGCACGATGCCGTCCGGGCCGGGCGCGGTGGAGACCTGGATGCGGTCGCCGTAGCGGGGATAGAAGTCGATGCCGCCGGTGAGGTCGATCGCCGCGTCGTCGGGCTCGACCGAGATCGCCTCGATGGCCGCCGCCGGAAGCACGGCGGAGACGAGGCAGAGCAGCGCCAGCAGCGCCGCGGCGACGGCGGGAAGGGTGCGGCGGCTCATGCGCCCGCCGCCTCTTCGTCCGCGAATTCGGGCTCCTCGGCGCCGGCGCGCGGGTCGCCGTGCAGCAGCGCGTAGAGCAGGTGGTCCTGCCACATGCCGTTGATGCAGAGATATTTGCGGGCCAGTCCCTCGCGCTGGAAGCCGGCCTTCTCGAGCACCCGGATTGACGCTTCGTTGTGGGGCAGGCAAGCCGCCTCGAGCCGGTTCAGGCGCAGCTGGTCGAAGACGAAGGGGATGATGCCGGCGATGGCGCGGCTCATGACGCCGCGATGGGCGTAGGGCTTGCCGGTCCAGTAGCCGACGGAGCAGCTCTGGGTGACGCCGCGGCGCACATTGCCGAGGGTGACGCCGCCGAGCAGCGCGTCGTCGCTGTTGCGGCAGATGAAGAAGGCGTAGCCGGTGTCCTCGCGCATGTCCTGGTGGTAGCGGCGCACGCGGCGGCGGAAGGCCGAGCGGGTGAGGTCGTCGCGCGGCCAGATCGGCTCCCAGGGCGACAGGAACTCGCGGCTCTGCTGGCGCAATTCGGCCCACTGCACGAAGTCCGCGACCTGCGGCACCCGCAGGTGCAGCGTGCCGGCAGGGATCACCTGCGGCAGGTCGGGAACCGTGAATGAGCGCAGAAAGACCATTCGCCTCGCCAAACCCCTGAATGCTAGTGCAATTTGTCGCGGAAGGATTCGGCGGATTCAAGGCCGATGTCGGGACCGACGGTAGCCAGCGTCACCGCCCGCTCCCCCGCGAAACGGGCGATCATGTCGCGCACGGCGGCGGCATCGATCGCCGCTAGCCGGTCGAGTATCTCGGGAACCCCGATCACGCGGTCGTAGATCAGCGTCTGGCGGGCTATCTGCTCGGCGCGCGCCGACGGGCTCTCCATGCTCATGAGGATGCCCGCCTTGGCCTGCGCGCGGGCGCGGTCGACCTCGCCGGCGGCGATGTCGCCGGCCGCCCGCAGCATCTCGCCGGCGATGGCGTCGAGCATCTCGGCGGCGGTCTCCGGTGCGGTCGCCGCCGAGATGCCGAACAGCCCGGCGTCGCGATAGGCGGCGAGATAGGAATAGACCGAGTAGCACAGGCCGCGCTTCTCGCGGATTTCCTGGAACAGGCGCGACGACATGGCGCCGCCCATGACGCCGGAGGCGATGCGGGCGGTGTAATAGTCGGCGTCGAGATAGCCCGGCGCCGGGAAGCTCAGCGCCACCTGATATTGCTCGGTGTCGCGGGAAACCCGCCGGTCGCCGCCGACATGGCGGGCCGGCTCGGGCAGTGGCGCCTGCATCCCCGCCCAGTCGCCGAAACGGGCCTCGATGTCGCGCAGCACGGCGTCGTGGTCGACCGCGCCGGCGGCGGAGACGACGATGCGAGGCCCGCGATAATGCGCCGCGAGATAGGATCTCAGATCGTCTGAGCTGGTGGCGCGCACGGTCTGCGGCGTGCCGAGGATCGGCCGGCCAAGCGCCTGGCTCTCGAAGGCCTGCTCCTGCAGCAGGTCGTGAACCAGGTCGTCGGGGGCGTCATGGGCGGCGCCGATCTCCTGGACGATGACGTTCTGCTCGCGCACCAGCTCGGCGACGTCGAAGACGCTGTGGGTCAGGATGTCGGAGAGAATGTCGATGGCGAGCGGCACGTCCTCCTTGAGCACGCGCGCGTAGTAGCCGGTCTGCTCGTGGCTGGTGGAGGCGTTGAGGTCGCCGCCGACCGCCTCGATCTCCTCGGCGATCTGGCGCGCGTCGCGACGGTCGGTGCCCTTGAAGGCCATGTGCTCCAGCAGGTGCGAGATGCCGTGCTCGGCCGGCGTCTCGTCGCGCGCGCCGGCGCCGACCCAGATCTGCACCGAGGCGGTCTCCAGATGCTCCATGCGCTCGGTGACGACGCGGATGCCGTTCGGCAGGTCGCTGCGGCAAAGCGTCATCGCGCCGCCTTTCCGTGAACATCGCGCACGAAGCGCGTCACCGCCGCGGCGTCGGCGGGCAGCACCTCGAAGCGCTCGCGCCGCTCCATCAGGTCGCCGAGCCAGGCGGGAAGCGCCGGGCGCTCGCCGCAGGCCGCCTCGACGGCGTCGGGGAACTTGGCCGGGTGGGCGGTCGCGAGCGTGACCATCGGGGTCCCGGCGCGGCGCTCGGCGGCGGCCACGACGCGGCCGACGGCGGTGTGCGGGTCGAGCAGGTAGCCGTCGGCCGAAAGCGTCGCCGCGATGGCGCCGGCGACCTCGGCCTCGCCGGCCCGGCGGGCGGAGAAATCGTCGCGGATCGCGGCGAGCGGCGCGGCCGCCAGCGAGAAGCCGCCGGACTGCGAGAGCCCGCCCATGGCGGCGCGCACGGCGGCGGCGTCGCGGCCGCAGGCCTCGAAGACGAGGCGCTCGAAATTGGAGGAGATCTGGATATCCATCGACGGGCTGGTGGTGGCGCTGACGCCGGCGAGCTCGTAGCGGCCGGTCTCCAGCGTGCGCACCAGGATGTCGTTCTCGTTGGTGGCGATGACGAGGCGCTCGACGGGCAGTCCCATGCGGCTCGCCGCGTAGCCGGCGAACACGTCGCCGAAATTGCCGGTCGGCACGGTGAAGGAGACCGCGCGCGCCGGCGCGCCCAGCGCGCTGGCGGCGGTGAAGTAGTAGACGATCTGGGCGGCGATGCGCGCCCAGTTGATCGAGTTGACGCCGGAAAGGCCGACCTCGCCCGCCAGCGCCCGGTCGGCGAAGAGCTGCTTCACGATCTTCTGGCAGTCGTCGAAGGTGCCCCCGATCGCCAGCGCGTGGATATTGGCGTCGGCGACCGTGGTCATCTGCCGGCGCTGGACGTCGCTCACCCGGCCGTCGGGGAACAGGATCACCACGTCGACGCTGGAAAGCCCGCGAAAGGCCTCGATCGCCGCGCCGCCGGTGTCGCCGGAGGTCGCGCCGACGATGGTGGCGCGACGGCCCTCGCGCCGCAGCACATGGTCCATCAGCCGCGCCAGCACCTGCATGGCGACGTCCTTGAAGGCGAGCGTCGGGCCGTGGAAGAGCTCGAGAATCCAGTCGTTCGGCCCCATCTGCACGTGCGGGGCGACGGCGTCGTGGCGAAACGTCGCATAGGCGTCGCGGGCCATCGATTCGAGGTCGGA
>JBFWXZ010000091.1:0-11983 GCA_050186955.1 Flavobacteriaceae bacterium
GCTGGCTCGCCTGGAGGATCGCCATGCCGTTCGGGCGCAAGGGCCGGGAAGACGACGAGCAGGCGCTGGACGACGACGATTTCGGCGCGTCTTCCTCGGCGGACCCGCTGCCCGGCACGCCCTCCGAGATCACCGTGCGCGCCGAGCTCCACTGCTCGCCCCTGTGGGCGCGCGTCGATGGCGACCTCTTCAACCCGCTCCCCGAGGTGCTTGGCCTGAGCGAGCGGCTCGGCGCCGTCCTCATCTCCTGGCAGGACCGCTACGACAACGCCTGGGACATGGACGATCCCGCGAAGGGACCGGACTGGAGCGATGCCGAATTCGCGAGCCATGACGAGACCGGGCGCAAGCTCGCCGTCCGCGTCGCCGGCGAGATCGCCGGGCGCCACGGCGGCGATGTCCGGGTGCTCTACGAATTCTCCTCGGGCGAGGTGATCGACGTCACCGTCGACTGAGCTGTTCAGCCAAGGCTTGTTTGGCGGGATGGATCCCGCCTTGGTTCACTGGCCGGCGGGACGTATCCCGCCTTCGCCGACGACCACGAAGGGCGCCCAGGCCGAGGGATGGGCGAGGCTCGGGTCGCTGTCGTCGGCGATCAGCGCCACCATCGATTCCCGCAAGGCCTCGGAGCGCGCCATGCCGGGATGGTCGCGCAGCCGCTCCAGCGTCCCGACCGTCAGCTTCGCCGCGGCGTCGTCGCGCACCGGCCAGTGCGAGACGAGGATGGCCCGCGCGCCGGCGAACAGGAAGGCGCGGGCGAGCCCCGAAAGGCCTTCCGCGCCCGGCGAACCGTCGCCGGCCGCCGTGTTGCAGGCCGACAGGATCACCCAGTCAGCGTCGATCTTCAGCGCCGAGGCCTCCGACGCCGTCAGCAGGCCGTCGTCCTCCGGCGTCGCCCGCGGCGGCGGCGTGAAGACGAGCGCGGGCTCGGCGAGGCCGGTCAGCTCGCCGGTGACGAGGCCGTGGGTCGCGAAGGCGAGCACCGACACGCCGGAAAAATCGGCGTGCTTGACGGCGGTCTCGGTCGCCTCGTCGCCGAGCGAGATCGCCTTGTCGCCGGCGTTCAGCAGCGTCGCGATGCGCGTCAGCTCGCGCGCCGTGCCGGGCAGCGGGTTGAGCTGGCGCACCGCGTCGACATCGGCGTAGCGGCCGCTGAAGAAGCTCGACACGCCGCGCGAGGCGATCTTCGCCGGCTCCGCCTCGGCCCCGCCCGGCCCGGTCAGCGCAGGCGCCCCGAAGCCGCGGAAGCTGATCGAGCCCGACGCCGCGGCCGCGTTGCCGGAGCGGATGGCGCGCAGGCTGGTCACGGCGGGCAGGGTGGTGGTGGCGAACTTCCTCACCAGCCAGGCGGTGTCGCGCAGCGCCTGCGGGTCGTTGTCGGCGCCCTGCGGCGCCTCGGTGACGAGCACCGACAGCGGCAGGCTGGTCAGCGGCCCGTCGGCGACCACGAAGACATGGCTGGCGCCGTCCAGGGTCCTGGCGACCGGCGCGATCAGCCGCGAATAGAGGTCGAAGGCGAGCTCGCGGTCGAACCCCGCGCCACCCTCGTTCTCCTCCTCGCTCAGCGACTCCGCGCCGCGCGACGGCGCATTGGGGTCGAGGGTGAGGCGCAGCGTGCGCACCGCATTGTCCATCGCCTCGCGGCCGACATCGGCGCGGTTCCACTGCGAGCCGGTCTTCGACACCGCCCAGACATAGGTCGCCGCGCGGTCGGCGAGGAACAGTACCAGCGCCTCGCCGTCGGAAAGCAGCGACTGCACCTCGGCGATGCCGAGCGGGCGCGGATTGGCGACCTCGGCATAGTCGGGGAAGCGCTTGGCGATGTCGGCGTCGATGGCGGCGAGCGCGCGCTCGGTCCCGGCGATGTCGGCCTTGATCGCCTCGCTGTCGCCTTCGCCCGATTTCAGCACCTCGACGAGCCGGTTGCGGGCGCGCTGGAAGCGGTCCTCCAGCTCCTGCCGTCGTCGCACGGTCTCGCCGAGCTCGCCGCTGCCCGCGGCGATGCGCGCGCCGACCTGCGACACCGCGCGGGCCGCCGCCGTCGCCATCACCCACTGGGCGCTCTCGAAGGCCTTGTCCTTGAGCACGGCGTTCTGGTTGGTGCCGGCGCCGAGCGAGGTGGCGGCCGGCGCGGCGCAAAGCATCAGCGCGGTCGCGAGCGCGGCGAGCGCCCGCCCGGCGGCCAGCCCGGACCTCTTTCGATGCACGGAAATCCCCACTCCCCTCAAGTTCCTTGCGGCCATACTATCCGGGCCGTTTCCGCGGGGGCAACACGCCAGTCGAATACGGCGATTTTCCAGGGGGTTTCCTGTAGAATCCGTTCATCTTCGACGGGGACCGGGGCACATGGAGGAAAGCGGCGCCGACAGCTACACCCAGCGCATGAACGCGCTGGTGAAGGAGCGGACCTATTCGCTGACCGACGACGCGCTGGAATGGCGCGACGACGGCGCCGACTATGTCGGGCGCATGCCCTATGACGCGATCACCCAGATCCGGCTCGCCTACCGGCCCTCGCGCGTCCAGCTCAACCGCTATTACGGCCATATCTACGGGCGCGGCGGCCGGCTCGACATGACCAACTCGTCCTATCGCGGCTTCGGCGATTTCGAGCAGCACGACGCGCAATATTCCGCCTTCATGCGCGAGCTGCACCGCCGCCTCGCGGCGAAGGGGCTGCCTGTCGTCTTCAGCAAGGGCAGCAGCCTCGCCGGCTATATCGGCAATGTCGCGCTGACGCTCTTCATCTTCGCGATGATCGCGCTCGCCTTCGTGCTGCTGCTGACCTGGGGAATGGTCTGGATCGCGGTGGCGAAGCTGGCGATCATCCTGTTCTTCGTGCCGACCCTGATCCGCTTCATCCTGAGCGCCAGGCCGGCGGCCTACGACCCCCTCGACATCCCGCAGGAGGCGCTGCCGGCCTGAGGACCGGCAGCTTCCCTTTCAGCGGCTCAGCCGAGGACTTCGCGGACGGCCTCGCCCGTCGCCTCGGCGACGCGGTCGGCTTCCTCCCTCGACAGGCAGAGCGGCGGCGCGAAGCCCAGGATGTCGCCCTGCGGCATGGCGCGGGCGATGACGCCGCGCTTCAGCAGGGCGGCGGCGACCTGCGGTCCGACCTTGCGCGCCGGGTCGAAGAAGCGCATCGCGTCCGCGTCCTCGACGAACTCGACCGCTGCCAGCATCCCTTCGCCGCGGACGTCGCCGACATGGGCGTGGCCGGCAAGCGCGCTCTTGAGCGCGGCGGTGAGATAGGCGCCGGTGTCGCGGGCGTTGCCCACGAGGCCGAGCTCGTCGATCAGCTTCAGATTGGCGACGCCGGCGGCGGCGCCGATCGGATGCGCCGAATAGGTCCAGCCGTGGCCGATGGCGCCGAACTCGTCGGTGCCCTTCTCCAGCACCTCCCAGACCCTCTTCGAGACGATGGAGCCCGACAGCGGCGCATAGGCCGAGGTCAGCCCCTTGGCGATGGTGATGATGTCGGCCTCGATGCCGCAATGGTCGGAGCCGAACATGGTGCCGAGCCGCCCGAAGCCGGTCACCACCTCGTCGGCGATGAGCAGGATGTCGTGCTTCCTCAGCACCTTCTGGATCGCCTCCCAGTAGCCGGCCGGCGGCGGCACGATGCCGCCGGTGCCGAGCACCGGCTCGCCGATGAAGGCGGCGATGGTGTCCGCGCCCTCGCGCTCGATCAGCGCTTCCAGCTCGGCGGCGCAATGGGCGGAGAACTGCTCCTCGCTCATCGCGCGGTCGGCGCGGCGGTAGTAGTAGGGCGCCTCGGTGTGGAGGACGTTGGCCAGCGGCAGGTCGAACTTCTTGTGGAAGAGCTCCAGCCCGGTCAGCGACCCGGTCATCAGCCCGGAGCCGTGATAGCCGCGCCAGCGCGAGATGATCTTCTTCTTCTGCGGCCGGCCGAGCACGTTGTTGTAGTACCAGACGAGCTTGACGTTGGTCTCGTTGGCGTCGGAGCCGCCGAGCCCGAAATAGACCTTCGACATGTTGGCCGGCGCCCGCTCGAGGATCATGTGGGCGAGGGTGATCGAGGCCTCGGTGCCGTGGCCGACATAGGCGTGGTAGTAGGCGAGCTCCCTGGCCTGGGCGGCGATGGCCTCGGCGATCTCCTTGCGGCCATAGCCGACATTCACGCAGTAGAGCCCGGCGAAGGCGTCGAGCAGCCGGTTGCCGTCGCGGTCCTCGATGAAGACGCCGGAGCCGCCGGTGACGATGCGGTTGGGGCTTTCGCCGCGCGCGTGCTGGGCGAGATGGGTCGAGGGATGGAAGAAGCTCTCGCGGTCCCAGATGTCGAGCTTGTCGTTACGCAGCATCGTGTTTTCCTTTCGCTGTCTCATGCCCAGTCGCGGCAGACATATTTGACGTCCATGAAGGCTTCCATACCGAGGCGCGCGCCCTCGCGGCCGACGCCCGACTGCTTCATCCCGCCGAAGGGGATCGGGGCGCCGGTGACCTTGGTGCGGTTGACCGCGACCATGCCGTATTCGAGCGCCCGGCTGGCGCGGTAGATGCGGCGCGGGTCCTGCGTGTGCAGATAGGCGACGAGGCCATATTCGGTGTCGTTGGCGCGTTCCAGCGCCTCCGCCTCGCCGTCGAAGGGGGCGATCGCCGCGACCGGACCGAAGGTCTCCTCGCGCATGATCAGCGCGTCGGCGGGCACGTCGGCCAGCACCGTCGGCTGGAAGAACAGCGCGCCGGCGGAATGCCGCGCGCCGCCGGCCAGCACGCGCGCCCCGCGCTTCACCGCGTCGGCGACGTGCTCCTCCTGCTTGGCGATCGCCGCGGCGTTCATCAGCGGCCCGATGTCGGGATCGTCGAAGCCGTTGCCGACGCGAAGCGCCGCCGTGCGCTCGGCGAGGCGGCGGCAGAATTCCGCGTAGACGGGGCGCTCGACGAGGAAGCGGTTGGCGCCGAGGCAGTCCTGCCCCGAGGTCGCGAATTTCGCCTTCATCGCCTCGTCCACGGCGAGGTCCATGTCGGCGTCGGCGAAGACGAGGAACGGCGCGTGGCCGCCGAGCTCCAGCACCATGCGCTTCACCGTGCCGGCGCTCTCGCGATAGAGCAGCTTGCCGATCTCGGTGGAGCCGGTGAAGGACAGCGCCCTGACCCGGCGGTCGGCGGTCCATGCCGGCACGATGGTCTGGGCGCGGCCCGTCGCCACGTTGAAGACGCCGGCGGGAACGCCGGCGCGCTCGGCGAGCTCGGCGAGCGCCAGCGCCGAGAACGGGGTCTCGTGCGAGGGATGCACGACGACGGTGCAGCCGGCGGCGAGCGCGGCGGCCGCCTTGCGGGTGATCATGGCGGAGGGGAAGTTCCACGGCGTGATCAGCGCCGCCACGCCGACCGGCTCGCGCCACACCTCGACCTCGGCGTCGGGCAGGTGCGAGGTGACGCTCTCGATGTTCGGCCGCCTCGCCTCCTCGGCGTAGAACTCGACGAAGGAGGCGGCGTAGTCGATCTCGCCGCGCGCCTCGGAGATCGGCTTGCCCTGCTCGGCGGTCATCAGGATCGCCAGGTCCTCGCGCGCCTCGCGCATCAGCTCGAACCACTTGCGCATGATCGCCGAGCGCTGCTGCGGCAGCAGGCGCGCCCATGCCGGGAAGGCGGCGTCGGCGATGTCGACGCAGTCGCCCGCCTGGGCGGCGTCGAGGCTCGCCACCTCGCCGAGCCCGAAGCCGTCGGCGGGATCGTTGACGCCGAAGGTCGCGCCGCCGGCGCCGGCGGTCCAGCGTCCGCCGACATAGGCGAACTGCCGGATCAGGCGGCGGTCGGAAAGCCCGGGGAAGGGGTCGCGGGCGCTGTCGCCCGCGCGTGCGGTGGCTGCCGGCATCTGCTCCTCCATCGATCGGTGGAATTCGATTGCCGTCATTGTCGCCGCGACGGGGGCGATTTTCGTCCCCGCCGGACGGGCGCGGGCAGACGATTCTTCTGAAGTTGCGGGCCGGTGCGGACGAAACGCCCTGAGCGCCCTAGCCGCCGATGATCTCGTCGAAGGGCGGGACGCCGCCGGTCTTGACCGGCTTGGTGACGACATAGGTGAAGTAGCGCGCGACCCCGAGCCCGCCCTCCAGCAGCGCGTCGATCAGCCGCTGGTAGCTGTCGATGTCGCGGGTGACGATCTGCAGCAGGTAGTCGAAGCCGCCGCCGATGGCCCAGCAGGCGACGATGGCGTCGTGGCGTTTGACGGCGCGCTCGAAGGCGTCGAAGGCCGCCGCCCTGTGGCGCTCCAGCTCGACGGTCACGAAGACGGTGACGTGGGCGCCGAGCTTCCTCAGCGAGACCTCGGCGCGATAGCCCTTGATGATGCCGGCGTTCTCCAGCCGCCTGAGGCGCTCCCAGCACGGGCTGGGGCTGAGGCTGATGCGCTCGGCGAGCGCCGCCTTGGAGATGCGCCCCTCCCGCGACAGCACCTTCAGGATCTCGATGTCGCGCTCGTCAAGGCGAAGCATGGCGCGTCCTCACAGCGACCGCGGCCCGGCCGGGGTCCGGGTGAGCACCTCGGCGCCCTCCCGGCCGGCGAGCACCGTGTTGGAGACGAAGAAGTCGCCGCGCCCGGTGCCCATCAGCCACGACAGGATGTGGAAGCTCATGCCGTCGCGGATCTCCAGCTCGGAGTCCTGGCGCAGCCCCGTCACCGAATTGCCGCCGGTCCATGAGGGCGGAAAGCCGATGCCGACGCAATAGCCGCAATGGTGGCGGCGGTAGTGCGGCATGCCGGCGTCGTCGACGATCTGCTGCCAGGCGGCATAGACCTCGCGGGCGCGCGCGCCGGGGCGGATCGCCGCGACGACCGCGTCGAAGGCGGCCTGCGCGACGCCCGCCATCTCCCGGTCGGCGTCGGCGATGTCGCCGACATGGACGAGCCGCCCGAGCGGCGCGTGGTAGCGCGAGACGCAGCCGGCGAGCTCGAGGAAGACGGCGCCAGGCGCGTAACGCCCGTCGCCCCAGGTCGCGTGCTCCTCGCCGAGGCGGCTTCCCGGGCGGATGAACGGACCGAAACCGGGCGGCGTGCCGCCGGCGCGGATCATCGCCGCGACGCATTCCGCCGCCACGTCGGCCTCCCGCGCGCCCTCGCCTATGGCGGCGATGGCGGCCTCCGCCGCCGCGTCGCTCACCGCCGCCGCCCTGCGCATCAGCGCCTGCTCGGCGGGCGATTTCACCAGCCGCAGCCGGTCGGCGACGCCGGTGATGTCGTCCCATTCGACGTGGTCGAGATGCGATCTCAGCGCCTGGCCGAAGCCGTAGGAATGGCCCGACGACCACGTCTCGACGCCGATGCGCGAGGCGCCCGGCGTCTCCTCGA
This sequence comes from Flavobacteriaceae bacterium, assembly GCA_050186955.1. Lineage (GTDB taxonomy): Bacteria > Pseudomonadota > Alphaproteobacteria > Rhizobiales > Tepidamorphaceae > JACKJP01. Next base: position 7,313 of record JBFWXZ010000091.1, read on the forward strand.
CCGCCGTCGCGACCGCGCCGAGCAGGGCCTGCGCGCGCGGCCGCGCCTTCTCGCGCTCGGCCAGGATGCGCACCGCGAGGTCGGCCGCCGTCTCGCTGTCGGCATGGCCGGCAAAATCGGCGTTGCGCACCTGCCGCTCGACCGAGACCCGCTCCATCGAGCGCGTCACCAGCGTCATCTGCCCTTCCGCCGGGACGATGAGCAGATGCGGCGCGAAATAGCCCCAGTGGTCGAGGCCGGTCAGGTAGAAGATGTTCTCCGGCGTCGACACCAGCGCGGCGTCGAGCCGGCGCGCCGCCATCTCGGCGCGGAAGGCGGCGAGCCGCGCCGCCAGTTCCTCGTCGGTGAACGGGTTGGCGAACATCGGATCAGGCCGAGATGGTCGTCCCGATCCCGCCGGCGCGGCAGATCCGCCGGGCGTGGGTGGCGATCGCCGTGTCCTGCGCGCCGGTGCCGGTGAGGTCGCAGATGGTGATGTCGTCGTCGGTCCGGCGCGCCACCGCCTTGCCGGCGACGACGTCGCCGAGCTCCGGCGGCGTGCCTCCGGTCCACAGCCCCGCCTCGATGGCCGAGCGCAGCTCGCCGAGCTTCTCGCACTGGCTCACACGGTCGCAGACATAGGCGTGGACCTTCGCGAGCGCCGCCGGGTCGATCTCGTTCTTCTCCGCCTGGTCGGAGCCCATGGCGGTGATGTGCAGGCCGGGATGCAGCCATTCGGCCTTCACCACCGGCTCGCGCGACGGCGTCGTGGTGACGACGAGCTGGCTCTCGGCGACGAGTTCGGCGGGGTCGGCGACGACCCGCGCGTCGATGCCGAGATCGTTCGCGAGATCCTCGGCGCAGGCGGCCGCCTTGCGGGCGTTGCGCCCCCACACCAGCAGGTGCCGGAACGGCCGCAGCAGATGCGCCGCCTTCATCTGCAGCCGCGCCTGCACGCCGGTGCCGATGACGCCGGCGGTGCTGACCGCGAGCGGCGCCATGTGGCGGGCGGCGACGGCGCCGGCGGCGGCGGTGCGGATGTCGGTGAGGTAGCCGTTGTCGAGGAACAGCGCCTCGACCAGCCCGGTCTCCGCCGAGAACAGGATCATCAGCCCGTTGAGGCTGGCGAGCCCGAGCTTGGGATTGTCGAAGAAGCCCGGGCTGACCTTGATCGCGAAGCCGTCGAAGCCGGGTATCCACGCCGTCTTCACGTCGACCTCGCCATTCGCCTCGGGAAGCGCCATCGACAGGATCGGCGGCATCACCACCTTGCCGGTGGCGAGCGCCGCGAAGGCCCGCTCGACGACGTTGACGACGGTCATGTCGAGCTCGATCGCCGAGCGCAGCTCCGCCTCGGTGACGATGGAGATCTCATGCGGCATAGGGCCGGCCCTTCACGGTGAGGTCGCCTAGCGCGACGTCCTGTCCGGTGACGATGCGGGTGAACACGCCCATGTCGAGATTGCGCCCGGTGATGATGGTGGCGACGGGCCCCTCGGGCTTCGGCAGCTTGCCGGCCTTGAGCGCCGCGATGCCCACCACGCAGGCGCCCTCGGCGACGATGCGGTCCTCGTAGTAGAGCGTCTGCATGGCGTCGTAGATCTCGTCCTCGGTGACCAGGATCGTGCCGTCCAGCAGGTCGCGGCAGAGCGCGAAGGACAGCTTGTTGTCGAGCCCGATGCCGCCGCCCAGCGAGTCGGCGAGGCTCGCCACCTCCTCGACCTCGACGGGGCGTCCGGCGGCGATCGAGAGATGCATCGCCGGGCCGCGGTCCATCGAGATGCCGAAGACCCGCGTTTGCGGCCGGATCGCCTTGACCGCCAGCGCCACGCCGCCGGCCAGCCCGCCGCCCGACAGCGGCACCAGCACCATGTCGAGATCGGGCCGGTCCTCCATCAGCTCCAGCCCGATCGTGCCCTGGCCGGCGATGACCAGCGGGTCGTCGAAGGGGGATATCTCGGTCAGTCCCTCGGCGGCGCACAGCCGCTGGCTTTCGGCCAGCGCGTCGTCCTGACTGTTGCCGACGATGCGGACCTCGGCGCCGAGCGCGCGGATGCCGTCGACCTTGGCCTGCGGGACCAGCGACGACATGCAGATGACCGCCCGCATGCCGCGCGCCTTTGCCGCATAGGCGACGCCGCGGCCGTGATTGCCGGTCGAGCAGCAGGTGACGCCGGCGACGTCGCCGCCGAGCGAGAACACCGCGTTCGCCGCCCCGCGCAGCTTGAAGGCGCCGACCGGCTGGGTGTTTTCCAGCTTCAGCAGGAAATCCCGGCCGGCGATGGAGCTCAGATGCGGGGAGGGGACGAGCGGGGTCCGGGCCGCCGTTCCGGCGATGGCGCGGCGCGCCGCGAGGATGTCGGCAAGCGACAGATTCATCCGGTCTCCGTCATCCAGCTTCGTGGACCGCGCTCAGGAACTGCTTGGTCCGCTCCTTCTTCGGGTTGTTGAAGATCTCCGACGGCGGCCCCTGTTCCTCGATCCGGCCGGCGTAGAAGAAGCAGATGCGGTCCGATATCTCCTTAGCGAAGCCCATCTGGTGCGTCACCATCAACATGGTGAGGTTGTGCTCGGCGACGAGCTTGCGGATGACGCCGGTCACCTCGTTGATGACCTCGGGGTCGAGCGCCGACGTCACCTCGTCGAACAGCATGATCTTGGGCCGCATGGCGAGCGCCCGGGCGATGGCGACGCGCTGCTGCTGGCCGCCAGAAAGCCGCGAGGGATGCTGGTCGACCTTGTCGGCGAGCCCGACCATGCCGAGCAGCTCCATCGAGCGCTCGCGGGCGTCCTTCTTGCTCATCCCCAGCACATGCACCGGGGCCTCCATGCAGTTCTCCAGCGCCGTCATGTGCGGGAACAGGTTGAAGTGCTGGAAGCACATGCCGATGTTCATCCGCATCTTGCGCAGGTGCCGCTCGCTGGCCGGCACCAGCACGCCGTTCTTCTCCATGTGGGTGAGCGGCTCGCCGTCGACATAGATGACGCCGCCATTGATCGTCTCCAGCGTCATCAGCATGCGCAGCACCGTCGTCTTGCCAGAGCCAGACGGCCCGATGACGGTGACCATCTCGCCGGTCTCGACGTCGAGATCGAGGGAATCGAGGACCACGAGCTGGCCGTAGCTCTTGGTGACGTTCATGAAACGCACCATCGGCACGTCGTCGCCCTCGAGGCGAAGCGGATATTTCGACAGGTCTTCGCTCATTTGCCCATTCCGAGTTTGTGCCGGATCCAGCCCTCGAACACCCGCACTAGCGCCGCCGTCGGCAGCGAGATCAGCAGGAAGATCAGGCCGACGAGGGTGTAGGGCTCGAGATAGCGGTAGTGTTCCGAGCCGATGGCGTTGGCGGTGTGCATGAGTTCCGCGACGCCGATGACCGAGAGCATCGGCGTGTCCTTGAAGATGCCGACGAGATAGTTGCCCATGCCGGCGATGGCCGGCGGGATCGCCTGCGGGATGATGATCCGCAGATAGGTGTCGCGGGTCGACAAATTGAGCGCCCGGCAGGCCTCCCACTGGCCCTTCGGCACGCCCTCGATGCCGGCCCGGTAGACCTCCGACAGATAGGCCGCGTAGTGCAGTCCGATGGCGATCATGCCGCTCGTCCACGGCGACAGCCGGATGCCGACCTGCGGGCCGACATAGAAGACGAAGAAGATCTGCAGCACCAGCGGGGTGGAGCGGATGAACTCGACGAACTCGCGCACGATGCGGGTCAGTCCCCACCACGGCGTGCGCTGCGCCAGCGCCAGCACGAGGCCGAGCACGATGGCGATGGCGTAGCCGCCGCCGGCGGCGATCAGCGTGTTGAGCGTCGCCCACAGCAGGCGGGGCAGGATCTCGAAGGTGAAGTCCCAGCGCCAGTTGAAGCTCATGCCCGCCCGAGCCTCCGTGCCATCACGCGTTCCATCCACCGCATGAACGGCGTCACGAGGAAGCGGGCGAGGGCGTAGTAGACGATCAGCGCGGTGCCGAAGGCCTGCGCCGACAGGAAGGTCGAGGCGTTGATCTGCTTGGCCTGGAACATCAGGTCGGCGACCGAGATCAGCGCCACCAGCGCCGTGCCCTTGAGCAGCTCGATCAGCAGGTTCCCCCATGGCGGCAGCATCAGCAGCAGCGCCTGCGGCAGGATGATCCGCCGCATCTTCTTGGCCGGCGACATGTTGAGCGCCAGCGCCGCCTCCCACTGGCCCTTGGGCACCGACTGGATGGCGCCGCGCACCAGCTCGGCGCCGTAGGAGCCGACATTCATGCCGACCGAGACGAAGCCGGCGACGAACTTGTCGAGGGTGATGCCGAACAGCGGCAGCACGAAGAATATCCAGTAGAGCTGGACCAGCAGCGAGGTGCCGCGGAAGATCTCGATATAGACGACCGAGACGCCGCGGACGATCGGGTTGGACGACAGCTTGCCGAGGCCGGCGGCCAGCGCCACGACGACGGCGAGAATGGTCGCGAGAACGAACTGCGCGCAGGTGATCAGCGTGCCGCTGAACAGGCGCGGACCGTAGGTGTGCAGAAAGTCCCAGTACGACATCCGCTTTCCCCCCTGCGGAAAGCGAGGGGCGGGACCTTGAAGTCCCGCCCCTCTCAAGACGTCAGCGGTTGGCGCAGACCCATTCGGTGGTCTTGTCGCCCGGCAGCGACGCGTCGCCGTAGCCGTATTCCTTGACCGCGGCCATCATCTC
>JBFWXZ010000092.1:0-11752 GCA_050186955.1 Flavobacteriaceae bacterium
CGTCGTCGACGAGCTGTTCGGCGGGGCGCTGGAGGTCGGCGCGCCGCTGCTGCGCGCGCGCATGCCGCGCGCCTTCATCGACCTCACCCGGGAGCCCTACGAGCTCGACCCGGCGCTGTTCGACGGCGCCCTGCCCGCCTTCGTCAACACGCGCTCGCTGCGCGTCGCCGGCGGGCTCGGCACCATCGCCCGCATCGTCGCCGAGAAGGAGGAGATCTATCGCGGCCGGCTGTCGGTGGCCGACGGCCTGCGGCGCATCGACGACTACTACAAGCCCTATCACCGGGCGCTGTCGCGGATGATCTCGCAGATCCAGACCGATTTCGGCGCCGCCGTGCTGGTCGACTGCCACTCCATGCCCTCGGCCCGCGTCGCCGGCGAGAGCCGGCCGCGCGCCGACTTCGTGATCGGCGACCGCTTCGGCACGAGCTGCGCGGAGATCGTCGCCGACACGCTGCACCAGCAACTGACCGCCATCGGCTACCGCGTCGGCCGCAACAAGCCCTATGCGGGCGGCTTCATCACCGAGCGCTACGGCAATCCCGCCGCCGGCATCCACGCGATCCAGATCGAGATCAACCGCGCCCTCTACATGGACGAGCGGCATTATCGCCGCTCCAGCGGCTACGCCTGGATCGTCGCCGACCTCGCCCGCGTCATCCGCAATCTCTCGGCCACGCCGCCGGCCGCCCTGGCGCCGCGCCGCGTCGCCGCCGAATAGCCAAAAAAAAGGCCGCCACGAGGGCGGCCCGAGTCTAGGGAGGAAACGCCCAAGGAGGGCATGCGACATAACCATGTCGCACTGCAAAAATGCGTAGTGCGGCGCACAAAGTCAAGTGTTGCGGTGCGGAAATTTTCGGCGAATCGCTGCCCAAGATCGAGGCAGGCGGCTGAAATGTCAGCAATCCTTACGAATTTCGCCGCCGGGCCGGAATTTCTCCCGGAATTTCACTGTTTTTCGGCGATTCCCTCCGGCGCCCGCCGGTAGAAGACCAGCGCCAGCGCCAGCATCGCGGCGATGAACAGGAACGCCGCCCGGTAGGCGTGCGGGTCGCGGATCGAATGGCCCTCGGAGAGCCAGCCGACGATCTGCCCGGTGGCAAGCTGCAGCACCACCACCCCGCCCATCGTGCCGATATTCATCAGCGTCATGCCGCGCCCGACCATCGAAAGCTCGAACAGCGCCCGGCCATGGGCGGTGAGCACCGGCGTATAGGCGGCGGCGACCCCGAGCAGGGCGAATTCGGCGATCACCCAGCCGACCGGCAGGCTGTCGGAGAACGCGATGACGCACAGCATGACGATGGTCGCCAGGGCGCCGATCGTCACCGGCAGCTTGTGGCCGCCCATCAGCCTGTCGGCCGGCCCCCACACCAACAGCGCGGTGATCTGCGCCATGGCGAAGACGAAGAGCGCGTTTCCCCGCGCCGTGAGGTCGAGGCCGTGGACGTCGGAGAAATAGGGACCGGCCCACAGCCCGAGCATGGTCGCGAAGATCGAATAGGTGAAGCAGTGCATGACGAAGAGCCGCGCCACCCCGTGGACCCGGAAGACGGCGGGGAAATCCTTGAGCACCGCCGATAGCGAGGCCGCGCGCGGCGGCGCGGCGGCGCCGGGCGGGCGCTCGCGGGCGATCGCCAGGCAGAAGACGAAGACCACCGCCGAGGCCGCGGCGACCACCAGGAAGGCGGTGCGCCAGCCGACCGCCCCGCTGAGCAGGGCGAGCGGCGTCGTCACCGCGAGCGAGCCGAAGCTGCCGATGCCGAGCGTCAGCCCGACCAGGGTGGAGAAGCGCTGCGGCCCGAACCAGCGCGTGTAGATCGTCAGCGGCGCCATGAAGAAGGCCGAGCAGCCGAGCCCCATGATCGCCCGCCCGGCGATCAGGCCGCTCGCCGTGTCGGCGCTGGCGAACACCACGCAGCCGACGATGGTCAGCCCCATCAGCACCGTCATCGAGCGGATCGCGCCGAAATGGTCGATGGCGATGCCGAGCGGGATCTGCACCGCGGCGAAGGAGATGAAGAAGCTGCTGGCGAGCAGGCTCAGCACCGCCGGCGACATGGCGAATTCGGCGGCGATCTCCGGCGCGATGACGCCGATGGAGTTGCGCAGGAACTGGCTGAAGAAATAGACCGAGCACAGCGCGCCGACGAGCAGCGCGGCACGGCCCGCGGTCGTCCTCGCGACCGTATTCTGCTCCATCGTGCGTTTCCCCGGCAGCCTGTTGCGGCGAGCTTACCGGCAAGAGATTGCCGCATGCAGGTCAGGTGCGTATAGCTGGCATGCAAGCAACGGGACGCAGAAATTGGACAGTGAAACCGAGAAGCGGCTGCATCGCCTGGCCGATGCCTCCGGCGCCGCGATCATGCCCTTCTTCCGGGCCGGATATTCGACCTCGGACAAGGGCAACCCGGGCTGGTTCGACCCCGTCACCGAGGCCGACCACGCCGCCGAGCGGGCGATCCGCGACCTGCTGCGCGCCGAATGCCCGCGGGACGGGATCGTCGGCGAGGAATTCGGCGTCCATGACGGCACCAGCGGCCGGCGCTGGATCGTCGATCCCATCGATGGCACGCGCTCCTTCCTCGCCGGCGTGCCGCTCTTCGGCACCATCATCGGCCTCGCCGAGGGCGACCGGGCGATAGCCGGCCTCTTCGACCAGCCCTTTACGGCCGAGCGCTTCTTCGGCGACGGCGGCAGTTCGTTCTGGACCCGTGGCGGGCAGCGCGCCGCGCTGAAGACGCGCGACACCGCCTCGCTGGCCGACGCGCTGCTGATGACCACCTCGCCGAAGCTGTTCAAGGGGGCCGAGGCGGAAGCTTACGAGCGCGTCGAATCCGCCGTGCGCCTCGCCCGCTACGGCGCCGACGGCTACGCCTACGCGCTGCTCGCCGCCGGCCAGATCGACGTCATCGTCGAGAACGGATTGCAGACCTACGACATCGCCGGGCTGATCCCGGTGATCGAGGGCGCCGGCGGGATCGTCACCACTTGGGAGGGCGGCAACGCGCTTTCCGGCGGTCGCATCCTCGCCGCCGCCAACCCCGCCATCCACGAGGCGGCGATGGGGCTGCTGGGCGTCTAGCCGTAGACCGGCTCGCCGGGCACGAAGCCGTCGAAGGCCGCCCAGAACAGCTCGCGCACGCTGTCGCGCTCCATCAGGATCTCGTGCCGCGCGCCGGGAATGACGAGATGCTTGGCGCCGCGCATATGCACCGCCAGCCGCTCTATCGCCCGCGTCGAGACCACCTTGTCGTCGCCGGCGGCGACGATCAGCACCGGCGTGCGCACCGAATAGCCGTAGGCCGGGTCCTGCAGCCGCGCCATCGCCTTGCCCGCCGCGTTGAGCCAGCCGATGGTCGGCGCGCCGAGGCCGAGCCGCGGCTCCGCCCTGACCAGCTCGTTGACGCGCTCCAGCCGCACCGGATCGCCGGTGAAGGGATTTCCCGCGAACGCCACCGCATTGGTCGGCTTCGAGGTCCCGCCGGGCACGAACAGGCTGCCGAAGCCGGCGAGCGCTAGCATCTCGGAAAGGAAGAACAGCCCGCGGCCGCCCTGCGGTATCTGCACCATCGGCGCGGTCATCACGATGCGCTCGAACCAGCCGCCCGGCTGCGTCGCCAGCCCGAGCAGCACGCAGCCGCCCATCGAATGGCCGAGCGCGAAATAGGGCGGCGGACAGTCCGGCAGGACGATCTGCGTCATCAGCGCGGCGACGTCGCGCTCATATTCCTCGAAATCGTCGACATGGCCCTTTGCCGGGTTCTTCTGCGCGCGGTCCGAGCCGCCCTGCCCGCGCCAGTCGATGATCGCGACGTTGAAGCCGCGCCGGCGCAGGTCCGACACCGTCTCGAAATATTTCTCGATGAATTCGGCGCGGCCGGTGAAGACGCAGACGGTGCCGACATTGCGGCGCGCCGTGGGGCGCCAGCGGGCGAAGCGGATGTGGCGGCCGTCCTCGGTCTCGATGGTTCCGCTGACCGCGCCGCTCGGAACTGGGTTATCGGGGATTTCGACGAGATCCATGGGATCGCCCGGAAGTTGCCGCACCGGCCGTCCGCACGGCCGTTGAGGGCCATACATGAGGCGCGCCCGCCGCTCAAGCGCCAGCGCCAAAAGAAGACCGGCGGCGATCCCTCGATCACCGCCGGTCCCAGTCTTCCGGATGCCGCGGGGGCGTTAAGACACCCGGAATTCCAAAACTCCGGTCCGCTTACCAGGAAGCGACGCGAAGCCGCTGCACGGAGCCGTTGTAGCGGCTGACCTTCAGCAGGGCCCGGTGGCCGCGCCGGTCATAGGCGCGCACCGTGTAGTAGGAGCCGCGCTGGTCGACGATCACCGGGCGGCTGTAGCCGGCGCGCTGCACCTTCCAGAGCGCGGTGCGCGGGCCGATGGTGGCCGGCAGGTAGTAGTTCGGGGCGGGGCGGTAGTGGCCGCTGTGGCCGCTCGAGATGTGGATGCTGCCGTTCGGGCCGGAAATCCCGATGCCGAAGCCGGAGGCGTTGGCCGCGAGCGGAGCGGAAAGGGTGGCGACGGCGATGGCTGCGGCACCCAGGATCATCTTCTTGTTCATCTGCATTCTCCTTGTTTCAAAGCGCCGGTTGCCGACCGGACGATGCGGAGAATGCGGCAGGACGCCTGAATGCCGCCGGAATGGCGCATTCATTCTGCGTTCAGGCGTGAAAACGCCTCGAAACGGCTGTGTTTTCGGGAGTTTTCCGCACAGGCGGGGTCGGGATGCGGGCTGCCTGGCGTCCGAAACCGGAATGCGAATACAGCCTTGAACTCGCGCCGGGCGATACCCAAATCACGCTCACGGGAGGCGTCGCCGAATGGTCGGGGCGCCGATCCGAAACCGGGGTCCGGCCACTGTGGCGGACCTCCCGGCATGTCGCTTCAAAGGAGGATATGCACATGCGTTCCATCGACTTTTCGCCCTACTACCGTTCGACCGTCGGTTTCGACCGGCTCTTCTCGATGCTCGACTCCATGTCCGGCGTCGAGGGCAGCGGCTCGGGCTATCCCCCCTACAATATCGAGCGCACCGGCGAGAACGCCTACCGCATCACCATGGCGGTGGCCGGCTTTTCCGATCAGGAGCTGTCCATCGAGGTGAAGGAGCACACGCTTTCGGTGCGCGGCGACCGTCTTCAGGTGCAGTCCGAGGACGCCGCCGAGGTGCTCTATCGCGGTATCGCGGAGCGTAATTTCGAGCGCCGCTTCCAGCTCGCCGACCATGTCGAGGTCAAGGGCGCCAAGCTGGAGAACGGCCTGCTCCACATCGACCTCGCGCGCGAGATTCCCGAGGCGCTGAAGCCCCGCTCGATCGCCATCGAGGCCACCGGCAACGGCAAGGCCATCACCAAGAAGCACTAACCCCAAGCGCGGACGCATCTAGCGTCCGGGCAAAAATGTCGAACGCCCCGGGTCCGCGACGGACCCGGGGCGTTCCTGCTTCATGCGCCGGCCACCATCTGGCCGAGCGCCTTGGCGTAGTCCATCCTGATCCCGTTCACCGCCAGCACGTCGCGCCCCGCCACCAGCGACAGCACGCCCGCGCCGACCACCATGATGGTGCAGAGCTGGTGGTCGTCGGCGACGTCGTTGAGCGCCCGGTAGAGCATCTCGGCGATGGCGCCGAGTTCCTCGCGCCGGTGCGTCGGCGCGGTGTCGGCGATCAGCCTGACCTTGATCAGCAGCACGTCGCGGCGCAGGCCGGTGCCGATGCCGCAATCCATGGCCAGCGCCATCAGCAGTTCCAGCACCGCCATCTGCGTGTGGTCGGAGAACTCGGCCTCGAGCTCGGCGACCGCCCGCTCGGCCTCGCGCACGGCGCGGGCGCAGCCCGGCGGCTCCGATGGCCCCGGCGCCGGTTGTGTGGATCCCATGGATACCCTCCCCCTTTCGGTTGAGGGCATTCTCCAAGTAACTACTTAAGATTTAGTTTACCGCGATTTCTACGCGCTCTGGTTGCGCAACGCCGCGCAGGCCGCGTCCACATCCTCTTCCCGGATCGTGTGCGAGACGACGAAGCGGCCGACCGCCTCCTCGTCGGCGACGCCGCCGCCCGCCGGCCGGCCCGGCCAGTCGTAGTGCCTGACGCCTTCCTTCAGCAACGCCTCGTGGTCGGTTCGCCTGAGAATCGCGAACACCTCGTTGCCGGCCACCGGCCAGGCGAGCCGCGCCCTGCCGGTCGCGACAAGCCCCTCGGCGAGCCGCCGCGCCATCGAATTGGCGTGGGTTGCCAGCCCGATCCAGTGGCCGTCCTCCAGATAGGCCGTCATCTGCGCGCCGAGCAGCCGGCCCTTGGAGAACAAATGGCCGCTGCGCTTGCGGCGATATTCGAGTTCCTGCCGCAGGCCGGTGTCGAAGGCGACGATGGCCTCGACCGCCAGGCAGCCATTCTTTGTGCCGCCGAAGGAGACGATATCGACGCCCGCCTTCCACGACATCTCCGCCGCGCTCGCCTCCAGCCCGACCATCGCATTGGCGAAGCGCGCGCCGTCCATATGCACCTTGAGGCCGTGGCGATGCGCGACCTCGCTCAGCGCCGCGATCTCGTCGAGACTGTAGGCCTGCCCGCATTCGGTGAGCTGGCTGAGGCTGAGCGCCGCCGGCTGGACATGATGCACGACGCCGAAATCCCAGCCCGCCAGCAGCCTTTCCAGGTCCCCCGCGGCGATCTTCGCGCCGTCGCCGGGTAGCCGGATGAGCTGGGCGCCGCCGCTGTAGAACTCCGGCGCGCCGCACTCGTCGGTGGCGATATGCGCCTCCTGGTGGCAGACCACCGCGCCCCAGACCGGCGTCAGCGACGCCAGCGCCAGCGCGTTGGCCGCCGTGCCGGTGGCGACCAGCAGCGCCGAGCACTCGCGCTCGAAGGTCTCGGCCAGCATGGCCTCCGCCTTCCTCGACCACGGGTCGGCCCCGTAGGAGGGAACCGCGCCCTGATTGGCGTCGACGATGGCCTGCATGATGCGGGCCGAGGCGGGATGGGCGTTGTCGGAGGCAAAATCGGGCATCGGTCGGATCACAGCCAATAGGGGTCGATGAGGTCGGCGCCGGCGGCATCGGGAATGTCGAGGCCGAGCACCGAGGCATAGAAGGCATATTCGGTTTCGAGCGCCGCCGAAACCGTCTCGCCGCGCCGGAACCCGTGCCCCTCGCCGGCGAATTCGCGGTAGGCGACGCGCCTGCCGGCGGATTTCAGCCGCTCGGCCATGCCGCGCGACTGCTCCGGCGGCACCACCCTGTCGTCCGCCCCCTGCAGGAACAGCATCGGGCACTCTATCGCGTCCGCGTGCAGCGACGGGATCCGCTCCGGCGGGATCGCGCTGCCGCCGGCGAGCCCGAACAGGCTGTCGAAATAGCCGGCCTCGAACTTGTGGGTGATCTCCATCAGCCGCTGCGGGTCGGCGACCCCGTAGATGCTGGTTGCCGCCGCAAAGAAATCGTGGCGGACCAGCGCCTGCAGCACGCTGTAGCCGCCGGCGCTCGACCCCGAGGCGAGAAGCCGCTTCGGGTCGGCGAGGCCGCGCGCCGCCGCCGCGGTCGCCGCATGCGCCAGGTCGTCGGCGTCGGCGATCCCCCATTCGCCGTCGAGCGCCCGCCGGTAGGCCGCGCCGTAGCCGGTGCTGCCGCGATAGTCGACGTCGAGGAAGGCGAAGCCCCGGCTGGTCCAGAACTGGATCTTGTATTTGAGCCCCCGGTCCGCCGCCCCGGTCGGTCCGCCATGCGCCGAGGCGATCATCGGCGGCAGCTCGCCGGCGAGCCCCCGGAAGCCGGCGTTGACCGGCGGATAGTGGATCGCGTGAACCGGGCCCGAGGGGGTGTCGAGCGAGACCGGCTCCCCCATCGAGACAATGGACGGGTCGGGCGCCGCCCCGCTGTCGCTGACCGCGACCGCGTCGCCCGCCGCCGCGAGGCGCATCACGGCGGGCGCGGCGAGATGGCGCGTCGCGATGACGGCGAGTCCCCCGCCCGCCATGCGGGGCGCGGACGCCGACGCGATGCCGGCCCGCTCCAGCGACCGCGCGTCGCGCGCTCCCGGAAAGGCGACCGAAGCAACGCCGTCGACGATGGGCAGGCCGCCCACGCCCGCCGGCGCGGTGACGAAGCTGCGCTCGCCGAGCCCCCAGAGCGGGCGGAACCATTCGCCGCCCGGCGCTCCCGCATCGCGCCACGCGCGCCCATCGAAAACCATCGGCGCACTGACGCCGTCGCGCTCGATGACCGCATGGAGCGCGCCCTCGGCGCTCCATTCGGGCTGGAAGGCCGGCTCGCCCGCGCCGCCGCCAATGCGGCGCGGAGAGGCGATTTTCCGGCCGTCCCAATCGCCGAGCCAGATTTCGGCCGCCTCCCACGGCATGTGCGGCAGGTCCCAGGCGAGCCAGCACACCGACCCGCCGTCGGGCGAAAGCCGCGGCGCGGCGTAGAAGTCGCGGCCCTCGGCGACGATCGCCGGCGCGCCGGCATCCCCATTCGCGTCGATGGCGACGAGGCCGTTGAGGGGATGGCCGCTTTCCACCTCGCGCTCGCCGATAGCGAGGATCGTCCGCTTGTGCAAATCACCGTCGGCGAAACGCCATGCGGGCGCGGCGCTGACCCGACGCGGCGCATCCCCGGCGATCTCGTAGATGTCCTGGTCGGCGTCATTGACGAAGAACAGCCGTTCGCCGTCTCCGAACAGCGCGGCCCCGCCATATTCATGCACCCGGCTGCGCGCCGAGAAGGGCGCCGGCGCGATGTCGCGCGGCCCCTCGCCGCCGTTCCAGACGACGGCGCAGCGCCCGCCCTCGGCGGGCCTCCCCTCGACCCAGGCGAGACCGCCGCGCCACGGCGTCAGGTCGGCGAGCCTGACCGCGCCGGCGGCGCAGTCGCGCGCGCCGAGCGGCGACGGCCAGGTGCCGTAGGGTCTCGCGATTGTCGTGTCGTCGGAAATGCCGGGCGCTCCTTCCATTCCCCTCTTAGCCGAGGAAGGAAGGGGCGAAAACCCGCGCGTTCAACCCATGTAGTGGCGGCGGATCGGATGATCGAGCGAGACGAGCCCGCCGCCGCGCAACGCCAGATAGGCGAGCGCCACCGCCCATAGGCCGTGCATCACATAGGCGTCGGGATAGACGAAGAGCTGGATGACCAGCGTCATGCCGAGCAGCGCCAGCGCCGAGAAGCGCGTCGCGATGCCGGCGACCAGCAGCACGGGAAAGAAGTGCTCGGCGAAGGTCGCCATATAGGCGGCGGGCACCGGCGGGATGAGCGGCAGCGCGTATTCTTCCCTGAACAGGAAGAAGGTGGTGTCGCTGATGTCGAAAAGCCCCTCGACCTTGGTGCGCCCGGAGCGCCAGAAGATCGTCGCCATCAGCAGCCGGGCGACAAGCTGCAGCGGCCATTCCGGCAGCGCCTCGAGCAGCCGGACGATACTCGCGACCGCGCGCGCGATTCCCTGCGGCGGCTGCCGGACGGCCGCCTCGCTTCCCGCGCTCATTCCCGTGTTCCCCCTTCGCCGACGACGCCGCTGAAGGCGCCCAGCCTGATCAGCTCGCGCAGATTGAGCGCGAGATCAAAACCCGGCGTCTCGCTGGCGGCGATCGCCGCCTCGCCGAGATTGTCGCCGCGCCGGAGGCCGGCGACGAAGCGGTAGGCGCCGGCCGGCAGCGGCCTGACCTCCACCGACAGATGCGGGCGCACGACGATGGTGTCCTCGCCGCCCGAGGCGAGATCGATGCCGCCCGGGTCCTCCTCCTCGCGGTTGGCGCGCCAGATCCGGTAGGCGGGGAAGCTCGAGGTCGCCAGTTGCAGCGAGGGATGCATGGCGAAGCGCACCGACGGCAGCATCTCGGGCACCAGCCGCTCCAGCGCCTGCGGCGTCAGCGGCGCGGCGTCGGCGGCGTGATAGGCGAGGTTCCACGCCCATTCGATGCGCGCGACGTCGCCGAGATAGGCGAGCTCGGAAACCGGCGGGAAGCCGTCGAGGAAATCGGCGAAGCCCTCGCCATATTCCATCAGCATCGGCGTCGACGGCGGCGCGGCATCGATGAAGACCCGCGCCATGGCGCGGAAGAACTCTGCCCCGACCAGCCGCTCGACCGCCGGATAGCGCCCGGCCAGCACGTCGGCGAGGCTCGAATAGACATTGTTGCGATAGACGTCGAAGCGCCGCTTGGGCGCCGAGCCGGTCCACGCCGTCACCCCGTCGGGGACGGCGGCGGCGGGATCACGCAGCGCCGCCGCGAAGGCGCGCTGGACCTCAGCGAGCGTCGGCACCGACAGCGCTCCCCTGCACGCCCTGCGCCGAGCGGATCATCAGCGCCTCGGCCGCCTCGGCCTCCGCCTTCAGCACCGGCCATGTCGGCACGTCGGTATCCCATTCGATGAGGGTCGGAACCCTGCCCGTGCGCCCGATGGTGCGTGCATAGAGCTTCCAGACCGGATCGGCGACGGCGGAGCCGTGATCGTCGATCAGCAGCGGCTGACCGGCATCGTCCTCGTCGCGCGAGTGGCCGCCGAGATGGATCTCGCCGACATGCTCGACCGGGAAGCGGTCGATATAGTCCTCCGCGCCGTAGGCGTGGTTGGTCGCCGAGACGTAGACATTGTTGACGTCGAGCAGCAGGCCGCAGCCCGTCCGCCGGGCGATGCCGGCGAGGAACTCGACCTCGTCCATCTCGTTGCCGGAAAACCGCACATAGGTGGAGGGATTCTCCAGCAGCATCCGGCAGCCGACCGTCTCCTGCACCTCCTCGACATGCTCGGCGACGCGCGCCTGCGTTTCCCGCGTATAGGGAACCGGCAGCAGGTCGTTGAGATAGACCGCGTCGTGGCTCGACCAGGCGAGATGCTCGGAGAACAACCCCGGCTGGTAGCGCCTCACCAGCGCCTTCAGGCGCAGCAGGTGATCGCGATCGAGCGGGCCGTCGGAGCCGACCGACAGGCCGACGCCGTGCAGCGACAGCGGATAGTCGGCGCGGATGCGCTCGAGGAAGTGATGCGGGGGACCGCCCGCGCCCATGTAGTTCTCCGGATGCACCTCGAACCAGCCGATATCGGGGCTCGTCGCCGCGATCTCCTCATAGTGGTCCGGCTTCAGTCCGACGCCGGCGCGGGGAGGAACGGGCGACGGCTGTCGGCGCTCCGGTCCGGGTGCGGGCATCGAGGAAATAGGCATCGCGGAACTGGGCATGGCGGGCGGTCCTCTCCTGATTTGCGGGATGCCTGCCGGTCAGCCTTCCATCGGCTCCAGCATGCCATGGCCCTTCGGCGTCATCATCGACGTGCAGGTGCCCTTGGGAACCAGCTTCCAGGCGTTGCCCTGATAGTCCATCGTCGCGGTGCCGGCACAGGTCGTGCCCGCTCCCGCCTTGCAGTCGTTCTGCCCCTTCAGGGCGACGCCGTAGCACTTCTCCTTGTCCTCGGCATGGACGCCGGTGGCCGAGAGGCCGGCCAGCGCGGTCGCCATCGCGCCGGCGACGACGAGAGTGGAAAAGGTCTTTGCGGTCGACATGATGAATTCTCCCTTATTATCGGCTTGACTTGAGCCCTCCGGAACGGGGCACAGTGCCCCGGACCGATGTCGCGACACTGCGACGGATGGCCGATAAACTGGAAGTCAACTTGGCGTGACGGTTTCGCGAGCCCGCGCGAGGGGTCTGCGTCCCTTTATTTCGGACGATACCCATCCCGCGCAACAAAATGACGCAGGCCTTGCGCAGCGGGTTGAAATCTGTCATGGTGTGAATAGGACAGTGTTCCTTACCAT
>JBFWXZ010000093.1:0-11731 GCA_050186955.1 Flavobacteriaceae bacterium
ATCGACTTCGAGGGCGTGAACTATCCCGACAAGATACTCCGCATCATGACCACCGACGATCTCGGCAAGCTGATGCCGGGCCTGGAGTCGATCACATATCTGTTCAATGCCGGAAAGTCGGTCAGCTTCCTGCGGATGCCCGACTGCTGGCGGATCATCCTTCGCGTCCCCGAGGCGGTCGACGAGAAGACCGCGACCTCCATCGAATGGATCACCGACAGGCTCCGCGAGGTGCTGCCGAGCTGGACCACCCCGCCGGGCATCGTCGATCTCGACATCTACAGCGTCAGCCGGCGGATCGCCTCGCGCTACCGCGAGGGGCGGGTGTTCCTCGCCGGCGACAGCGCCCACGTCACCAATACGCGCGGCGGCATGAACATGAATTGCGGCATCCACGACAGCTACGAGATCGCCAACGCCCTCGTTGCGGCGCTGAAGGCGGGACGGCCCGATCTGGTCGAGGCGGCCGCCGACGAGCGCCTGCGGGTCGCCCGGGAGATGCTCATCCCCCGTACCGACCGCAACATCACCGGCGGCGTCGCCTGGCTCGACAAGATCAAGGCCATGGCCGCATCGCCGTCCGAATCGACGGAATATCTCGCGACAGCCGCCATGCTCGACATGGTCACGCGTCCGCTAAGGGTGGCCTGAATCATGGACGGAACCGAAATAGCGAAACTCGCCGAAACCCCGGCGCTCGGTGTCCTCGTGCCGCCCGCCAACCCGACCGTCGAGCCCGAGCTCGCGCGCATGATGCCGTGGTCGGCGCGGCTGTTCGCCGCCCGCCTGCCGGTGATGCCGGACACGACGCTCGAGGAGCGCAACCGGGCCTATATCGAATGCTATCCGCAGGCGGTCTCCTCCTTCGGCTCGCTGAAGCTCGAAGCCATGGTCATCGCCCTGACCGGGCCGTGCTACCGGCTCGGCGCCAAACGCGACGACGAACTTTGCGCGGAGCTGTCGCGGAAGGCGGGAACGCCCGTCGTCACGGCGAGCGCCGCCATCCGCGAGGCGCTGGGCGCGATCGGCGCCAGGCGCGTCTGCCTGTTCTCTCCCTATCCCGCGTGGCTGACCGAGCATGCCGCCAACTACTGGATGGACTCCGGCTTCGAGGTTCCGCAGATCGTCAAGGTGTCGGAGACGTTCCGCGCCTACGAACTGACGGCGGAGGAGGTGGACGAGGCGCTGCGGCGCGTCGATACCGCCGGCGTCGACGCCATCGTCATGAGCGGCACCGGCATGCTCACCCTGCCGGCGCTCGTCGCGGCGGGCGGCGGCGCGCCGCTGCTGTCGTCGAACGTGTGCAGCGCCTGGTGGCTGATGAAGCGCGCCGGCGTCGCGCCGGGCGAGGTCTTCCGCGCCGCTTCCCCGGCGCTCACGAACACACTGTAGCTGCGCCACCGTCAGCCGGGTCCCGCTTCCCGCGCCTTGCGTCCGCGTGCCGCAGCGTGCCTGCCTTGACAACGCCATGGCAGCTTTTATGACACTTCGAGCCTGCGCCCTCCGGGACCTTTCCTCCCGACAGGATCGCTTGGAATCCGATGATTTCGTCCCGGCCCCGGCGGCGCGGGCAGCTCTGGCGGGGTGGCTATCGTGAAGTTGAAAGTCGGGACGCGCCGCAGTCCGCTTGCGCTCGCGCAGACCCATTACATCATCGATCTGGTGCGGGCGCGCCATCCCGAGGTCGAGTTCGAGGTCTGCACCATCGCCACCATGGCGGACAAGGACCGGGTGTCCGAGTTCCACCAGTTCGGCATCGTCGGCATCTTCTCCGTCGAGCATGAGGAGCAGCTCATCTCGAAGGAGGTGGACATCGTCGTCCACTCGCTGAAGGACCTTCCGACGACGCTGCGCGACGGGCTCGTGCTCGCCGCGGTGCCCGACCGCATGGACCCGCGCGACACGCTCTGCGGATCGATGATCGCCGACCTGCCCGAGGGCGCCCGCGTCGGCACCGGGTCGCTCCGCCGCAAGGCGCAGATCCTGAGCCTGCGCCAGGACGTCGACGTCGTCGCCATCCGCGGCAATATCGGGCCGCGGCTCCAGCGCGTCGAGGGCGAGAACCCGCTCGACGCGGTGATCCTCGCCCAGGCCGGCCTCGACAGGCTCAGCATCGGCTCCGAGATCGCCGAGCCCTTCGATCCGGTGCTCTTTCCCTATGCCGTGGGGCAGGGCGCGCTCGGCGTGCAGTCGCGCGACGACGACGACCGGCTGCTCGAGATCCTGAGATCCATCGAGAATCCGCAGGCTCGCGCCGAGGTGGATGCCGAGCGGGCGATGATGCATGCGCTCGGCGCCGGCTGCAGCCTGCCGGTCGGCGTGGTGTCGCAGTGGAAGGAGGGCAGCCTCGTCCTCCAGGGGCAGGTGACGTCGCTCGACGGCACGGAGCGCGTGGTCGCCGTCGAGGACGGATCGGCCGACAAGGCCGAGGAAATCGGCCTCGCCGCCGCCGAGACCCTCAAGGAATGCGGCGGCGTCAAGATTCTCGAAACCTCGTACCGGGACTACTGCCAGCACTTCAAGATGCTGCAGAACTGACGCCCGGCTGGCGGCGGAGCGCCTACGCCCCCTCCACGGGTCGGCGCAGGCGCTTGTACATGATCGTCGTCGGGTCGAGGCACGGGGTGACGGTGTCGCGGCAGAAATCGGGAATGACCCCGGCGACCTCGTAGTCCATCGACCGATAGAGCGGTTCCGCATCGTCGCCGGTGCGGGTGTCGAGCGTGATGAGGCTGCGTCCCAGCGCGAGCGCCCTGGCCTCCAGCGCCGCCATCAGCAGCCGGGCGATGCCGCGCCGCCGGAAATCGGGATGCACGAGCAGCTTCCTGACCTCGGCGCGATGCGGCTGGTTCTGCGGCGTGTCGTGGTCGAGCTGCACCGAGCCGACGACCCGTCCCCCCGATAGCGCGGCGAACAGGGCGAGCCCGCCGGCGGAAAGCGGCGGCAGCACCTTGCGGCGCCAGAAGGCGCGGCTGTCGGCAATGTCGTGCGGCAGCACGAAGCTGATGCTGGCGCCGGCGTTCACGCAGGCGCACAGCAATTCGCTCAGGCCCTCCGCGTGGCGTTCGAACCCTTCCCCATCCAGTTCGACGATTTCGATGCCGTCCATGCGTCGGCCCTCAGATCAGGAAGAGCAGGTAGCGGGCGCCGTCCGCAGCCGTCTCGAAGCGGCTCGGGCCGGCCAGCCGGTAGCGCAGGCAGTCGCCGGCCGAAAGGTCGTGACGCACATCCGCCACCGTGAGGAACAGCCTGCCCTCGATCATCAGCAGATGGTGCTCCAGCCCGCTGCGCGGCGGCGTCGGGTAATCGATGGCCGTGCCCGCCGGCAAAGCGCACTCGACCACCTCTCCCGCCAGCGACTGGGTCGGCGGCGACACGCTGCGGCGGCGGAAGCCGGTCGCCGGGTCTGTCCATTCCGGCTGCTCCACCGGGCGCACGAGCGGCGAGAAGCCGCTTTCGACCATCCGCATCAGCCGCGACATCGGCATGCCGTAGGCCGTGCAGAGCCGGCCGAGGACATGCGCTGTCGGGCTCACCTCGGCGTTCTCCAGCCGCGACAGGGTGGCCCGGCTGACGCCGCTGGCGCCCGCGAGGTCGTCGAGCGTCCATCGCCGCTCCTGCCGCAGGTCGCGAAGGCGCGCCGCGAGAAGTCGGTCGGTTTCGGACAAGGTTTCCATATATGAAAAATTATCCCGAAATCGGGATTAGTGCAATTGTCCTTGCGACCTTAGTCGGCATGCCTTTACGGCAGTTGCCGCCTTGCGGATTCACCCCGGATGCTTGGCGCGCCAAGGTCTCGCAAATAAGCGTCGGCGGGATCCAATTATTTTCTTCATGTCCTTCGCCGGCGAAATCGGCCGCGTTAAGGGAAAACTAATCGCCGGGCCCCAGGCTTGCAGCGATTTCAACGCGATAGTCGTTTGGCTGGCGGATGCGGGACAGAGAAACATCGCGGGGGCCGAAGAAGAGGGCGGGGCCCGCAAGCCCGGCCCGGCGCGCGCGCAAACGCTCGGCGGCCTTCGGGGAACGCCAGCTTCTGGAGGTCATCGAGACGCTTCCGGTGGCGTTCGTGCTGTGCGACGCCGACGACCGGATCGTTATCTGCAACAGCCGCTACCGGGAGTGGTTCTTTCCCGGCTGCAAGGAGAAGATCCGCCCCGGCCTGCATTTCTCCGAGGTGGTCCGCGAATTCATGGAAAGCGGGCTCAGCGCCCAGGCTTCCGCCGACCCCGACTGGCGGCGCAGGCGGCTCGACCATCACGAGAAGCCGGACGGCTCCTTCGAGCACCACCTGACCGACGGCCGCGTCTTCCAGATCCACGAGCGACGCACCAGCGACGGCGGCACCGTGACGATCCACACCGACGTCACCGCGCTGGTGCGCGAACGCGAGGCGGTCGCCGAGAAGTCCACCGAGCTGTCCGTCGTGCTGGAGTCCATGGACCAGGGCATCTCCATGATGGACCGCGACCTCACATGCCGCGTCCTCAACAGCAACTTCATCGACCTGCTCGAATTCCCCCGCGAGCTCGGCAAGCCGGGAACGCCCTTCGAGGCCTTCATCCGCTACAATGCCGAGCGCGGCGAATATGGCGAGGGCGATATCGAGGAGCAGGTGCGCCACCGCGTCGAGTTGGCGCGCAAGTTCGAGGCGCATTGCTTCGAGCGCACCCGCCCCGATGGCACCGTAATCGAGATCAGAGGCAAGCCGCTGCCCGGCGGCGGTCTGGTCACGACCTATACCGACATCACCGAGCGCAAGAAGGCGGAAGCCGAGGTGAAGCTGCGCGACCGGCAGCTGACCGAGCAGATCGAGCGCTTCGACGCGGCGCTTTCGAACATGACGCAGGGGCTGTGCATGTTCGACAGCGAGCGTCGGCTTGTCGTCTGCAACGCCCGCTATCTCGACATCTATCGTCTGCCGCCGGAGCTCGGTGTCGCCGGCACCCATGTCGACGACATACTGGGTCATCGCATCTCCCAGAACATCTATGACGGCTCCGACGCCGAGAGCTATGTCGAGGAACGGCTCGCCGTGGTGGATGCGGGCAAGCCGGCGACGCGCATCCAGGAGTTTCCCGACGGCCGCGTGATCGCCATCGTCCACCAGCCGCTCGCAGATGGCGGGTGGATCGCGACCCACGAGGACATCACCGAGCTGCAGCAGATCCAGGCGCGGATGGCGCATATGGCCCATCACGACGCGCTGACCGACCTGCCCAACCGCGTATTGCTGCTCGACCGCATGCGCTCGGTCGAGCCGATGGTCGGCCGCGGCGCCCGCTTCGCGGTTCTCTGCGTCGATCTCGATCGCTTCAAGAACGTCAACGACACGCTCGGCCACGCCTGCGGCGACAAGGTGCTGATTGCTGCCGCCGAGCGCTTGCGCTCCTGCGTGCGCGAGAGCGACATCGTCTCGCGCCTCGGCGGCGACGAATTCGCGGTGCTGCTGACGATCGGCGAGGATGTCAGCGAGGTCACTCGATGCGCGCGGCGCATCTGCGACACGCTGTCGGACATTTTCGAGGTCGACGGCAACCAGGTCATCATCGGCGCCAGCGTCGGCATTGCCGTCGCGCCCGACGACGGCAGGTCGCCGGACCTGCTGCTCAAGAATGCCGACATGGCGCTCTACCGCGCCAAGAGCGACGGCCGCGGCGTCTACCGCTTCTTCGAGCCGGCGATGGATGCGCGCATGCAGTCGCGCCGCGCCATGGAGCTCGAATTGCGGCATGCCCTGGAGAAGGGCGAGTTCGAGCTCTACTACCAGCCCGTCGTCGACATCGCCTCCAACACCGTTTCCGGCCTCGAGGCGCTGCTGCGCTGGCGCCATCCCGAGCGCGGCTTCGTTCCGCCGTCCGACTTCATCGGGGTTTGCGAGGAGATCGGGCTGATCGTGCCGCTCGGCGACTGGATCATCCGGCAGGCATGCGCGGATGCGAGCAACTGGCCGCACAATGTCAGGGTCGCGGTCAACATATCGCCGATCCAGTTCCGGACCGGCAACCTTGTCGAGACGGTGTTCGGCGCGCTTGCCTCGGCCAAGATCGCGCCCAACCGGCTGGAGCTAGAAATCACCGAAAGCGTGCTGCTCGACAACAACGAGAACACGCTGAAGATGCTGCACCACCTGCGCGATATGGGCGTGCGCATCGCCATGGACGATTTCGGCACCGGCTATTCGTCGCTCAGCTATCTGCGGAAGTTCCCCTTCGACAAGATCAAGATCGACGGCTCCTTTGTCCGCGATCTCTCCTCGCGCAAGGATGCGGTCGCGATCGTCAACGCGGTGGCGAGCCTCAGCAAGAGCCTCGGCATCGCGACCACCGCCGAGGGGGTGGAGACCGAGGCGCAGCGCCGCTGCATCGCCGAAGCCGGCTACACCGAGCTTCAGGGCTTCCTGTTCAGCCCGCCGCGCCCGGCTTCCGAGATCAACGCCTTCTTCGGCGGCCGCGCCTCCGGACGGTCCGCTGCCAATTCGGGATCATTCTGACGGGCGCTTTTGCACCGCTATCGGCGCAACACCCCTCGACCGTATCGACGGATACGCCCATCGGGCTGTTGCTTGATCCCGTCACAAAATCACTTCGCCGGAATGCCCCCGAATTGGCAGGGTTCGCTCTGGCGAAACAATCCTTGATCGCTTCCACCGCCATTCGGCGGCCATGCGTCTTGTGCGCCGGTCGATCGCTGGCTAAAGGTTCTGCGTATATCCGGAATACGGTGAGTGATTTGCCTATGGCGTCGGCGCGGCGTGAAAGTTGTTGTTATTTCTGTATTGTCGACGACAACTATACTTGCCATCTGGCGGCGATGCTGGCTTCCCTTGCGGAAAACAATTCCGGCTTCCCGGTAGTCGTGCTCCACGACGGATTGAGCGACGCGAATGCCGGCCTTCTTGCCGGGCTGGCCGGCGATCTGGGGCTGGATCTGCGGCTGGTCGAAAATCGCAGCGTTGATCTGTCGGTTTACGGCAAATGCAGCTTCTGGCCGAAATCGGTGTGGCTCAAATTCCACCTCGACGACTTTCTGCCGGCCGGCATCGAGCGCGTGATCTATCTCGACGCCGACATGATCGTCCTGCGCCCTCTCGACGCGCTCTTCGAGGCCGACATGGGCGGCAAGGCGCTCGCCGCGGTGATCGACATGCAGGACGCCGATGCCGCCTTCAAGGCGCGTCTCGGCATCCCGTCCGACGGCCGCTACTACAATGCCGGCTTCATGCTGATCGACGTCGCCGCGTGGAAAGGCCGCGAGATCGGCACCCGCGCCGCCCGATTCGCCCGGGAGAGGCCCGAGGCGATCAGCTATATCGACCAGTGCGCGTTCAACGCCGCGTGCTGGCGCGATTTCCTCGAGCTGCCCGCCACCTGGAACCAGATGGTGGGATACGTCCCCTGCGACGGCGAGCTGCCGCACATCCTCCACTTCGCGGCGCTCAAGCCCTGGGAGGAACGCAAGACCCCGGGGAGGGAGTTCTACATCCACTACCGCAACCGCACGCCCGTGCCCTTCGGCCAGTCGCCGGCCGGCGGCCCGCTGGACCGGCTCCTCGAGATGTGGGACGCCGTGGAGAGCCTTGTTCCCCACCCGGTGGCCCGCATGCTGGGCGAGAGCGAGGGGCATGCCGTGCGCCGCGAGAACCGGATCAGGCTGCGCCGCTGGTTTCGCGATATTTCGGACGTCGGGCGGCCCGATCCCGTCGCGGAAGGCGTCGAGCTTGCCGGCTAGCATGCGATCCGGTAGGGCTTCGGGGCTCGCCCAGGCGCCGTTCGGAGCGTCTTCGATCTCCTGACGGAAGCTCGCCATGTCCAGCGCCGACAGCCGCTCGAAATCCCGCTGCATCTACACCATCACCGACAACAATTATGTCGGGCACCTGGCGGCGATGATCGCCTCGCTGGCGGACCACCACCGCGAATACCCCGTCTTCGTGCTGCATACCGATCTCAATAAATCGAGCCTCGCCGGACTGCGGAATCTGGCCGAGCGTACGGGTGTTCGCGTCGAACCCGTGCGCAACGACGGGATCGACCTCTCGGCCTATGAGCACTGCGGGCACTGGCCGCAATGCGTCTGGCTGAAGTTCCATATCGAGGACCTTCTGCCGGCCGGGTGCGAGCGCGCGCTGTTCATCGACAACGACATGATCGTCATGCGTCCGCTCGACGCGCTTTTCGAAACCGACATGGGCGGGCAGCCGGCCGCCGCGGTCATCGACATGCAGGACGTCAGCGCGAGCTTCAAGGCCGGGCTCGGGATCGAGAAGTCGGCGCGCTACTTCAACACCGGCCTGATGCTGGTCGACATGCGGCGCTGGCGCGAAACCCGCTTCGGCGAGCGCGCCGCCGCCTTCGCAAGGGCCAATCCCGAGCGGATCTCCTTCATCGACCAGTGCGCGTTCAACGCCGCCGGCTGGCGCGAATTCCACGAGCTCGATGCGACCTGGAACGCGATGGTCGCCTATGTCGAATGCGGCGACGCCATGCCGCATATCGTCCACTATTGCGCCCTGAAGCCCTGGGAGGCGGGAAAGACCCCCGGCCGGGAGCTCTATCTCCACTACCGCAACCGCACGCCGTTTCCGATGGACCGGCCGGCAATTCCCGGATTGCCCGAGCGGCTGCGCGGGTTGTGGGACGGTCTGGAAGACCGGGCGGCGGAACTGGCGGGGCTCTCCCGGCGCGGCGACCGGCACGCAATGCGCCGCCGCAACCGGATCAGGCTGCGCCGCTGGTATCGCGAGATCGCCGGCGCCTAGCCGCTCGCGCCCGTTATGAGGCGGCGCGCCCGCAATTCCTCCTCGGCCCTGGCCGTCATGTCCTCGGGCAGATCCTGCGTGGCGGCCCATGCGGCGAAGCGGTCGAGGCCTTCGGACAGGGAAATCTCCGCATCGACGCCGAGCGCCGCGCGCATGCGCCCGGTCTCGGCGGCGCTGTGACGGATGTCGCCGAGCCGCGATTGACCGGTGATCCTGATCTTCGGCTTTGCGCCGAAGGCCCGGCTCAGCGCGGCCGCCGCCTCGCCGATGGTCGTTCTCTCCCCCGAGCCGACATTGACGATGCCGCCGGCGCGCTCGTCCTCGAGCGCCGCCGCCATCGCGCTTGCGACGTCCGATACGTGGACGAAGTCGCGCGACATCTCCCCGTCCTCGAAGACGGGCAGCTCCCTGCCGCGCCGGATGAGGGTCGAGAAGATGCTCAGTATCCCGGTATAGGGGTTCTTCAGCGACTGGCCTTCGCCATAGACGTTCTGCAGCCGCAATATCACGTGTCCGGCGTTGCGGGCGGGGCAGGCGAGGGCGACGAGATGCTCCTGCGCCGCCTTGGTGGCGGCATAGACCGACGCCGGGTTGATCGCGTCATCCTCGTGCGACGGGGCGAACCTCATCGGCGCGCCGCAATCGCCGCAGGCGATGTCCCACGCCCCGCCCTCGAGCTGCGCCGGGATTCGCGGCGCGGGAAAGACGCGCCGGTCGGGCGCGCAGCGCAGGCAGAGATAGGCGCCTTCGCCATAGACCGCGCGGCTCGACGCGAGGACGAACCGGGGTGCGTCGCCGTCCCCCTCGGCTGCCGCCTGGAGAAGATTGGCGGTGCCCTGGCTGTTGGTCAGGTTGTAGCGGGCGATCTCGTACATCGACTGGCCGGTGCCGGTCTCGGCCGCGAGATGCAGTATCGCGTCGATGCCGCGGAGCGCGTCGCGAAGGTCGCTCGCCTCGGTGACGGAGCCGCGCACGAACTCGATGCCGTGGTCGGCGGTCCATGCCGGCGGAGCCGCACCCGCGCCGTGAATCTGCGGGGACAGGCTGTCGACGATGCGGACCCGGTGCCCCCGCTCCGCGAGCAACGGCGCGACATGCGAGCCGATGAAGCCCGCGCCGCCTGTGACAAGGATCCGCATATGAATTCCGGCCTCTGCGCGCCTCTTTCGCCCTGGCGGCGCCGGCGGTGCCGGTCGCTCAGAAGGCCTTTCTGACGCCGATCTCGCCGCCGACGGAGGTGTAGTCGTCGCCGAAGAAGGCGTCGGCCTTGGCGAAGGCCGACCAGCCGGTGGCCTCGTTCTCGATGGTGAAGCCGGCGGCGATCTCGCCGATGGTCTCGGGAGCGGCGTCGACATAGGTGAAATTCGTGCCGCCGGCGGCGAAGGCGGCGATGTTGTCGCCGTCGAACTCGTGCCAGACGCGCGCCGTCACATGCGGCTTGAAGAGCAGGCCGCCCGCCGTGGTGGTCACGCCGCCGAGGCGGATGCCGAGGCCGCCGCGGAAGCTGTCGCCGTCGCCGGTGAAGGGCACGCCGTCGACCATGCCGCCCTCGATCTCGCTGCGCACATAGGCGAGCGCCGCGATCGGCTCGACATACCAGCCGCCGCCGCGGTTGAAGCGGTAGGCCACCTCCAGCAGCATGCCGGTATTGGTGGCGTCGGCCTCGGTCGCGACCGAGCCGGGGATCGTCTGGTTGAGGTCGAGCAGGTCGGCCTTGAACTCGCCGTCGATGCGCCACGGCCCGCTGGCGAAGCGGGCGTAGATGCCGGCCGACCAGCCGTCGAAGCGCGCCGAATTGCCGGTGAAGTTGAAGTCGACGTCGGACTCGATGTAGCCGGCGAAGACGCCGAGCAGCAGCGAGGAGCCGTTCCCGGTGTCGAAGGCGGCGTCAAAGCCGCCGAAGATCGAGAAGGTGTCCTGGTCGTAGCTGGTATTGGCGGCCGACGCCGGCACGCCGGTCAGCATGGTGGTGTTGGAGCGGTCCGAGAAGCGCCCGGCGGTCTTCAGCCAGACGCCGGGCATCGCGCCGCGGCCGGGCGGGCCGAAGGCGGCGGCGCCACCGTTCTCGATCGCCTCGCCGACCTCGCCGATGCGATCCTCGATGAAGCCGCCGGTCTCGTGCCAGATCGACTGCAGCGACGTCACCGTCGGCAGCAGGTCGAAGGAGGCTTGCCCCGCCTCGGCGACCAGCGAATGGGTGCCGCTGTCGAACTCGATGTCGTATTCGACGAGGCCGGCCTGGACCGGCCCGTTCTCGAGCACGAAGTCGCCGGCGTTCGAATTGTCGGCGAAGACGATCGGGATGCCGGCGAGGTTCTCCATGCCGTTACCCGGATTGGTGTTGACGATCCGCACATTGGTGACGCCGACGACGGCGCCGTCGATGGTCAGCGTGTCGGCCTGCGAGCCCGGCCCGCCGAGGAAGGCGTCGAGCACCAGCGTGCCGCCGGAGAAGTCGCCGTCGATGGTCAGGCTGTCGAAGGTCGTCGAGCCGTTGCCCGCCGTCTCGTCCGACAGGGTGAGGATGCCGCCGCTGTTGTCGAAGCTCTCCAGCCCCATGAAACGGGTGATCTCGGCGACGCCGGCGCTGCCCGCCGCGCGCACCGTGCCGGTGTTGGAGACGTAGTCGTATCCGCCGGAGAAACTGCTGGTGCCGCGCGTGTTCCACAGCCCGAAATTGCGGAAGTTGAGGCTGGCGTCGGAAGAGGACTGCAACCGCCCGATGATCTCGCCGCCGCTATAGGTGAACATGTCGCGGTTCGCGCTTCTCTCCAGCTGGATCGCCAGATCAAACGGCGAGCCGGACAGGTTGCCGATCGAGCCGCTGTTCTCGATGCGCAGGTTCTGCGAGCCGTCGTGATACGTCTGGATCGCCCCTGACTGGCCGCGCACCGTGCTGTCGCTGTTGACGGTGATGAGCAGAGCGTCGGTGCTCGCGCCGGCCAGCGCGGCGATGCCGAAACCGCCGCC
>JBFWXZ010000094.1:0-11652 GCA_050186955.1 Flavobacteriaceae bacterium
TGCTGGCGGGCGTCGGCTTCGCGCTGCTGCCGACCCATTTCGTCGAGACGGTGCGGCGGAGCGATCTCGTCGAGATTCCGCTCGACGCGCCGCCGGTCAGCGTCCTGTTCTATCTCGCCTATCACGGAGAGCTCGCCAGCCACCCGGCCATCAAGGCCTTCATGGACCGGTTCCACGGCGGGGCGGGCGGCGGCGATTCTTTCATGATCGCGCAAGCGTGATTGCAAGCTTTGGGGTTCTCCGGCCGCCTGCGCGGGGGTTAGCTCGACCGGTATGTTCGAACCGGAGAATCCCGCAATGGCCGACACCAGCACCGCGAGCAGCGAAGCCCCGATCCACGTCGAATCCGAATGGGCGGAGCTGAAGGAATGCGTCTACGGCTCGCCGGACGCCTGGGTGCTGCCGGTGTTCCTCGCCGACGTCAAGCTGCGCGCGCAGGGCGAGTTCGGCAAGTTCTGGGCCGAGAACCAGGGCCGCGACGTCAAGGAGGTCGCGCCGGAACTCTTCGCCGAGTTCAGCGGCCAGATCCAGGGTGCCATCGACCTGCTGGAGAAGCTCGGCGTGCGCGTCCAGGTCGCCGGTCCGATCAGCCCCGACAACCGCAAGTTCCCGCGCGGCCAGGAGCACGGCGTCGCCACCGCCTGGATGCGCGATCCCTTCGTCACCATCGGCAACAACGTCATCGAGCTGGCCCCGCGCAGCCTCTTCCACCGCCGCCAACGCTTCGCGATCCGCGAGATCCTCGCCTCCACGATGGAGCGCGGCGCGCGCTATTTCGCGCAGCCCGACGGCGGCGCCGACGATTCCCGCGACGGCAAGGGCTGGGGCTATCTGGAGGGCGGCGACGTCTTCGTCCTCGGCAAGCAGATCCTCGTCGGCCATTCCGGCGGCTGCAGCAACCCGGAAGGCGCGCGCTGGCTGCAGCACGCACTGGGGCCCGACTACAAGGTCGACATGGTGCCCATCGATCCGATGTTCCCGCATCTCGACTGCGTGATGATGACGCCGCGCGAGGGCGTGGTCTTCACCGCGCTCGAGGCGCTGCCCTCCGGCCTTCCCGGCTTCATGAAGGACTGGGACGTGGTCGACGTCCCCAAGGCGCTCGCCAAGGCCCATATGGGCTGCAACAACCTCGTGCTGAACGACCGCCTCGTCGTCGTTCCCTCCGAGGAGCCGCTGGACGTGATCGCCAAGGCGCTGGAAGACCGCAATTTCGAGGTGATCCGGATTCCCTACCGCGTGCCCTGCATGGTCGGCGGCTCGTTCCGCTGCGCCCACCAGCCGCTGATCAGACAGTAGCGGGCGCCGCCTTTCGGGAGGCTCCAGTCCGGGAAAGCCTCGGTTCGCCGGCGCTGGCCGGGTTCGCGCTCTCAGTCGGCTGTCTCGCGCTCGCGGGCGGCTTTCTCGGCTTCGTCGCCCAGATCGGCCGATCGGCGCGCGAAAAAGCCGCTGAACATCCCGGCAACCGATGCGACGACCGTGATCGCGTAGAGATTGATCGTCAGGCAGAGCACCTCGCCGGGGCGCGTGACGGGATTCGCCATCGACGACGACAATGTCGTCAGTTGGGACGAAACGAAATAAAATGCGTCCCAATAGTTGTGTATGTCGCTGCCGTCGGCGCCCCGCTCGAGGCGGTAGAACAGAAGGCTGGCGATCAGGTCGACAAGCAGGGTTATGATCAGCGCCTTGGTCAGCCGGTTCCGCAGATGGGAGTGCGGTATCGTTCTGGCGTACAGCAAATCTCGAAAATCGCTGATGGTGCGGGCGATGGAGTCGACGATGGACATGTTGCTCCCTTCCGGACGTGACGGCGCGCGGTTTCCCGCCTGAGAGTGTCTGGTCATATTTGATCGGGCAACGAGCAAATTGTGCGCGGTATGAGTACATGACCTGGGAGCGAAGCCGGTGAAGGGATCGGTCCCTTTCGCGGTTTCGCGACGCCGAAATGAGCGGCTTTGCCCATATCCCCATGGGGCGTGGCTGATGGTCGTGGCGGCGCTGCCCTGTCTCGGCGCGCCAGTCGTCTCCGATATCAACAGGCCGCTGTTCGACGCCGCCCGCGGCCATCTGCGCGATTGCAGGCAGATCACGCGAGAGGAAGTCGAGGGGTGGAGCATCGGCCGGCGCTTGTGGAACAATGCCCTGGCCGTGGTCGGTCCCGTGCTGTAGCAGGCGTACGCCGTCAGAAGGCGTAGCCACGCAGCAATGCGCGGCCGGTGACGCTCGCGAACACCCTGTGGGCGCCGAGATACCGCGTGGCGTACTGCTCCTCGATCGTGCGCTCGCAGTCGTGGACGAACACCGCGCCTCCCGGCGCCACCAGCTGCGAGGCGGCGAAGATGCTCTTCATCCGCCCGGGCGTCTCGCCGCCGTATTCCTCGAAGTCGTCGTGCCCGGCCGGACCGTCGACGAGGATAACGTCCCATTGCCTGGAGGATATTTCCGCCGGCAGGTCGAGGGCGAGGCGGTCGGGGTCGTCGAGCAGCGAGACCCAGTCCGAGATTCCCGTCCCGTATTCCGTCAGGTGGATGCTGGAGGTCTTCAGCGTTCCCCGGACACGCTCGGCCCAGCGCGCGTCGTTCTCGACGAAGGCGGTGACGCCGCCGCGATTGACCTCTTCCCACAGGGGTGAATCGTTCCCGCAGCCGAAGACGAGCAGGGCGCAGCCGGGGCGGGCCCGGATCGCGCTCATCACGGCGTGCACCTCGTTGGCGTGCATCTGCACGCCCTCGGTCTTCGCCAGCAGCGCCTCGGCGTCGGCGAGCGACGGCCGGGCAGGGTCGCGCAACGGGGTCTTCCGGCGCCTGTCGAGATCGTCGAGATGCTCGCCATAGGCCTTCAGCGTCACCAGATTGCTGGTGTCGGAGAAGGGCCAGACGCCGTCCCCATAGCGGCGCTTGCCGCCGAGGCGCTCGCTCAGATCGTCGATGAGATTAAGGAACTTCCGCCGTTCGGGCTCGATCATCGCGAGCGCGCGGGCGCGGACATGGTCGCGCGGGAGGTTGCGCGCCTTCATGACGGCCACCGCCTCGGCGACCGCCTCCGGCGTCGGGTCGCAGATCGTGCAGATCTCGTGGTCGAAATAGACCTCGCGGCCGCCGACGCTCGGCGTGCTGACGACCGGCAGGCCGGCGAGCATGTATTCCATCGAGGCGTAGTTCGCCCCTTCCTCGCGCGACAGGCAGAGCCCCACCGCCGCCCGGTTCAGGCCGGCATTGACCTCTTCCGGCGACAGCGGAACCGGCAGGCCGTCCTCGAGCGGGTTGATGAGCGCGTGGCCGGGATGGCGGGCGAGGGTGTCGGCCAGCAGCGCCCGCTGGTCGTCCAGCGTGCCGGTGAGGCCGGTCGCGAAGGAGATGTAGGCGACGCGCGGAATGTCGCCGGCGAGTTCGTGGCGCTTGCGCGGATCGAAACGCGCGTTGAAGACGGCGTCGAATTCCGCCGAGGCTTCGGGAAGCGGACGGAAGATGGCGTCGGAGACCGTGAAGTTCTTGTTCAGCAGGCGTGCGTCCAGACCGCCCGCGAGCAGCCGGTCGCGCTCGCCGGCGGTGTTGCAGATGAAGACGAGCCGGTGGCTGGGAAATTGCGCGCGATGCGCCCGCGCCGCCTCGATGACGAGGCCGGCCCGCCGGTCCTGGTCGATCGTCCAGCAGGGAAAGATGATGAAGCCGGCGGGCACGTCGCCATAGCGGCGGCCGAACGCCGGCGCGATGCCGGCATATTCCTCGAAGGCGATGCCGGAATAGAGGATCGGCGGGTCGGCCGACAGGATCACCGCCGGGCCGAACCCGGTCCGCACCTCCTCGACCGGCGGGGCGCCCCCGCCCGTCTTCCGGCGTTTCGCGAACGCCTTGCCGAGGGAGGCCCTCGCCTTGCTCGCGATTCCGGACAGCTCCCTGGACAGCGTCTTGCCGGCTGCTGCACGGCGGCGCCAGGCGAGCCTCGCATAGGTGCGGTAGGCCCGGATGCGCTGCCGCGGCGGGATGCGGCCGTTTGATTTCTCGCGCAGAAGCGCCTCGAGATGGCGGCGGCGCAGCCTCTCCGCGAGGCGGATTATCGCAACCTTTTCGCCGAACACGCTGACCAGCGTCTCGAAATGCTCGGAGAAGGGCTGCGCGCCGTCGGCGGATGGCGTGAACTTGCCCCTTTCGTTGCGCGCCGCCGCGCCGACCTGATCGGCGGCGCGCCAGAAGCGCTCGCCCGGCAGCAGCCTGCCGAACAACTCGGCGCGCTCGAAGAGGATGCCGAGGGATTTGAGGCCTTCGCCAACCACCCGTTCCGGCACCTTCGATCGCCCGGGCGAGAGGCCGCCGATGGATTCCCGCAGGGCGAAGTCGTTGGCGTCGTGGATCCGGTAGGCCGACAGCGGCAGGTCGATCAGGGCGGTGCCGCCGATGGCGTGGGCGAAGGTGCAGAGATGGCCGTCGACGGCGCGGAAGCAGACCCCGTCCGGCGGCTCGAAATGCACCATATTCACGATGCTGCGACGGTACATGTTCGATGTGCCGGCGCCCCAGATCCAGCCTCGCGGACCGGTGAAGCTTTGCGTCGCCCCGGCGAGCCGGACGTAGTCGGCGTCCGAAACCTGGGGCATCCGGAAGGCGGCGCCCGCCGGCCGCAGCCCGGCCGAATCCGGCGGCTCCTGCGTTCCGAACGGCGCATAGCTTCCGGTGACGACCCTGCCATCCGCCGTCGTCTCCACGACATTGCTCGAGGTCAGGCCGACATTCTGCGGCGCGGCGAGATGGACCTGCACATGCGAGGAGACGAAGTTGGGGAAAAGGGTGTCGTCGGCGTCGACGGCCGTCACGAAATCGCCCCTGATTTCCCCGACGGCGCGCAGGAACCCGCCGAGATGGCCGAGATTCCTCTCAAGCTCGATGATGCGGAACCGGCCATCGCCGGCGATATGCGCCCGGATCACCTTCAGGCTGTCGTCGTCCGAGCCGTTGTCGACGACGATCGCCTCGAACCACGGATAGTCCTGGACCTTGATGGACTCGATGGTCTGCCCGACGAACTGGGCGTAGTTCCAGTTGATCACGACCAGCGACACCAGCGGCGGGTGGAGGCCGTCGGCGAAGGCGTCGGCGCGCGCCCGCGCGCCATTACGCGCGCGCGGCTGCCGGGGCCGCTTCGGGGTGCGGGAACGCTTGTTGCCTGGATTCATACCGATGGCGCTTGCCGGATGATCGAATAAGCGCCGGATGGTAGCGGCTCGCCGGGGAGGCATCAAACCCGGTTCGGCCGATTGCCGCCCGCCCCGGCGAAGGCCGGAGCGGGTGGCGGTCGAGGTGGTTCGTCAGATGGCCGCGAGGCCGGCCTCGGCGACTTCCAGGTCCTGCTCGCCGGTCTGCGAGCCGACGCCGATCCCGCCGACGACGATGCCGTCGACGACGATGGGAAGGCCGCCCTTCAGGTTGACGAGCTGTCCCGAGGTCGCGTGCGCCAGCCGGGTCGCCAGCTCGTCGGGGATATGGCCGGTGGCGCCGCCCGAATTGGCCGCCGACCGCGCCTTGCGGATCGAGGATTCGATGCTGAGGATCTTGGCGCCGTCCATGCGGTAGAAGGCGAGCAGGTTGCAGCCGCCGTCGACGATGGCGATGCACTGCGGCAGCTTCATCTCGTGGGCCTTGGCGACGGCGGCGGCGAGAATCTTCTGCGCGCCCTCGAGCGTCAGGCGGAGATGGGGTTTGGTGGTGCTCATTCGGCTGCTTCCTTCCTCAATTCGCTTCGGCGATCACGCACATCAGATTGCTGCCCGGCGCACCCTGATGTTCGGCGCCGGCCGAGGCAAGGAACAGCGTGTCGCCGAGAACCGACGCGACGACCGCGTGGGCGACGCCCTTGGCCTGGATTCCGCCGAACGGGGCGAGGAAGTCCGAGTGCAGGACATGCCGGTTTCCGCGCACCGCGGACACCGAGTCCGCGCCGGCGTTGACGAACACCGTGGTGACGCGCTTGCGCGACTCCTCGGTGACGATGCCGTCCTCCAGCGCCAGTCCGGCATTGGCGAAGGCCTTGCGGGCCCCGACCACGTCGAGCTGGTCGCTCATCACGCCCCGGCTTGCCACGAAGCGGCTCGGCGCCCCCTCGACATTGCCGACGACGACGACGCGGCAGGCAACCTGCTCGCCGCCCGCCGACGTCGAGGCGACGGAGGAATAGAGCGACTTGTCGACATTGATGACGCCGTCGCTCACCTGGTCTGCCTTCAGCTCGCCGGTGGCGATGGCAACGCCGAGCGCGCAGGCGCCCTTGGCCATCGACGACGCCGCGACCGGATTGGCGTTGACGACCCTGGCGCCGCGGCCCTGCGCCTCGGCGACCCGCGCGGGCGTCATGGCCGGGCACTTGATCTCGACGCACTCGATGTCGGCCGGATCGGAGATCCCGGCATCCTTCATCGCCTCGCGCACCGCGTCGGCGACGAGCTGCACCTGGATGGCGGTTCCGTATTCCTCCGGCTGGAGGATGCGGGTGCCGGCGACACCGAGGGAGAGTCGCTTGCCGCCGGCGGCCGGCGCGGACGCCGGCTTTTTCACGAAGACGTTGTTGTGCGGCGTCATGATGCCGCCGACGCCGCCGATCATCAGCATCGGGATTGAATCGAAGACCTCCTGGCGCGAAATCCCGAGCCGCTCGGAGAGCAGCGTTTCGGTGGCGAGCGTCGCATAGCCGCGGCAATAGGGGTCGCCCTCGGTCTGGGCCATGATGGCGACGATGTGCCGGGGATCGAGCGTGCCCGAGTCGAAGAGGGCCGCAAGCTGCGACACGTCTCCGGGGCCGCTCATCGGTACGCAAAAGATCTCAGATTCCAGCATTATCCTGCCCGTTTTTATCAAGCGCGCCCGTTTCCCCGCCCGGGGGCGGCGAATGGAGCGTCGAACACTACCCAAAGGGTTCCAATGAAAGGGAGAGTAGGCAGTATATGATATGAAGGCAAGAAATTTCGTAAAAAATAGAAAGTATGCAAAATGCGCTGGATTCTGCCTCGGGATCATGTTTTCTAGGAAGCCTCTGGCGAGGGAATCTCGCCGCAATCCACACAGGGGGAAGGCATGGCATTGAATGTGCGGTTCCGTCGCGATTCCGGCGCCGCCGGCGCGCTCCGCCCCGAGTTCGGGAGCTGATCGGATGGGCGATCCCCGCGAAATACCGATGAAGATCGAGGCCGCGAACGAGGAGGCGCTGCGGCGCATCCTCGGCGGCGATCCGGTGCTCGTCGACGTGCTCCCCGCAGGCGAGGCCCTCAAGGGCTTCGCGGGCCGGACGCTGCTGCATTCCGGTCCCCCGATCACCTGGGAGCGGATGTGCGAGCCGACCAAGGGGGCCGTCCTGGCGGCGGCCGTCTTCGAGGGCTGGGCGGCGACGCCCGACGAGGCCCGCGAGCTCGCCGCCTCGGGCGGCATCACCTTCCGCCCCAACCATGAGTTCGGCGCGGTCGGTCCGATGACCGGCATCACCACGCCCGGCATGGCCGGCTTCGTCGTCGAGAACCGCGCCCACGGCAACCGCTCCTTCTGCACCATCAACGAGGGTATGGGGAACGTCATGCGCTTCGGCGGCAACGACGCCGAGGTGGTGGACCGCCTGAAATGGATGGCGAACCGGCTGGCGCCGGCGCTCGCCGCCGCGATCCGCCACAATGAGGGCATCTCGCTCAAGCCGCTGATCGGCCGCGCCCTGACGATGGGCGACGAGATGCACATGCGCAACGCCGCCGCCACCGGCCTGTTCCTGCGGGCTATCGCCGGGCCGCTCGCAGACACCTGCCGCGACGGCGAGCTGCTCGCGCGCGTGATCCGCTTCATGGCGGTCAACGACATGTTCTTCCTCAATGTCGCGATGGCCGCCGCCAAGTCCCTCATCGCCGCCGCGGAGGGCATCCCCGGGTGCACCGTGGTGACCACGATGGCGCGCAACGGAACCGAGTTCGGTATCCGCCTGAGCTCGACCGGCAAGACCTGGTTCACCGCCCCGGCGCCGTCGGTGGAGGGGCTCTACTTCTCCGGCTTCGGCGACAAGGACGCCAATCCCGACATCGGCGATTCCTGCATCGTCGAGACGGTCGGGCTCGGCGGCTTCTCCATGGCGGCGTCGCCGGCGGTGGTCGGCTTCGTCGGCGCCGGCAGCCTGCAGGACGCGATCAACTACACGATGAGCATGTCGGAGATCTCGCTCGGCGGTAATCCGGAATGGGCGCTGCCGACGATGGGCGGCATGGGCGCGCCGACGGCGATCGACGTCCGCAAGGTCGTGGAGATCGGGCTGTCGCCGGTGATCAACACCGCCATCGTCCATCACCAGTCGGGCAAGGGCCAGATCGGCGCCGGGCTGGCGAAGGCGCCGATGGAGTGCTTCGAGGCGGCGCTCAAGGCCTTCGCCGCGCAGATGAACGTCACCGCCTGAGGCTCATCCGGGGAAGGCAAATGACGGCCGGGGAGGGCGCGCGGCGCCCTCCATCGAGCCATGCCCGTTGATAACCCTCGGGCCCGCGGCGCTCCCACGTCGACGCGGCGCGCTACGGATGCTAACGGAAAGCCACGGTTCGGCGCGATTCTGGATTGCCTTGTCCAGGCCCGCCGGGCCCTTGCCCGCCATGCGGGCGCGACGGTCAGTGGCAATACCGAGGGCGACGTTCGATGACCCAGCTCCTTTCGCGGCGTAAGGCCAGAGCCTCCGAAATCCTGCTCGAGATCGGCGCGATCCAGTGCCGCCCCGAGGAGCCGTTCATCTTCACCTCCGGCTGGGCGAGCCCGGTCTACGTCAACTGCCGCAAGATCATCTCGACGACCCGCCACCGCCGCGAGATCATTCACCTGCTGGCCGAGGTCATCGAGGACAATGTCGACGTCGCCGCCATCGACGCCATGGCCGGCGGCGAGACGGCGGGCATCCCCTACGCGGCGTGGATGGCCGAGTTCTTCTACAAGCCGATGATCTATGTGCGGAAGAAGCCGAAGGGCTTCGGCCAGAACAAGCTCATCGAGGGCGACATCGCCGAGGGCAGCCGGGTCCTCATCGTCGAGGACCTGATGACCGACGGCATGAGCAAGGTGCACTTCGCCGACGCGCTGCGCGCCGAAGGTCATTCGGTGGAATGGTCGGTGGTCGTCTTCTCCTACGGGGTGTTTCCCGCCACCGAGAAGAACCTCACCGATGCCGGGCTGAAATCGGCGGCGCTCACCGACTGGCAGACGACGCTCGACGTCGCCGGCGCCTCGGGCGCCTTCTCGCCGGAGCAGGTCAGGCAGGTCACCGAGTTCCTGCGCGATCCGCCTGCCTGGTCGAAGGCGCATGGCGGCGTCTGAGGGGAAGGCGTGACGGCGGTGCCCGGCGCGCCGCTCACATCCACTTCGAGCCGGACAGCGCCGGCGCGGTGATCAGGCCGCCGACGAGATCGGCGGCGCCCGCGTGCACGACGAGGCTGTCGCGATGCGCGGCCGGCAGGAACAGCCGCTCGACCATCTCGTCGATGAAGCGCAGGAAGGGCTGGAAGAACCCCTCGACGTCGAGCAGGCCGACCGGCTTGTCGAAATAGCCGAGCTGGTTGAGCGTCCAGACCTCGACGAATTCCTCCGTCGTGCCGATGCCGCCGGGCATGGCGATGAAGGCGTCGGCCATGTCCGCCATCTTCG
Source organism: Flavobacteriaceae bacterium (assembly GCA_050186955.1). Classification (GTDB taxonomy): domain Bacteria; phylum Pseudomonadota; class Alphaproteobacteria; order Rhizobiales; family Tepidamorphaceae; genus JACKJP01. The sequence goes on from JBFWXZ010000094.1 coordinate 9,645, forward strand.
TCTTGCGCGCCCGCATGCCGGCGACGATCTCGTGCGAGGTGATGGCGGGGTGCAGATGGCCGAGGCCGGCGAGGCGCTCGGTGATCACGCCGTGGACGTCGCCGCCGGCGGCGAGCGCCGCATCGGCGAGCGCGCCCATCAGCCCCTTGTGGGTTCCGCCATAGACGATGCCGATGCCGCGCCGGGCGATCTCGGCGCCGAGTTCGGCGGCGGCCTGCGTATAGGCGTCTCCCTTGCCGACATTGGAACCGCAATAGACGGCGATTCGCCGGATCCGGCGGGCAGGGAGCTTGTCCAAGAGACTACTCCGCGAGGTCGGGCAGGCTGCGCGCGATCATCTGCATCGCCTGGTCGATATGGGCGTGCAGGAGCTCGACGGCGCGGTCGGCGTTGCGCGCCAGCGCGGCGTCCATGATCTGCTGGTGCGCCAGCGACACCGGCTTGTCCGACAGGCGGTATTCGGTCGACAGGTTCCGGTAGCGGTCGAACTGGTCGTAGAGGATGCCGGTGAGATGCATCAGCCACGGGGAGTTGCAGCCCGCGATCAGCAGTTCGTGGAACTCCCGGTGGCGGACCTCCCAGACTTCCTTGCTGGTCTCGGCGCTGTCGTGGTCGCGCTCCAGCAGGATGAGGCGGTGGCGACCGGCGACCAGGTTGGATTCCCAGTAGTCGTCGCCGAGCTCGATCGACTTGCGCAGCGCCAGCCCCTCGACCTCCTTGCGGGTCGACGCGATGTCCCTGAGCTCGTCGACCGAGGCGCTGGCGACGCGGGCGCCCTTCTGTCCCTCGGCCTCGACCAGGCCGCGCGCCACGAGCCGGAACAGCGCCTCGCGCAGCGGCGTGACGCCGACGCCGTACTGGGTCTTGAGCTTGTCGAGGCGCAGGCTCGTGCCCGGCCGATGCTTGGATATCAGGATGTCGGAGCGCAGCCGCTCATAGACATCCTCGGCAAGGGTCGTTCCCACTCTCTTTCCCAAGGGCCACCTCGTCGATGATCCGAAAATCGCGCCCCGATCGGGCCGGAAACGGCCGGGCGCGGCGCTCTCTCTATCCTATCCCCTTCGATTCTCATAGGAAAATCAGTCTATCGTCAAGAACGAAAGAATATGGATGAGACTAATTTTGTTCGAAAATATGTTGACTTAAACAAAATACTCCATTGGGATGAGGGTGCCTGATCGGGCATTGAACCCGAGGGAGGCGTCGACCGGCCGGCCCGATGGGTTTTCACGGAATTGCCGGACGCCGCCGCATTCGGCGTGTCGGCCAAAGGGAGGCCGCGCGCCGTGCCTTCGGGAGGACAAGCGTTACGGAGGAAACCGCTATGTCGATACAGATACGGATGACGGGATTGGGAGCCGCGCTCCAGCGCGCGTGTCTGGGAGGTCTGGTCGCCGCCGCCGTGCTCGGCCTCGGGCTGATGCCCGCCGGCGCCGATCCGATGGTGATCAAGTTCAGCCACGTCAACACGGACAACACGCCGAAGGGCTACGCGGCCAACAAGTTCAAGGAACTGGCCGAGAAATACCTGCCGGGCAAGGTCAAGGTCGAGGTCTATCCGAACTCCTCGCTCTTCGGCGACGCGCAGGAGATGGAGGCGCTTCTGCTCAACGACGTGCAGATCATCGCCCCCTCGCTGTCGAAGTTCGGCCGCTACACCGACAAGCTCCAGGTCTTCGACCTGCCGTTCCTGTTCGACGATCCGGCGGCGGTCAGCCGCTTCCAGGCGAGCAAGACCGGCCAGGATCTGCTGATGTCGATCGCCGACCGCGGCTTCACCGGCCTCGGCTACATCCACAACGGCATGAAGCAGTTCTCCGCCAACCGCGAGGTGCACATGCCCAAGGACGCCGACGGCCTGCGCGTGCGCATCCAGCCGTCCCACGTTCTGGAGGCCCAGTACGCGGCCATCGGCGCCAACCCGCAGAAGATGGCGTTCTCCGAGGTCTACCAGGCCCTGCAGACCGGCGTCATCGACGCCCAGGAGAATAGCTGGACCAGCATCTAC
>JBFWXZ010000095.1:0-11598 GCA_050186955.1 Flavobacteriaceae bacterium
CCGAACTCCTCGTGCAGGAGGCCCCACTCGGCGACGAAGTTGACGCCGTAGTTCAGCCGCGGCGCCATGTGCAGGACGCGGCATTCCAGCGTGTCGCCGGGCTCGGCGTCCTCGACATAGATCGGGCCGGTGACGATGTGGACGCCCGGCGCCCGGCTCTCCTCGGGCACCGTCTTGTAGATCTCGCGGATGGCGTCGTCCATGAGATAGTCCGCCGCGTCGCCGGCGTGATGGCACAGGCATTCGATCTCGACGAAATCGCCGGACTTGACGCGCAGCACCGGTTCGACGCTGCCGTCGAAATAGCCCCACTGGATGGTCTCGACCGTCGCGGGAAGATGATGGACCTTGTGGGCGCCCTTGCTGGCTCCGGGGGGTGTCATGACGTTCATGTTTCCTCTCCTTTGTTTTCGTGGGATGGGCTCAACCGAAGGTGAGCTGGCCGCGCACGGCCGCGACGGCGGCGAGCCCGACAAAGGTGCCGATGATCGCGAAGATTCCGCCGAGCACGTTCGGCGCGGGGATGGGGGCGCGGACGCCGGTGTAGAGAAGGCCGGTCACCAGCCCGACGGCGGCGGCCTGCAGCTCGACCGCTCCGATGGTAATGTTAAGCATGTATAGGCTCCTGTTTTTTCGAGTTTCGGCGGCTGGTCACTCTTTCGGCGGGGCGGAGAACGTCACCTGGCCGCGTATTTTCTGGACGATCAGGTAGCCGATGAAGGTGAAGATGATCGCGAATATTCCGCCGAGCACGTTCGGGGCGGGAATCGGAAGCTCCAGCCACGAATAGAGCGCGCCGGTGACGAGGCCGACGACCAGGGCGACGATTTCGTTTCGCCCGACATAGACATATTGCATAGACATGCGTGTTCCTCCGAAGGGAACGGATGTATCCGACCCTGTTGCAAAATTTATCCAGCCGACCTCGTTCATGCCGAATGATTAAATCGGCATGTGAAAACGCTTATCGGTCTTTATCTTGGAAGCTTTGTACGGTTGACGCGGCAGGCGCGTCACATATACGTCGACACGTGGCTCATGCGGGTTTCCTCTCTGTTTTTATATTTGATGGGAAACCGTAACCCCCGATCGGGATTTCCGCTATAGGTTGAAAATGCCGGCCGGGCCGGAAAGGTCACGGGAGACATCCCGCTTCCTCGCTGAAAATTTCTTCGAAATCAGCGGCTTGAACCGCCCCGGAACGATGCGTGCAGGGTCTCCGCCATGCGCGTTTGGCGCAATGATTGATCGCCTTCGTCCAAATCGGCCCCTATGGTTTTGGTGCAAGCTGCGCATCACGGCTATGTCGCGCAATGCAGACGGGCGAGAGCCATGCACGTGAAGGACATGCATGTGGACATCGACACCCTTCCGGTGTCGTCGCAGCGCAGCAAGTGGTGCGAGGCGCTCGCCTCCCTCGGCCTGCAAAGCCTCGCCGACGGCGCGATGCCGGTTTCCGCCGACATCCAGCTTCGCATGGCCCCGGGCGGTTCGCTGTTCGCGCGCATCCGCGGCCCCGCGTCGACGCTCGCCCACAAGCCCGCCCCCGATACCCGCAACAGCGCCTTCGTGCTCCTCGACACGCTCGGCGGCGGACGCTTCTCCGGCGGCGCGGCCGGCGGCCGCGATGCGGTTTCCGTCTGCGACGGCGCGGCGCCCTGGCACCTGGCGTTCGAGGACGATTTCGACCTTCTGGTCATGCGGCTCCGGCGGACGCTCGTCTTCGAGACGCTGTCGTCGCATGCGCTGCCGGCCCCGATGCCGCTCGGCGACGCGGCGGTGCATCGCGGCATCGGCCAGCTCATGGCGACCGTGCTCCGCGGCTTCGGCGATCTCGAGGCGCGCGACCTCGCGGCGCTCGAGAACGCGCTGACCGGGCTTCTCGCCTCCGCCCTCCGCGGCATCCGCCACCCGGAGGAGACCGACGCCACGCAGGTGCAGTCGGCGCATTTCCAGCGGGTGACGGCAACGATAGAGGCGCGCCTGTCGCAGCCCGATCTGGCGATGCGCGACATCGCCGCCTCCGAGGGCATGTCGCAGCGCTACCTGCAGAAGCTGTTCAAGCTCCACGGCACCACCTTCTCCGATTTCGTGCGCAGCCGCCGGCTGGAGAAGGCGCGCCACGCGCTCGGCGCGCAGGACCAGAAGACGGTCAGCATAGCCGAGATCGCCTTCCGCTGCGGCTTCGCCGACCAGGGACATTTCAGCCGCGTCTTTCGCGCCGCCTTCGGCATGAGCCCGCGCGTCTTCCGGGGCACCGCCGGCGGCGCCTTCTTCGAGAAGGAGCATTTTCGCGGACGCCCCTCGGGCATGGCCTCGCCGCCGGCCGACGCCGGCGACATCGCCGCCCTGCGGCCGGCCGGAAAGCCGGGGCGGCGGACGCGCGCCGACGAGCGCTACCGCGTCGAGGTCGGCGCCGACACCGTTCATTGGGGGTTCCTCAGCCGGGACATCGCCCCGGTGCTGCGGGTTCCCTCGGGCGCCGAGGTGGTCATCGAGACGCTGACCCAGCACGCCTCCGACGACTACGAGCGCATGGTGCGCGGCGACGCCGGGGCGGAGAGCGTCTTCCACTGGACCGCCGGCGGCAAGAATGTCGAGCGCCGGGGCGCCGGCCCGATGGACGCCTCGCTGCTCGGCCGCGGCGCCGGCGAGGGCTTCGGCGTGCACGTCCTCACCGGCCCGATCCACATCGAGGGCGCCGAGCCCGGCGACGTGCTCGAAGTCCGGATCCTCGACATCGCGCCGCGCCCGAGCGCCAACCCGGCCTATCGCGGGCGCTGCTTCGCCAGCAATGCCGCGACATGGTGGGGCTACCAGTACGGCGACTACATCGACGGCGCCGATCGCCGCGAGATCGTGACCATCTTCGAGGTCGAGCCGGACGGCGACACCGCGCGCGCCGCCTACTCCTTCCGCTGGACGCCGCAGACCGACCCCTACGGCGTGCGCCACGACACGATCGACTATCCCGGCGTGCCCGTCGATCCCGCGACCATCGCGGTGAAGCCCGACCCGATGCCCGACGTGCGGGTGCCGCTGTCCCCGCATTTCGGCTTCATGGCGGTGGCCCCAAGGGAGCACGCGCTGGTCGATTCGATTCCGCCCGGCAATTTCGGTGGCAATCTCGACAACCGGCGGGCCGGCCGGGGCTCGACGCTCTATCTGCCGGTGTCGGTCGCCGGCGCGCTGTTCTCGGTCGGCGACGGCCATCTCGCGCTGGGCGACGGCGAGATCAACGGCACCGCGCTCGAATGCTCGCTGACCGGCACCTTCCGCTTCGAGCTCCACAAGAGCGGCGCCGAGGCCAAGCCCTTCCTGCGCGGCCTCGCCGGGCCGCTGCTGGAAACCCCCGGCGAGTTCATCCTCCACGGCTTCAGCTATCCCGACTATCTGCGCGATCTCGGGCAGGACGCCCAGGCCGAGGTCTACAAGCGCTCCTCGCTCGACCGCGCCCTGCGTTCGGCCTTCCGCATCACCCGCAAGTTCCTGATGGACGCCTGGGGCCTCGGCGAGGACGAGGCCATCGCCGTGCTGTCGACCGCCGTCGATTTCGGGATCACCCAGGTCGCCGACGGCAACTGGGGCGTTCACGCCATCATCCCCAAGGCGATGTTCCGCCCCGACCAGCGGGGCTGAGAAGGCGACGCCTATTTGACCTTGCCGCGCGCGGCGACCGGCCAGACGGCCTCGACGACGCCGTTCCGCATCGCGATCAGGTTCTCGTGCAGGTGGATCGTCGTGTCGCAATAGCCGAGCACGAATTCGACGCGGTCGCCGACGCGCGGCGCCTCATGCGCGCCGCGAAGCTCGACGATCGCGTGCTCGGCCGCCAGATGGACCGACGCGACGTCGGGCAGGCCGAGCGGCGTCGGCAGGGCGGCGTCGCCGCTCATCGCCTTCTTCCCGGCGTCGAGAACGACGCGGTTCGGCGTCGGCCGGCTGATCACCGTCGCCATCAGCGTGATCGCCGGCGGAAACGGCACGTGGAAATGGTCGCGATAGTGATTGTCGGAAAGGATGCCGCCGCCGACCTGGACCTCCGTCACCCCCGGCGCCTCGCAGCAATAGGGGAAGGTGCCGGTGCCGCCGCAGCTCACGATGTCGACCGCGTGGCCCGCCTCGCGGCAGAGCCCGGCGCTCTCGGTCAGCCTGGCCAGCGACCGCCTGACGACCTGCTCCTTTTCCAACGGGTCGGAGAATGTCAGCGCGTGGCTTTCCCAGGCCATCACGCCGCGCAGGCGCAGCCCCGCCTCGTCGGCAATGGCATTCGCGAGCTCGACGACCGCCTCGCCCGGCAGGACGCCGGCGCGCCGCATCCCGATATCGACCTCGATGACGACGTCGAGGACCTTTCCGCCGCGGCGGAACGGGCCGGCAAGCTCCCGGGCGTTCCCGGCGCAATCGACGGCGACGATCGCGTCGGCGTGCTCCGACAGCCTCAGCAGACGCTCGATCTTCGCCGGCCCGACGATCTGGCCGCTGATCAGGATGTCGCGCGTCACCCCCGGGGCGAGGACCTCCGCCTCCCCGAGCTTGGCGCAGGTGAGCCCGCTCGCCCCGGCGGCGATGAGCATCCGGGCGATGTCGGGGGATTTGTGGGACTTCACATGAGGACGCCAGTTGACGCCGGCCCGCCGGCAGGTCTCGGCGACCCGCGCGATATTGCCCTCCAGCGTCGGCACGTCGACCAGCAGCGCCGGGGTATCGATGTCGCTCCTGCGCAGGATCGCCCGCTCGCCGCCGCCGGCCACCCGTGCGCCGCCGTCATCGGCGATCGCATCGCGCTCGCGCAGACCCCCATCCGCTCCCGGTTCAGCCATTCATCGGCCCCTCACGCTCCCCCGGCCAGCCGGGCGAGATGCGGCAGGGCGATCTTGCGGAACCGTTCGGGGTCCTCGATCAGGAAATGGCCGCCCACCCCCTCGATGACTTCCAGCACGCTGCCGCCGATCCGCGCGGCGACCTCCCGGGCCATCTCGACATTCGGCCCCGAGCTCCAGCGATCGAGCCCGGTCGCCAGGATGACGGTCTGCGCGCGGATCTGCGCGAACTCCTCGTCGGTTATCCAGTTCCGGCGCAGCGCCCTCACCCACTTCTCGAAGCCCTCGGGGTCGGTGCGGACGAACTTGTCGCCGGCGAGGCGGTCGCGGACCATGGTTTCGATGACGTCGAAGTTGCGGTTCAGAAACCCGTCGCTGAAGCCGGCCATCACCCAGTAATAGACATAGAGCTCGCGGTCGGGATTCTCGTAGAGCGCGCGCTTTATCTCGACCGCCTTCCAGACGCGGCGCATGTCGGGCAGCTCGAAGAACGGATCGATCAGGAAGCAGCCGGTCATGCGGTCCGGGAAGTCGGCCGCGCAGCGCATCGCGATCTGCGTGCCGCCGTTCCACCCCAGCACGCCGAACCGCTCGAAGCCGAGCCCCGTCGCCACCTCGGCGCAGGCGGCGGCAAGCTGCCGGAACATCGCCGCCGGCTCGTCGTAGCTCTTCGGCGTGACGAGGTTGGCGAGGTCGAAATTCGCCACCGTGAAATGACGCCCCACGTCGTTCCAGATGGTGTCCCAGATATTCATGTCCTTGGACGCCATGCGGGTCAGGATCATCAGCGGCGCGCCCGCGCGGCGGCTGACGGTGACGGGCAGCGAAATGCCGCCCACCTGGACAGTCTCCGTCTCGCTCATCGTGGCTCCTGACCTCCCGGATTGTCGTCGAACAACGCATTCATCCCCGCCTCCCTCAGACACCGAACGAGAACAGGCGCGCGGGGACGTCCCCGAGGATGCGCCGGCGGTCCGCCTCGTCGGGGAACCAGCGGCGGAAATTGCCGGTCAGCACCTCGTAGGTGACCGGTCGCGGCGCGTTCAGGAACGGCCAGCCGGAGCCCCACAGCATGCGGTCCGGCCCGAACAGGTCGCGCAGCATCCCGACCACGGGGTCGAGGTCGTCGAAGGTTTCCGGCTTGTGCGAGAGCCGGTTCGCCGAGGTGAGCTTGACGTAGGAATCGCCGAGATCGGCGAGCCTCTCGAGGTGCCCGCGCGTCGCCAGGACGGGGTTCAGTTGCCGGTCGTTGCCGCAGCCGAAATGGTCGATCACCACCCGCACGCCGCTGCGGCGGACCACCTCGTAGAGGTCCGGCCACTGTTCGGGTAGCGCGTAGATCTCGGCGAACAGGCCGAGTTCGGCGAGCACCGCCAGATAGCGCTCGGCGGCCGGGCCGGCCAGCGCGTCACGCTGGAAGTCGGCGATATTGAACCGCGCCCCGACGATGCCCCGCTCCTTCAGCGCGGCGAGCGCCGCCGCCGGCGTCTCGCTCGGAAAGACGCCGACCGCCCTGAGCCGCCCGCCATGGCGCGTCACCGCGTCGACGACCGGGCTGCTGTCGAAGGCGTAGGGGCTCGGCTGTATCGCGACGGCGCGGGCGATCCCGCGCCCGTCCATGCGCGCGACATAGTCGTCGACCTGGCCGATCTCGTGCGGCTTGGGCTGGTAGCCCTGCCTCCCCGGCGCGAAGGGAAACCGCGCCGGATCGACGATATAGAAGTGGCTGTCGATGAAGGGAGCGGGTTCCGCGGCTGGGGTCATGGCGAGTTGGACACCGTTTCAGGGTCGGGTCATCGGGCCGGGCGCGGCGTCGAAGCCGAAGAGCCGCGCCGGATTGTCCCGCATGAGCCGGCGGCGCTCCTCGTCGCCGGGGAACCAACGCGCCACCGCCCGCAACACATCGGGGTAGAAGACCTCCCGTCTGACGTTGAGATACGGCCAGTCCGACCCCCATACGCAGCCATCCGTGCCGAACGCGGCGACCAGCTCGGCGACAAACGGGTCGAGATCGCCGAAATCGGGATAGGACTTCGATACCCGGAACGGCGCCGACAGCTTGACCGTCCAGTTGCCGGCGGCGCGCGCGGCCCGCAGCACCGCCTGGAACCCCGGCTGGTCGACGCCGCGGGTGCAGTCCGGCGCGCCGAAATGATCGACCATGACCTTCAGCCCGGTCGCGGCCAGCCGCTCGGCATGCCGCTCCCACTTCGCGCCATCGGCGAAGACCTGCAGGAACCAGCCGAGCCGCCGGACCTCGGCGAGGAAGGTCTCGACCTCCGGCCGCGCGAGGCTGTCCGGATCGGACTGCATCATGTTGAGGCGGACGCCGACGATCCCCTGCCGGACGAGACGGTCGAGTTCGTCGGCCGGCGACGCCGGGTCGACGACGGCGATCCCGCGATAGCGGCCGCCGCCGCGGGCGATCGCATCCAGCATGCAACTGTTGTCGAAGCCGTAGCAGCTCGGCTGCACGATCAGCGCGTGGGTGATTCCGTTTTCCCCGAAGACCTTCTCCATGTCCTCGAGGGTTCCCCATTCGCGCGGCGACGCCGGGGTGTAGCCGACGCCCGGAACGACCGGGAACCGCCGCGGGTCGACGACGTGGAGGTGGGAATCGACAGCGCGGATCACGACAGCGGCCCCGCTGCCGCGTAGACCGCCTCGACGAGCCGGAACGATTCGAGATTGTCGCGCGCGCTGCTCTCGAAGGGCCGGCCCTCCCGCAGGCAGGCCACGAAATGGGCGATGGTGTTGGCGAACGAGGCCAGGTAGGCCGCCGCCAGGTCGAACTCGACGCGGGTCGGCTCGCCGTCCCCATAGAGCGTCGTCGCGTTGCTTTCGAAGCAGACGCGCCCGCGGTCGCCGACGATCTCCAGCCGGTCCTCCATCGAGGCCGGGGCGCCGGGCACGCACTGGTCGGCGATCAGCGTGCCGACGGCGCCGTTCGCGGCGGTGAGCAGGATGCAGGCGAAATCCTCGCCGACGATGTCGGGCGAGCGGCGGCGGAGGATGGCGTCGCGGACCTCCATGCGCTGGCCGACCAGGAACCGGAGCGTATCGAGATGGTGGATCAGCACCTCCAGCACGATCTCGCGCGGCAGCTCGGCGATGAAGGGCTGGCGCTGGAGCAGAGGCGGCGGCTCGTCGGGATGCGTGCGGATGAGGCCGGAGCTCTTGCCGGAAAACTGGAACTGGCGGATCTCGCCGACCCTGCCCTCGGCGATCCAAGCGGCCAGCTGCCGGTATTGCGGCCTGAACCGCCAGTTCTCGTGGACCATGAAGGGCACGCGACCCTCCATCTCGTCGACGAGCCGTTCCGCGCCGGCGAGCGACCCGGTCAGCGGCTTCTGGCACATCACCGCGATGCCGCGCTCGGCCGCCATCAGGCACGCCGCGCGATGCGCCCCGGTCGCCGCGGTGATGTCGAGCGCGTCCAGCTTCTCCCGGTCGAGCATCTCGGCGAGGTCGGCGTAGCAGGCGGCGATGCCGTATTCCCGCGCCCGCTCCTCGGCCCGCGCCGGCGCCATGTCCTGGATGGCAACGACCTTCGCGCCCTCGGCCCGCGCCCAGCCGGCGAGATGGAACCGGCTCACCTGGCCGGCCCCGACCATGCCGACCGACAGCACGCGATCCGTCTTGGCCATCACCCGGCGCCTCCCGCCGACATGTCGACCTGCTGTTCGAGAGCCTGCCCGGAGAAGAACCGGTCGATATTGGCGAAGATGAAATCCATCTTCTGCTCGAACGCATCCCTGGTGCCGCCGGCGATATGCGGGGTGAGCACGACGTTGGGCATCGACAGCAGTGGGCTGGATGCCGGCGGCGGCTCCTGCGCGAAGACGTCGAGGGCCGCGCCGCCGAGCTTGCCGCTCGCCAGCCCCTCGGCCAGCGCCGCCTCGTCGATCAGCGAGCCGCGGGCGGTGTTGACGATGATCGCCCCCGCCTTCATGCGCGCGATCGCCTCCCGGTCGATCAGCCTCTGCCGCCCGCCGCCGGGCGGCGCGTGGAGCGTCACGATGTCGGCGCGCGCGAGAAGCTCGCCTAGTTCCGCCTTGGCGACGCCGAGCCGCTCCTCCTCGGCCGGATCGAGCGTCACGAAGGGATCGGAGTAGAGGCCGGTGGCGCCGAAGGCGCGCGCCAGCGCCGCCGTGGCGCGCCCGATGCGGCCCATCCCGACATAGCCGACCACGCGGCTGTTCAGGTTGCGCGAGACCGGCCGCAGCGAGTTGATGTGCCAGCGCCCGAGCCGCAGCTCGGAGTCGGCGAAGGGCAGGCGCCGCAATGCCGCGAGCATGAGCATGATCGCGGTTTCCGCGACCGACTGCGTCGTCCCCTGCGGCGTCAGCGCGAGCGGAATGCCGCGCGTCCGGAGGGCGTCGACGGGAACGGTGTCCTGGTAGCCGACGCCCTGATGGTGGACCAGCCTGAGACGCGACGCCACCTCCAGTTGCCTGGCCGTCAGCGGCGTCGCGGCGACGATCGCCGCGTCGGCCTCGCCCAGCTTGGCCAGCCGCTCCGCCTCGTCGTCGGCCGCAAGCGCCAGCAGCCGCATACCGGGCTTCATCCGCTCGCGGATGATCGCGTAGAGACGCTCGTCGGCGTGGCTGTTGTAGAAGACGGAGACCGGCTCCCTGGCGGCGTTTCGGTCCATGTCGATCTTCTCGATCCCTGTCAGTCCACGAGCTGGACGGCGCCGGTGGCGACGAAGTCCTTGACCCAGCCGGGCGCGCCCATCCCCTTCGCGATCTGGCTCTCGACGCCGGCCTCCTTGGCGCGCACGGCTGCCAGCGCCTCCAGCGCGGTGTCCGCCTGTCCGGCGCGCAGGCGCACGACGCCGTCGCGGTCGCCGACGATGAGGTCGCCGGTCGTCACCTGGACGCCGCCGATGGCGACCGACCCGCCGATCTCGCCCGGCCCGGATTTCTGCGGTGAGTTGGGGGAAAGGCCGCGCGCGAACACCGGCACGCCGACGGCCTCGAGGCCGTCGATGTCGCGCACGACCCCGTCGGTGACGATTGCGGCGACGCCGGCGTTGCGGAACATGCCGACGATCAGATCGCCGATCACCGCCGAGCCGGTCCAGCCGCCGGTGGCGATCACCAGAACGTCGCCGGGCTTGAGATATTCAAGCGCCACATAGGGCGCCAGATTGTCGTCGGGCCGGGTGTTGACGGTGACGGCGGTTCCATAGATCGACGGAGTTCCGAATATCGGCCGGATATCGGGCGAAAGCGCGCCACGCCGCCCCTGGATGTCGGCGAAGTAGCCGCTGGGATACTGGCGGGCGGCGTCGACGAAGCCGGCGTCGAGCCGCTTGATGTTCCTATGGACGGTTACGCTTGGCTGGCTGATCATCTTTCATCCTGTCTGGGCATCGGCTGGAAGGTCCCGCTATTGCCGGCTGGGGGCGGCGATCGCCCTCGTCGTCTCGGGGTCGAAGAGGTGGATCGCGTCGGCGTCGAGATGGATGTCGACCGTATCGCCGGTGACCGCCTTCGACTCGCGGCCGACGCGTCCGCAGAAAGTGTTCGCCGCCCCGTCGAGCTCGAGGTCGAGCAGCGTCTCGGCGCCGAGGGTCTCGACCGTGCCGACGCGGGCGCGCAGGCTGACGCCCCTGCCGCCCGGCACGTCGCGCGACCGCTCGTAGATGTCCTCCGGCCGTATGCCGAAGACGACCCTGGAACCGACCTTGCCGGCCACCGCCGCCGTGGAGAGGCCCGGCACGGCTATCGACTTGCCGCCGACGTCGATGACGATCGTGTCGTTCTCGACGCGGACGGGAACCTCCAGCAGATTCATCGGCGGATTGCCGAGGAACTTGGCGACAAAGGTGTCGGCGGGGTTGCGGTAGACCTCGAGCGGCGTGCCGACCTGCGCCAGCCTGCCCTTGTTCATGATGCAGATGCGCTGGCCCATGGTCATCGCCTCGACCTGGTCGTGCGTGACGTAGATCATCGTCGTGCCGATGCGCTGGTGCAGCTTGATGAGCTCGTTGCGCGTCGACAGCCGCAGCGCCGCGTCGAGGTTGGACAGCGGCTCGTCGAACAGGAAGACCTCCGGGTCGCGGACGATCGCCCGCCCGAGCGCCACGCGCTGGCGCTGCCCGCCGGACAGCGAATGCGGCTTGCGGTCCAGCAGCTCGGTCAGCTCCAGCATCGCCGCGGCCTCGCCGACCCGCTTGGCGATCTCGTCCTTGGGGACGGCGCGGCGGCGCAGGCCGAAGCCCAGATTCTTCGCCACCGTCATATGCGGGTAGAGCGCGTAGGACTGGAACACCATCGCGATGTCGCGATCCTTCGCCGGCACGCGGTTCATCGTCTCGCCGCCGATCCGCAACGTCCCCGAAGAGATGGACTCGAGCCCGGCGATCATCCGCAGCGCCGTCGACTTGCCGCAACCCGAGGGGCCCAGCAGCACGAAGAACTCGCCATGGGGAATGTCGAGCGTCAGCTCCTCCAGAGCGTAGTCATGCGCCCCTGGGTAGCGCTTGGCGATCTTCTCTAGTTCGACTCTGGCCATATGAATGATCGTCTTTCGCTGTTGTTCCCGCCGTCACTTCACGGCGCCGGCGGTCATGCCTTTGATCATCCGCTCGGAGAAGAGGATGTAGATGATGATCACCGGGATGACCGAGATCATGACGCCGGTCGCCACCATGCCGGTGTCGTCCAGACGGTCGCCGTAGAATTTCTGGATGCCGAGGGGCAGAGTGCGCTTGGAGTCGTCGGCGATCAGCACGACGGCGAACAGGAACTCGTTCCAGATGTGGATG
>JBFWXZ010000096.1:0-11509 GCA_050186955.1 Flavobacteriaceae bacterium
ATTCCCTCGGCGGTCCGCTGGTCGGTGATCGTGCCGAGCAGCTCGGTGTTGATCGCCGCCGGATAGAGCGTCGCGGTGCGGATATTCGTGCCTTCCGCGGCGGATTCCACGCGCAGCACTTCCATGAAGTTGCGCACGAACCACTTCGTGCCGCCATAGACCGCGGCCCCCGGATAGGATTTGAGGCCGGCGACCGAGGAAGTCGCGATGATGTGGCCGGACTTCTGCCCGACGAAGGTCGGCATCACCGCCGCCACGCCGTTGAGGACGCCCTTGATGTTGACGTCGACCATCCGGTTCCACTCATCGGTCTTCAACGCCGAGACGGGTGAGCTCGGCATGAGCCCGGCATTCAGGAAGATCGCATCGACCCCGCCGAACGCTTCCCTGGCGAGCTCGACGATGGCGTCGTTCTCCGCCGGTTCGGTCACGTCCAGTTCCCGGTAGACGGCGGAGCCTCCGGCCTCGTCGATCCCGTCGGCGATCCGCTTCAGCTTGTCCCGGCGCCGCGCGCCGAGCACGACCCTGGCGCCCCGGCTGGCGAGGAGCTTCGCGGTCGCCTCACCGATTCCCGACGACGCCCCGGTGATGATCACCACCTTGTCTTCGATCATGATGTGCACTCTTTCGTTGCTGCGAGCCTCATCAGGCTCCGTATTGCTCGTCGGTGACGTGCTCCAGCCAGTCGACCGGCGAGCCGTCCCGCTTCTCCTGGATCGCGATATGCGTCATGGCCGTGGCCGGCGCGGCCCCGTGCCAGTGCTTCTCGCCCGGCTCGAACCAGACGACGTCGCCGGGCCGGATTTCCTCGATCGGGCCGCCCTCGCGCTGCACCCGGCCGCAGCCGGCGGTGACGATCAGCGTCTGTCCGAGTGGGTGCGTGTGCCACGCGGTGCGTGCGCCCGGCTCGAAAGTGACGCTGGCGCCGGCGACCCGAGCCGGTTCCGGCGGGCTCATGAGCGGATCGATGCGGACCCTGCCGGTGAAATATTCCGCAGGTCCCCGCCCCGAAGGCTGCGAACCGCTGCGCTTGATATCCATCTCGTGTCTCCTTCGCGTGTCGCGTGGTGGACGGGCGCGCTCCGGCGCCGTCGAGACGGTATCTAGGGTCCTTGCCTAAAGCCGATTAGAGGATATTGTCCGCAAGGACTTATAAGGAATGCTAATTAATGGCTGGCGAGAGCCTGAACGACCTGGCCGCGTTTCTCGCGGTCGCACAGGAGCGGAGCTTCACCAACGCCGCGGCGAGGCTCGGCGTTTCCCAGTCCGCCCTGAGCCAGACGGTTCGCAATCTGGAGGAGCGCCTCGGCCTGCGACTCCTGACCCGCACGACCCGCAGCGTAGCCCCCACCGAGGCGGGCGAGCGGCTGGCGCGAACGCTTGCCCCCAGGCTCGCCGAGATAACCGCCGAACTCGACGCGCTCACCGAATTGCGCGACAAGCCGGCCGGCACGATCCGCATTACGGCGGACGAGCACGCCGCCAACATGGTCCTGTGGCCGAAGCTGGAACGCTTCCTGCCGGACTATCCCGACATCAAGGTCGAGGTGGACATCGATTTCGGGCTCACCGACATCGTTGCCGAACGCTACGACGCGGGCGTCCGCAACGTGGAACTCGTCGCCAGGGACATGATCGCCGTCCCCATCGGCCCTTCGATGCGCATGGCGGTCGTCGGCGCGCCGGGTTATCTCGAAGGCAGGAGCCGTCCCCGCACACCGCAGGAGCTGACGGGCCACCGCTGCATCAATCTGCGGCTTCCCACCCATGGCGGTCTCTATGCGTGGGAGTTCGAGAAGAAGGGACGCGAGCTTCGCGTCCGTGTCGACGGACAGCTTGTCTTCAACAGCGTCCCGCTGATGGTGAGGGCGGCGCTTGCCGGCATGGGGCTTGCCTATGTGCCGGAAACCGAGGTGAAGGACCATCTCGAAGGCGGCCGCCTCGTGCGTGTGCTAGAGGACTGGTGCGAACCCTTCTCCGGCTACCACCTCTACTATCCGAGCCGGCGGCAGCACGCCCCGGCCTTCTCGCTCCTTGTCGAAGCCCTGAGGTATCGCGGCTGATTGGCGCAAGGGCCGGCCGTTCAACGCCCAAATCCCGCGACGTTCCCTCCGTGAGCGAACCCCATTCGTTCCGGATGTATATGACCGGTCAGAGCGGCGCGGCACTTGGCCGGTCGGCCGTCTCGGCGAAGCGTCCGAGGCGGAAGGGCTTGAGATCGACGGTTTCGGGGTTGCCGGTGAGGATGCGCGCCGCCTGCCGGCCGACCGCCGGCGCCAGCGCGAAGCCGTGGCCGTTGAAGCCGGTGGCAATGAGCAGGCCCTCGACATGCGCCGGCTGGTGGATGATCGGGATAAGGTCCGGCGTCGCGTCGATGCGGCCGGCCCAGGCTCTGGCGATGCCCGCCGCCTCGAGGTCGGGAAATATCTCGTAGAGGCAGCGCGCATGGCGGCGCACCAGCCGCCGGTTGACGCGCGGCTCGTCCCATAGGTTGCGCAGGCTGCGCGCCGAGCCCGGCCAGGGAAGATCGTCGAACAGCTCCGGGCCGACGCTGACCCTGATCGTGCGCCAGTTGCGCATGAAGGTCGGGATGAAATCGGCGAGATGGCGGAACGAGCGCAGCGACAGATCGTGCTCGGCGTCGACGCCGCGATAGCCGTTGCTGAAATAGAAGCTGCCGTCCGGCTTGGGCCGGTAGGCGACGCGCGGCGTCCACACCGGGACGCGGGTGCGCGGCGCCGCCGGCCCGGTCTGGGCGACCGAGGCGCGCACCGCCTGCACCGGCAGTGAAATTCCATGCGGCAAAAGCAGATCCTGGCTGCCGAGACCGGCGGCGCAGAAGACCGCCGGCGCGCGCAGCGTCCGCTCGCCGGCGCGCACGCCGCAAACGCTCTCGCCCCTGACGAGGATCGCGTCGACGGGCGTATCGGTCATGAAGGCGACACCGAGGCGCGCGGCGGCAGCGGCGAAGGCCCGCGTCGCCAGTCCCGGCTCGGCATGGCCGTCGCCGGGCGAATAGAGACCGCCGCGCCAGGCGGCGGGCGGTTCGGGGAGAAACCGGTCGAGCCCGCGGCGGGCGACGAGCTCGACGCCGATGCCCTGCCCGGCGGCCTCGCGCTTCATCTCTGCGAAGCGGGCCTCGTCGGCTTCGGTTTCAGCGACGAGGAGAATGCCGTCGCGGACATATTCGAAGCCGGCGCCGAGCTCGGCCTCGAGACCCTGCCACATCGCCAGCGCCTCGCGCGCCAGCGGTATCTCGCCGGGATGGCGGCCCTGCTGGCGCAGGAAACCCCAAGCGCGGCTCGACTGCTGGGCCGCGATGCCGCCGCGCTCGACGACGAGCACCCGGCCACCCTCCTTCGCCAGATAATAGGCGGTCGCGCAGCCGACGATGCCGGCACCGATGACGATGACGTCGGCGTCCATCCGTTTCGGACTCAGGACGCGGCCGGCTTGCCGTACCAGCCCCAGGGCTCGGCGGAGCGGTAGGTAGTGATCTGCTTGACCTCGAGATAGTTCTCCAGGCCCCAGCGGCCGAGCTCGCGGCCGAAGCCCGATTTCTTCATCCCGCCCCACGGCGCCTGGACGAAGGTCGGCTGCGAGCAGTTCACCCAGACGATGCCCGCGCGCAGTTCCTCCGCGACCCGGTCGCACCTCGCCGGGTCGGCGGAAATCACCGCGGCCCCCAGTCCGTATTTCGTGTCGTTGGCCAGACGCAGCGCCTCCTCCTCGGTGCGGAATGTCCGCACCGCGAGCACCGGGCCGAAGACCTCGTCGGTCCACACCGGGTTGTGGTCGCCGGCGTCGGCGAGGATCGTCGGCTCGACGAAATACCCGCGCTGCAGGCGCGCGGGCCTGCCGCCGCCGGTCAGCAGCCTCGCGCCGTCGCGCTTTCCCGCCTCGATGAAGCCCAGAACCTTCTCGTACTGCCCCTTCGACACCAGCGGACCGAGCTTCACGCCCTCCTCGAGGCCGCTTCCGATCGTGATCGCCCGGCTCGCCTCGACGAGACGCTCAAGAAGCCTTTTCGAGATTCGCTCCTCGACGATGAGCCGGGACGTCGCGCTGCACACCTCGCCCTGGTTCCAGAAGATGCCGAACATGATCCATTCGACGGCCTTGTCGATGTCGGCGTCGGCGAAGACGACGACCGGCGACTTGCCGCCGAGCTCGAGACTGACCGCCTTGATGTCGGCGGCGGCCGCCTTCATGACCTTGCAGCCCGACGACACGCTGCCGGTGAAGGCCGTCTTGTCGACATCGGGGTGTCCGGCGAGCCGTGCGCCCGCCTCGACGCCATGGCCGTTGACGACGTTCAGGACGCCGCGCGGGAGCCCCGCTTCGCTGGCGATCGACGCCAGTTCGAGCGCCGTCAGCGGGGTCAGCTCGGAAGGCTTGAGGACAGCGGTGCAGCCCGCCGCCAGCGCCGGCGCGACCTTCCACGCGGCCATCAGGAGCGGGTAGTTCCAGGGGATGATCAGGCCGGCGACGCCGACCGGCTCACGGCGTACCCGGGAGACGAAGCGGTTGTCGGAAAGCGCCACCGGCTCGTCGCGTCCGAGGTCCTCGGCGAGATCGGCATAGAAGTCGAAGCAGTCCGCCGCGTCGTTGATGTCCCATTCGGCCTCGGGCAACGGCTTGCCGTTGTCACGGACCTCGAGACGCGCCAGGTCACCGACCCGCGCGCGAATCCCGGCGGCGATGGCGCGCAGCAGCGCGGCACGCTCGCAGGGCGGCGTCCTTCCCCATCCGGCCTCGTAGGCCGTCCGCGCCGCGGCGACCGCGAGATCGATGTCGACGATCCCGCCGCACGCGACCTCGTCGAAGACCTCCTCGGTCGCCGGATCGACCGTTTCGAGTCTGGCGCAATTGGCGGCATGCCGCCATTCGCCGTTGATGAACAGACCGTGTTCCATCGCCACGCCTTCGCAAATTATCCAGGGACCACCGGCCTAGTACGGCGAGCAGTCCTTGAGGCGCGGGATTATCCTGCCGCCCTGCATGATGACGGCGATGTTGTCGGGGTCCATCAGAGCCGACAGGCTCTCGGTCAGATCGCCGCGGACGATGAGGATGTCGGCGAGCTTGCCGGCGTCGATCGAACCGAGCTCGGTATCGTTGCCGAGCAGCTCGGCATTGGAGGATGTCGCCGCCTTGAGCGCGCCGAGCGCGCCGAGGCCGTTTTCCTGAAGCAGCTCGATCTCGCGCAGATTGTACGGTCCGAAGGCGGTCATCGCCTCGGAGAAGGCGTCAGAGCCGGACCCGATCTTGACCCCCGCCTTTACCGCACGCTTGAAGGATTCCACGTGCGTGTCGAACATCGGGCGCGCCTTCGCCTTGGCGTATTCCGGCACGCCGGGCGTGTTCACCACGCGGTCGAGCAGCGCCAGCGTCGGGACGAGGAAGGTGCCCTGCTTCTTCATATCGGCGACAGCCTCGTCATCGAGATCGAAACCGTGCTCGATGGAATCGACGCCGGCGCGAATCGACGCCTTGGCGCCGAGCGCACCCTCGGCATGCGAGGCGATCTTGCGGCGCAACGCATGCGCCTCCTGCACCGCGGCCCTGATCTCCTCGTCTGTGTAGTGCTGGTCCTCGAGGCTGTCGCGTTCCGACATGGTGCCGCCAGTGGTCCAGATCTTGACCACGTCGGCGCCGTCGCGGATCGACTGGCGGACCGCCTTGCGGACATTGTCGGCGCCGTCGACAATGAAGGCCATGCCGGAGCAGCCGCAGAGCCATTCGGACGGCAGGTTGTGGACATCACCATGGCCGCAGGTCATCGACAGCCCGAGATGGGCGGGAATGGTGCGCGGGCCGAGGATGGCGCCCTCGTCAACCGCCCGCTTGATGGCGACGCCATTGCGGGAGCCGAGATCGCGAACCGAGGTGAAACCGTGATCGAGGAGCTTGCGGGCATCGGCGACCGCTCTGACGCAGTTCAACATCTTGGGCTCGATCTGCCACATCATCGGATCGGGACTGCGGCTGCCGAAGAAATGCATGTGGGAATCGATGA
Source organism: Flavobacteriaceae bacterium (assembly GCA_050186955.1). Taxonomy (GTDB): domain Bacteria; phylum Pseudomonadota; class Alphaproteobacteria; order Rhizobiales; family Tepidamorphaceae; genus JACKJP01. Next base: position 6,020 of record JBFWXZ010000096.1, read on the forward strand.
GGCCCGGCATCACGGTGGCGCCTTCGGCGTCGATGATTGTCCAGTCTGCGAGGGGCTTGAAGTCGCCCTCGCGCCTGATCCAGGCGATGCGGCCGTCCTCGATCAGGACGGCGCGGCCGGTGAGCGGCTCGAGTTCGGTTCCCGACAACAGGATTCCACCGCGGATCAGTTTGCTCATGCTGGTTCCCCGTCATTGGCGCGCGGCCCGGTGAACCGGGCTGTCAGAAAAGTTTATTTGTGTGTATTATTTTATGCAAACATATTTTTGAATCGCGAGGCCCTGCCGGAATGACACCCGCAAGAACCCGTAATCCCGCAAAGCGCGAGGCAAGGAGCGCCATGAACGCGCCGAAGGGACTGCGCGAGCGCAAGAAGCACCGCCAGAGGCTCGACCTCATCGAGACCGCCGCGCGCCTGTTCCGCCAGAACGGCTACGACGCCACCCGCATGGACGACATCGCCGCCGCCGGCGAGGTCTCGACCAAGACCGTCTACAACTACTTCCCCACCAAACAGGCGCTGCTAGCCGCGTTGCTGCAGGAGGATCGCGCACAGCTTCTCGCCGCCTACGAGATTGTGATCAGCGATCCGCCCGAACATCTCCCCGAAGCGCTGGCCGCGCTGATGCGCGCCGATATCGGCCAAGTGTTGACCCCGGAGGACAAGAAGCTGTGGCGCGAGCTTATTGCCGCGGAGGTCCGCACCGACCAGACTGGCGACACCCAGTTTGCCACCAATCGGGCCTTGTTCCTCAAATACATAGAGGAACTTCTCACCGTATTCAATAAGAAGAACATACTATCACGCGACGTTCCCATCAGGGGAGCTGCGGAACTATGCTATTCCATATACTATCTGAATTTTTCACTTTATTGTGGAAATGACAAAATGAATATCGAAGATTTCATGAAGAAGCTGTCGATGCAGACTGAACTTCTTGTTCAACCTTGGCTGAATCGCGCTACTCAGCAAACCTGATGAATTGGCAGGCAGCACCTGTCCTCCAACGCATAACGCTCTGTTCGGGGAACAAACGAAAGATTTCTTGTGCGGGCGACAAGTGTTGCCACGCGGCGTTCGATAATCGAAAATTCCGTGCTAAACGCGCCGCAAATCGAACGGCGCATGAACAACGCACGAGTTGAAGAATGAACGAATCGGACGCGGAAACCGAATCGCTCGCAGACGACGGGCGTGAAACTGAAATGGCGACGCGTCACCGCCGCGAGCGGAGGGTGACGATGCGGGAGGTGGCCAAACTCGCAAACGTCTCCGTTGGAACGGTTTCTCGCGTCATCAACAAAAAGTCGTCTGTTCAGGCTGAAATCAAATCGCGTGTCCAGAAAGCCATGGACAGTCTCGGCTACGTGCCCGATGCGGTCGCGCAATCGATGCGCTCGCAGGCCACAATGGCGGTTGGCTGCATGGTATCGAACGTTTCGAACCCCCTGTTCGCATCCGCCGTCAGCGCTGCCGAGCAGGTGTTTCACCGCTCGGGCTACACGATGATCCTGACCAACAGCCAGGACAGCGCCATTCGCGAAAAGGAGATACTTTCCCTTTTCTCCCGGCGCCGGCTGGATGGACTCATCTGCACGGTGAGCAATGAAAGCGATCGTGAGTTGACCTCCCGTCTCCAGAGTCCGGACATGCCGGTCGTACTGCTGGAGCGTGTCGTTGATTGCCCGGTCGACTCGGTGAGCACGGACCATCACGGCGGCGCGTTGCAGGCGTTCAACTACTTGCACGCATTGGGCCATCGCCGCATCGGCCTGATCACCGTCACCGAGGCGGCCCTTCCCGGTCGCGACAGGGTGAAGGCCTACCGGGAAGTTCACCGGATGGCGGGCATTCCATACGATCCGACCCTCGTGGCCACGCACGGATTCTCCGCCGAATACGGCTACCGGACCGGATATGAGATGCTGACTTCGGAGAACCCGCCGACCGCACTGGTGGCTGGCGCCAATCAGATGGTCGGCGTGCTGAAGGCGGTACGCGTTCTGGGGCTTCAGATACCGCGCGATTTGTCCCTTATCAGCTTTGGAGATACCGACCTGGCCGAGCTTTTCACTCCTCCCCTCACCGTGGTGAGGTGGGGAACCCACCAGGTCGGCGCGACAGCCGCCGAGATACTGATATCGAGGCTTACCCGCACCGCTCGGAAGGGTCCGCTCAAACTGGTGCTGCCGGCGGAACTCATGCTGCGCGGATCCTGCGGGCCGGCGCCGAAGTAACCGCTTCAGGCCTTCAGTTCCCCGGTGAACGCTTCGGCGGAAATCGCCCGCCCGACGGTCGGAATGACGTTGGCGATGACGAAGTCGTGCATCTCCTTCTTCGGCGACGCGCAGCAATCCTCCAGCACTGTCGCCAGCAGGCCTATGTCGTCGGCATGGCGCGCCGTTGCCTCGACCACCTGGTTGGTGGCAACGCCGGCCAGCACGATCTCGCCGATCCCGTGGCGGAAAAGCCAGTTGCCGATATTGGTGCTGACAAAGGGGTTGACCGACTGCTTGGTGAAGATCGGATCCCCGGCTTCCGGCGCGACGCTGTCGTGGATGGCGCCGCCCCACTCCCCGTCGGTCAGCGCACCCATGTCACGCATCGTCTTGACGCGCGGGTGGCGGCTGATCACGTCGGAATTGTCAGCCTTGAATGCGACCCGGACATAACCGACAGGCCGGCCGGCGGCGCGCATCGCGGCGATTACGGAGGCGGTTCTCTCCAGAATGCCGTTCTCGGCGATGAACTCGCCGAGCCCCGCCTTGCCGAGCTTGCCTTCGGGATGCACGAGGTCGTTCTGCATGTCGAGGACAAGCAGGCAGCTATTCTGATGCCGGGCCATGGGTTTCTCCAGGATTTTTCGTTGAACCGAGTGAATGGGGCAAGGCGGAGGGCGGTGGCTCCGCCGGCGGCGCGGCGCTCTCCTTTGCCATTGAATCAGGGCCAGGCAAGGCCGTGATCGCGATCTTTCCCGCCTTTCGAGATAGCCATCATCCAATGAATCGTTATATTGAACCGACGAACAATTGCAAAGGGGAAGCGTTCAATGAGTTTCGCGGGTCGCGAGATTGTCGTCGTCGGATGCGGCATCGGCGGGCTCTCCGCCGCCGTGTCGGCCTTGGAGGCCGGCGCGCGGGTCACCCTGCTTGAGCGCGCACCGGTCGAGGAACGGGGCGGACAGACCCGCTACACCGAGGCCTATCTGCGCATGAAGAGCGAGACCGAGGTCAGCGACGATTTCGAGGAGGCGCTCGCCACCAACGGCAACGGCGCGATCGATCCCGCCCTGGTAGCGCTCACCGGCCGCGAGGCCGCCGACAGGCCGGCAATCGTCAAGGGATTGAGCATGCTCGATCCGGACGTCATCTACACGCTGGCGAGCAGCGCACCCGACACGATCAAATGGCTGAAGCAGTACGGGGTGCGCTTCGAGGCGCTGCCGACGCAGTTCCTGACCCGCTCGCAGCCGCGCCTGCTGCCGGTCGGCGGCGGGCTTGCGCTTGTCGAAGCGCTGTTCGCGGAGGTCGAGCGGCGCGGCGCCGAGATCCGCTACGAATGCACCGCCACCGGCCTGATCCAGACCGACGACGGCGCGGTACGCGGGGTTCGCTACCGCGATCCCGCCGGCAAGGTCGTGCAACTGCCGGCCGATGCCGTGGTGCTGGCTTGCGGCGGGTTTCAGGGCAACGCCGAGATGTCCGCGCAGTATCTCGGCCCCCGCGCCTCCTATCTCCGGCCCGTCGCGCGCGGCGGCTATTTCAACAAGGGCGACGGCATCCGCATGGCGCTCGGCGTCGGCGCGGCCCCCTGCGGCGACTATGGCGACTACCACGCCGAGCCGGTCGATCCGCGCTCGGGCATCGCCGAGCCTTCGGTCTTCATCTTCTCCTACGGGATCCTGGTCAACAGCGCCGGCAAACGGTTCGCCGACGAGGCGCCGATGACCGTCGACGCCTGCTACGAGCGCATCACCCGCGAGATCTACCGCCAGGACAACGGTATCGCCTATTGCATCCTCGATGCCCGACACATGGAGATACCCAACTACCGCCTCGGCATCCGCACCGACCAGCCGCCGTTCGTCGGCCAGTCGCTGGCCGAACTCGCCGATACGCTCGGAATTCCCGGCGATACGCTGACCGAGACGATCGAGGCGTTCAACGCCGCCTGCGCGGCCAACGCCTCGAAGACCTTCACGCCGCTCGAACTCGACGGGCTGTCCACGAAGGGGCTCAGGCCCGCGAAGTCCAACTGGGCCTATCCGCTCGACCGCGCACCCTATCACGCCTATCCGATCATATCGTCGAACGTCTTCACATTCGGCGGGCTGAAGATCGACGTGAACGGCCAGGCGCTCGATCACGACGGCCGCCCGGTCGACGGGCTGTATGCCGCAGGCGAGATCATCGGCAGTTACTACCGCAACTATACCGGCGGCACCTCGGTTCTGAAGGGCGCCGTCTTCGGCCGCCGCGCCGGGCTCCATGCCAGCGGCGCCAATCAGCAATCCTAGAAAACCGGGAAGGAATCGACGTGTCCGGAATGCGCCTTTGGCATCAGAGCTTCACGGTTCTGCAGAAGCTCGGCCCCTATAACGACGCGCTTCAGGCGCATTTCAGGAAAGTGGCCCGACCCGATACGGAGATCGTGCTTCACGGCATGCACGAGGAGACCTACCGGACCAACTATCCCGGCCAGGACATCCGCTATGCCGCACTGATGAACATGCACGGGCAGCAATTCATCACCCAGGGCCTCAAGGCCGAGGCCGAGGGGTTCGACGGCTACATGGTGATGACGCTTCCCGAGCCGCATCTGGAGGATGTCCGCACCATTCTGGACATTCCCGTCGTCGGCTACGGCGAAAGCGCCATGCTGACGGCGATGATGATGGGCGAACGTATCGCCGTGCTCGTGTTCATCCCCGAGATCGGCCCGCGCATCGTCCGCAACGCCGCGCGGATCGGCATCAGCGGTCGTTTCGCCGGCTGCTTCCCGGCCGGCTTCGCCTTCAATGACGTGCTCGGTGCGTTCGGAAACCCCGGCGAGGTGATCGAGAAATTCCGGGCCTCGGCCCGCAAGGTGATCGCCGAGCAGGGCGTCGAGGCGATCATACCCGGCGAGGCCCCGCTCTGCGTGCTTCTGGCGACCAACGGCGTCACCGATGTCGATGGCGTGCCCATCGTCGATCCACTGGCGGCGACGATCAAGATGGCGGAATCGCTTGTCGATCTGCGCCGCTCGATCGGTCTGAAACCCCACCGCACCGGCCACTACGGAGAGAAGCCCCCGCGCGACAGGCTGCTGGAAGTGCAGGACTTCTACGGCATCGGCAAGCTTCGCTGATCGGACGAGACGGGAGCACACGATGATCTGGTCCATTCAGACCCTCGATCTCGGGATCGTCGAGCTCGACGCCAGCCGCACCGTCCAGACGGCGAAGCCGGGGGTGCCGGTCAAGGCGCCAATCCAGAGCTTCCTGCTCCG
>JBFWXZ010000097.1:0-11476 GCA_050186955.1 Flavobacteriaceae bacterium
TCGCGCAAGACTGGCCTGCTGCTCGATCCCTATTTCTCAGGCACCAAGGTCGCTTGGATCCTCGACCATGTCGACGGCGCGCGCGCCGCCGCCGAGGCCGGGCGGCTGGCCTTCGGCACCGTCGACAGCTTCCTGCTGTGGCGGCTGACGGGCGGCCGGGTCCATGCCACCGACGCCACCAATGCCAGCCGCACCTTGCTCTACGACATCACCGAGCAGCGCTGGCGCGGCAGTCTGCTGGACCTGATCCGCGTCCCCCGCCAGATGCTGCCGGACGTGCTCGACAGCGCCGCCGATTTCGGCACCACCGACAGGGAGATCTTCGGCCGCGCCATTCCCGTCGCCGGCATCGCCGGCGACCAGCAGGCGGCGACCGTCGGCCAGGCGTGCTTCGCGCCGGGCATGATGAAATCGACCTACGGAACCGGCTGCTTCGCCCTGCTCAACACCGGAAGCGAGGCCGTGTGGTCGAGAAACCGGCTGCTGACGACCATCGCCTACCGGGTCGGCGGCAAGCCGGCCTATGCGCTGGAGGGATCGATCTTCGTCGCCGGCGCCGCGGTGCAATGGCTGCGCGATGCGTTGAAGCTGATCGCCGACGCCGATGAATCCGGCGCACTCGCCGATGTCGCCGACCCGCATCAGGATGTCTATCTGGTGCCCGCCTTCACCGGGCTCGGCGCCCCCTACTGGGACGCCGAGGCGCGCGGCGCGATGTTCGGGCTGACGCGCGGCACCGGCCCCGCTGAATTCGCCCGCGCCGCGCTGGAGGCAGTCTGCTACCAGACCCGCGACCTGCTGGAGGCGATGCGCGGCGACTGGGGCAAGGCGCGCGAGACGGTGCTCAGGGTGGATGGCGGCATGGTTGCTTCCGACTGGACCATGCAGCGCCTGGCCGACATCCTCGACGCTCCCGTCGACCGGCCGACCGTCCTGGAGACGACGGCGCTCGGGGCCGCCTTCCTCGCCGGCATGCAGGTCGGCTTCTATCCGGGCATGGCCGAGTTCGCCGAGAGCTGGGCGCTGGAGCGCCGCTTCGAGCCAGCGATGGAGGCGCGCGAGCGCGAGCGCCGCTATGCCGGCTGGAAGGACGCGGTGGCGCGCACCCTCACCCGCCGAGGCTGAGCGGCGACGCAGTTTCGCGCCGCCGCCCCGCTTGCAAAGGGGTCTAGTCCGCGCCCAGGCAGTCGGCGAAGGAATTCGCCATGCCGCGCAGCAGCGCCGGGTAGAGCCCGGGTCCGTCGTCCAGCGACGCACCAAGCGGATCGAGGACGCCGGTCCGCGCGCCGGTGCCCTCGGCGATGGCCCGCACGATCCGGTCGTCGAACTGCGGCTCGGCGAAGATGCAGGCGGCGTGCGCGTCCTCGATGCGGTGGCGGATCTCGCCGACGCGCTTGGCGCCGGGCAGGGTCTGCGGATTGATCGTCACCGAGCCGGCGGCCGTCAGGCCGAAGCGATCCTCGAAATAGTGGTAGGCGTCGTGGAAGACGATGTAGGGCTTGCCGCGCACCGGCTCCAGCCTGTCGCCGAGCTCATTCGTCAGCGCGGCGAGCGTGGCGTCGAGGCGCCGGGCGTTCTCGCGGTAGCGCGCGGCGTTGTCGGGATCGACCTCGGCCAGGGCGCCGGCGATCGCCGTTACCATGGCGCGCGCATTCTGCGGATCGAGCCACAGATGCATGTCGGCGCCTTCGTGCTCATGCTCGTGCTCGTCCTCATGGTCGTGCGCGGCGTGTTCCTCATGGCTGTGATCGTCGTCGCCATCGGCGTGGTCGTGATCGTCGCCGCCCTCATGGGCGTGATCGTGGCCCTCATGGGCGTGATCGTGCGCCTCGAAGGCGCCGCCCTCGCGATAGGGAAGGCGCACGAGACCCTCGGCGTCGCCGAGCTCGACGACGTGGGCCTTTCCCGACAGCGTTTCCAGCGGCCCGGCGAGGAAATTCTCCATCCCGTGGCCGATCCAGAAGACGACATCGGCTTCCTCCAGTGCCTTCGCCTGCGAGGGTTTCAGCGAGAAGCCGTGCGGCGACCCGGATCCGGTGACGATCAGCGACGGTTCGCCCGCGCCCTCCATCACCGCTGCGACCAGCGAATGCACCGGCTTGATCGAGGCGACGACCGATATCGCCGCGTGCGCCGGCGCGCTCCAGGCCATCGCCGTCGCGGCGAGGAGCGCCAGCCCCGCCATCCGCATCCGCCGGCCGGGCCGGGCGCCGCTGTCGTCACGCATGGGTATCTCCTTCGGTACTGGAAATGTAATGATATAACATTATTTGCGTTACTCTATAACGTGTGGCAATCAGGGGATCAAGGGTGATTTCCGGCCAAGGCCAGATCCAAGGACCAAGGCCAAATCCAAGGCAAAGGACGAGCGGTGAAGCATGAACGGCGTTGAGTTGAGAACGGTGGAGGCGGTCCCGGCCGAAGCGCCGCGTCCTGCCGCCGGCCGCCTGCTCGCCTCGCTCGAGGATGTCGGGGTGCGTCGCGACGGCCGCTGGCTGGTGCGCCATGTCGGCCTGTCGATCCGCGAGGGCGAGATCGTCACCGTCATCGGTCCTAACGGTTCCGGCAAGACCACGAGCGTCAAGGCGCTGCTCGGCCTTGTCCGTCCCGACGAGGGCAGGGTGCTGCGCGCCGATTCGCTGAGGGTGGGTTATGTCCCCCAGAAGCTTGCCATCGACTGGACACTGCCGCTCAGCGTCGAGCGGCTGATGACGCTGACGGCGCCGCATCCGCGTTCCGCGATCCGCGAGGCGCTCGCCGAGACCGGCGTCGCCGACCTTGCCGGCGCCCGCGTGCAGACGTTGTCGGGCGGCGAGTTCCAGCGCGTGCTGCTGGCGCGCGCGCTTGTCGGCAAGCCGGACCTGCTGGTCCTCGACGAACCGGTCCAGGGCGTCGACTTCACCGGCGAGATCGCCATGTACGAGCTGATCCGCAAGCTGCGCGACCGGCTCGGCTGCGGCGTGCTGATGATCTCCCACGACCTGCACATCGTGATGGCCCAGACCGACACGGTGATCTGCCTCAACGGCCACGTCTGCTGCCACGGCACGCCGGAGGCGGTCGCCGAGAGCCCCGAATACCGCAAGATATTCGGGCCGCGCGCCGCCCGCACGCTCGCCGTCTACCGGCATGACCACGACCATGTGCACGGCGCCGGCGGCGAGGTCATCGCCGACGGCCATGGACATCACCATCACCACGGGCACGGAGCCGGCGATGCTTGACGACTTCTTCCTGCGCGCGCTCGCCGCCGGCATCGGCGTCGCCATCGTCGCCGGTCCGCTCGGCTGCTTCATCGTCTGGCGGCGCATGGCCTATTTCGGCGACACCATGGCCCATGCCGCGCTGCTCGGCATCGCGCTCGGCATCCTCACCGGGATCGACCTGATGGCCGGCGTCTTCGCCGCTGCCGCCGCGGTGGCGCTGTTCCTGGTGCTGCTGGAGCGCCGCGCCGGCCTATCGGCCGACGCGCTGCTCGGCATTCTCGCCCATTCGACGCTGTCGATCGGGCTCGTGCTGGTCGCCCTGATGACCTGGGTGCGCACCGACCTGATGAGCTATCTCTTCGGCGACATCCTCGCCGTGAGCACAACCGACATCGCGGTCATCTGGATCGGCGGCGCGGTCATCCTGGCGTTGCTCGCCCTCATCTGGCGGCCGCTGCTCGCCGGCACCGTCAATCGCGATCTCGCCGCCGCCGAGGGCATGCGCCCCGACCGCGCCCGGCTCGCCTTCATGTTCCTGCTTGCCGCCACCATCGCCATCGCCATGAAGATCGTCGGCATCCTGCTGATCACCTCGCTGCTCATCATCCCGGCGGCGGCGGCGCGGCGCTTTTCGGCGACGCCTGAAGCGATGGCTCTGTTCGCCGCGCTGGCGGGGGCGGTCTCAGTCGTCGCCGGGCTGTTCGGCTCGCTGGAATTCGACACGCCGTCCGGCCCCTCCATCGTCGTCGCCGCGCTGGCGGTCTTCCTGCTGACGCTGGCTCCGCTGGGCGCCGGCCGGGAGGCGGGCACATGAGCGCGCGCGCCGCTACGCTGACCCGCAACCAGCAGCTCGTCCTCGATGCCCTGGCCGGCGCCCGGGCACCGCTCAGCGCCTACGCGATCCTCGACGAGCTGCGCCCTTCCGGGCTGCGCGCGCCGCTGCAGGTCTACCGGGCGCTCGACAAGCTGGTCGATGCCGGCCTCGTCCACCGCATCGAGAGCATGAACGCCTTCGTCGCCTGCAGCGCGCCGGAGCGCCACAGCCACGAGGCGGCGGTCTTCATGCTCTGCGAGGATTGCGGCGACGTCACCGAATTCGCCGATCACGCGGTTGCCCATCGGCTCGACGATCTCTGCGAGGCGCGCGACTTCGAGCCCAAGAAGCAGACGGTCGAGATCCGCGGCACCTGTGCCGGCTGCCGCGAGACCGCCCGCGGCTGAGCGGCCCGCTCAAAGCGATTCGAGAAAGCCGATGAGCGCCGCCCTGCCGGCCGCGTCGAGCGCGGCGTAGTTGTCGGCGGCGCGGGAAGCCTCGCCGCCATGGGCGCGGATCGCCGCGTCGAGATCGGGCGCGCGGGCGTCGTGCAGGTAGCGCCGGCCGGGCGACGGCTTCAGCGCGATCAGCGGCGCGGTGCGCCACTCCGCCGGTTCGACGCCGGGCTCGCCGACCCCGTCGTCGAGCGCCGGGCCCATGTCGTGCAGCAGCAGGTCGGAGAAGATGCCGCGACGCGCATCGCCGCCCTCGGGTGAGGGAACATGGCAGGCGGCGCAGCCCGTCGCCTGAAAGAGCGCGAGACCGTCCGGGTCGAGATCTTCCCGCCCGATGGGCAGCGAGCCGGCGAACGCCGCCAGATCCTCGATCTCGCCGGGGCCTGAATCGTGGCGGCCGACATCCTCGCGCATCGCGCTGTCGCTCTGCTCGGCGAGGCTTGCCGTCGCCGCCTTCCAGCCGAAGCGGCCGATGCGGCCGATGCGCCGGGCGTCGTCCGTGCCGAGCCGGCGGGCGCGGCCGGAAATCCCGTCGCCGTCGCGGTCGTCCGGGTCCTCGCCGGCGATGATCGCCGCGTCGGGAATGGCGTCGATCGCGCCCCGTCCGGCGAGTGTCGTCGCCTGCCTGAGGCCGACACGGGTGGAAGCGGCCGGCTCGGGGCCGTCGAAGACGGCGCGCCAGCGCAGCGGTCCCTCGCCGGGCTCGATGGCGAGATGGCCTTCCCCGGCCTGTCCGGCCGGCGCGCGGTTCTGGAGCTGGATGCCGTAATGCGGGTCGGGCGCGCCGGCGGAATCGGCGAGCCGCACCACGATGCCGCGGCTGACCGCGTATTGCCCGGTGAAGGTCACGCGCGCCGGGCCGGCGTCGAGGTGGCAGGCGTTGCAGCTCCGCTCGTTGAAGGGGCGCGGCGCATCCGAACCGCCGACGGCGATCCATTCGCGGAAGAACAGGTCGCGGCCGCGCGCCGCATCCGCCGAGACGGTCGCGGGCAGGAGGCACAGGGCGGCGGCGAGAAAGCGGACGTTCATCGCATCAGCCTATCCGCGCGACGGCGAACGGCAAGGGTCGGTCAGCGCCCGCCGGCGAGCTCGTCGATGATCGGGCATTGCGGCCGCCGGTCGCCGTGGCAATGGCTGGCCAGCGTCGAGAGCGTCTGCCGCAGGCCTTTGAGCTCGTCGATCTTGCGGTCGATCTCGCCGATCTTCTCGACCGCCAGCGCCTTGACGTCGGCGCTGGAGCGGTTCTCGTCGTCCCACAGCGACAGTAGCAGGCGGCATTCGGGAATGGAGAAGCCGAGGCCCCGCGCCCGCTGCAGGAAGCGCAGCCGGTGCACGTCGTCCCGGCCGTAGTCGCGATAGCCGTTGGCGGCGCGCGCCGGCCTGACGAGCCCGATATCCTCGTAGTAGCGGATCGTCTTCGCCGGCAGGGCGGCCTCGCAAGCCGCGTCCTTGATGTTCACGGGAGCGGTCCTCCTTAGAGCTTGAGCGTGCGCAGCCGCAGCGCATTCGAGATCACCGAGACCGACGACAGGCTCATCGCGGCCGCCGCGATCATCGGCGACAGCAGCGTGCCGGTCAGCGGGTAGAGGGCGCCGGCGGCCACCGGCACGCCGAGCGCGTTGTAGACGAAGGCGAAGAACAGGTTCTGCCTGATGTTGGAAAGTGTCGCCTGCGCCAGCCTGCGGGCGCGCGCTATCCCCGATATGTCGCCCTTCAGCAGGGTGATGCCGGCGCTCTCCATGGCGACGTCGGCGCCGGTTCCCATGGCGATGCCGACATCGGCGGCGGCCAGAGCCGGCGCGTCGTTGACGCCGTCTCCGGCCATGGCGACGGCGCGGCCGGCATGGCGCAGTTCCTCGACCAGCGCCTTCTTGTCCTCCGGCAGCACGCCGGCGCGCACCTCGTCGATGCCGAGCTTCGCGGCGACGGAGCGCGCCGTCGTCTCGTTGTCGCCGGTCGCCATGACGATCCTGAGCCCGGCCTCGTGCAGGGCGGCGATGGCATCGGCGGCGTTCGCCTTCACCGGATCGGCGACGGCGACGATGCCGGCGAGCCGGCCGCCGGCGGCGACGAACATCGCCGTGCGGCCCTCCGCGCGCAGCGCGTCGGCCTGGCTCTCCTGCCCGGCCGACACATCGATGCCGGCTTCCCGCATCATGGCGGCGTTGCCGATGGCGACCTCCTTGCGGCCGACCCGGCCGGTGACGCCCTTGCCGGTCACCGCGGCGAAGTCCTTCACCGCCGGAATGTCGATGCCGCGTTCCCGCGCCCCGGATACGATGGCTTCCGCCAGCGCGTGCTCGGAGCTGCGCTCGAGCGCGGCGGCGAGCGCCAGCACCTCGTCCTCGCCGGGCTTGCCGAAGGCGACCACGTCGGTGAGCTTCGGGCGACCCTCGGTGAGGGTGCCGGTCTTGTCGACGACGACGGTGTCGATGCGCGCCATGCGCTCCAGCGCCTCGGCGTCGCGCACCAGCACGCCGGCGCCCGCGCCGCGGCCGGTCGCGGTCATCACCGACATCGGCGTCGCCAGCCCCAGCGCGCAGGGGCAGGCGATGATCAGCACCGACACCGCGGCGACGATCGCGTGGACGAAGCGCGGCTCCGGCCCCCAGGCCATCCAGGCGAGGAAGCCGACGATCGCCGCCGCCACCACCGCGGGCACGAACCACGCCGCCACCCTGTCGGCGAGTGACTGGATCGGCGCCCGCGACCGCTGGGCGCTCGCCACCATCTCGACGATGCGCGCCAGCATCGTCTCCTCGCCGACCTTCGCCGCCTCGATGACGAGGCTGCCCTTGCCGTTGATGGTGCCGCCGGTCACCGCGTCGCCCTCGTCCTTCTCGACGGGGATCGGCTCGCCGGTGATCATGCTCTCGTCCACCGCCGAGCGCCCGGAGACGACGAAGCCGTCGACCGGCACGCTTTCGCCGGGACGCACCCGCAGCCGGTCGCCCTCGAGGATGTTCTCCAGCGGCACGTCGTTCTCCTCGCCGTCGGGATCGAGCCGCCTCGCGTGCTTGGGCGAGAGGTCGAGCAGCGCGCGGATCGCGTCGCCGGTGCGCTCGCGCGCCTTCAGCTCCAGCACCTGGCCGAGGAAGACTAGCGCCACGATGACGGCGGAGGCCTCGTAATAGACCGGGACGTTGCCGTGCATGCGGAAGCCGGCCGGGAAGATGCCGGGCAGGAAGGTAGCGACAACGCTGTAGAGATAGGCCGCGCCGACGCCGAGCGAGATCAGCGTCCACATATTGGGGCTGAGATTGCGAACCGACTGGATGCCGCGCTGGAAGAAGGGAAGCGCCGCCCACAGCACCACGGGCGTCGCCAGCGCGAATTCGATCCACACCGAAAGGCGCTCGCCGAAGAGGTCGCGCAGCGGCAGGCCGACCATCGGCGCCATGGAAAGCGCGAAGAGCGGCAGCGCCAGCGCCGCGCTCACCCAGAACCGGCGGGTGAAATCGGCGAGTTCGTGGTTCGGCTCGTCGGAGACGCCCGACATCGGTTCCAGCGCCATGCCGCATTTCGGGCAGGTGCCGGGCTTGTCGCGGACGATCTCGGGGTCCATCGGGCAGGTCCAGAGCGCCGCCTTGGCCGGCTTCCTCGCCCGTTTCTTGGCGTTGCCGGAGACGTAGAACCAGGGATCGGCGGCGAACCGGTCGTGGCATTTCTGGCTACAGAAGTGATAGTCCGCGTCCTTCCAGCGGTAGTGCGGCTTGCCCGCGCCGAGCTTCACCGTCATCCCGCAGACGGGGTCGATTGCCGTTTCCGCCGGCGCGGCGGCGCCCTCATGCGCGTGATGTCCGTGTTCGCAACCCATCGCTCGATCCACTCCGTTTCTCGTCGGTTGCGGATCATATAAGGCTTCCAGTCACTGGAAGCTCAAGGGCCATTGATCGATTATCGCGCCGCCGCCCGCACGAGATCGGCGAAGAGCGTCTGCGCCGGCGTCGGCGCCCACCCGGCGCGGGTCGTAAGCCCGATGGCGCGGCCGGGGCCGTCGATGGCGATATCGAGGCGGACGACCAGCCCCTTGGCGATCTCCGCCTCCGCCTGCTGGCCGGAGATGCAGCCGAGATGGTCGCTGGCCGCGAGCAATTCGCGCATCAGCAGGATCGAGCCGGATTCGATGATGCGCGCCGGCGTCACGCATCCAGCCAGCGCGAAGGCTTCCTCGAAGCGCCTGCGCGCCGGCGTCCCGCTCCTCGCGACGACGAAGGGAAAGGCGGCGAGATCGGCGGGCGTCAGCCTCTCGCGGGCCGCGAGCGGATGCCGCCGGCCGGCGATGACCGCGAGCCGGTCGTCGAACAGCTTCTCCTCCTCGACGTCGTCGACCGGCGCCGGCTCGCGGAGCGCGCCGACGATGAGGTCGATGTCGCCGCGCCGGAGCCCGGCCAGCAGGTCGTCATAGGGGCCGTCGAGCACGGTGATCGGATAGGTCGGCCGCCTCTCGCGGAATGCGGCGAGGGCACGCGGCAGGATCCGCGAGCGCGACAGCGGCAACGCGCCGATAACGATGCGGCCGGCCTCCCGCCCGTCGAACTCGGCGAGTTCGGCGTCGGCCTGGTCGAGCTCGGCGAAGGCGAGTCGCGCGGCGCGCGCGAGCGCCTGGCATGGCCGAGTCGCCGCCACGCCGAAGGATGCGCGCTCGAAAAGCGGACGGCCGGCGTCGCGCTCCAGCCGCGTCACCGCCCGGTGCACGGTCGGCTGCGCCATGCCGAGCCGGGCGGCGGCGAGCGTGAAGTTCTCGCATTCGCCCACTGCGGCGAGCGCTTCCAGACCTGCCGTGGTGGCGGTGAGGGCAAGGCGCGGCGCGACCGCTGCGAGCGCCGGATCGAGGATCGCCAGGGCGCGGGCGGTCCGCTCCGCCAGAAGCCTGGCTCGGGCGGTCGGAAAGAAGCCCTGCGGGCGGCGCTCGAAAAGCGCGCCGCCGGCGGACTGCCGGAGATTGCGCATCGCCTGTGTCACCGCCGGCTGCGAGAGACGGTGGCGGCGCGCCGCGGCGCTCGGCGAGCCGGTCTCGACAACCGCGAGGAACAGCCGCAGGTGCCGCAGGTTGCGGTTGATCACAGCCGCGACAGGATGCGCTCGGCGCGCGACGAGAAATCGTCGTCGCCGGGCTCGGCATGAAGCGCGGCGATGTCCGCCTGCCATTGCGCCGCCGCTGCGCTCATCCGACCCGCAAGCCCGAGCGCCTCCACGGTCGCCGCGACCTCGCGCATCTCCGCCGCCCGCCGCGCGCCATGCACCATCATGCGCTCCAGATTGTAGGCGCCGCGGCGGCGCCACTGCATCGCCGGATCGGAGGCGTCGAGCGAGGCGATGACCTGGGCCTCGACGCCGGCCCGCCGCGCCGCCAGGAAGCATTCCGCGGTCAGCGCCTCGATCCCCTTCACCATCACCGAGCGGATCATCTTGATCGACGAAGCCTCGCCGACCGCGGGGCCGGCGATCACCGGCTTCATGCCGAGCGCCCGAAGCGCGTCCGCCGCCTCCCGTGCGTGCGGGCCGGAGACCAGAAGTGGCACCAGATGGCGCTTGGGATGCACGGGCGCCATCACCGCGACGTCGACATAGCGCGCGCCCCGCGCGTCGATCGCCTCGGCGGCGCGCTGCTTGGTGCCCGGCGCGCAGGAGTTGCAGTCGAGCCAGAACGCGCCGGCGCCGAGAAGCGGCGCGGCGGCGGCCGCCGCCTCCAGCGCGCGGTCGGCGGTGACGACGCTGAACACGATTGCCGCGCCGGCGAGCGCGTCGGCGAGGGCGTCGCAGCCCCGAACGCCAAGCATGCGGTAGCGTTCCCGCATCGCCTGCCGCGCCGCCGGATCGTCGGTCTTGATGTCGTAGGCGGCGATCCTGGACGGGTCGGCGAGATCCCAGCCGGAAACGAAGGCCTGCGCCGCCTCCCCGAAGCCGACGAAGGCGATCTTCGGCTGGTTGTCCATGGCGTGCGCTCCGGGTTGGCGGATACGGAAAATCCCCCGCGCAGTCTCGCAGAAATGGCGGTGTCGCTCCAGCTACTATAGCTAAATCTTATGAAGACTGCGTCACTTTCGAATTGCCGGCCCGCGCCTGTGCGTGGGAACCTCCGGCCACTCGCGGAAAAGGGAGGCTCGGTGCATGGCTGCGGCAAGGACGGCGCTGGTGATCAGCGCCCATGCGGCGGATTTCGTCTGGCGCTGCGGCGGCGCGATCGCGCTGCACGCTGAGAAGGGTTATGCGGTGACGGTGCTCTGCCTGTCCTTCGGCGAGCGCGGCGAGAGCGCCAAGCTGTGGAAGCAGGAGGGGATGACCCTCGACCGCGTCAAGGCGGCGCGGCGCGGCGAGGCGGAGCGCGCGGCGGAAGCGCTCGGGGTCCACGATCTCGTCTGTCTCGATCTCGGCGACTACCCGCTGGAGCTGGCGCGGGCCGACAAGGAGCGCGTCGTCGAGGTGATCCGCGCGGTGCAGCCCTCCTTCATGCTCTCGCATTCGCTGTTCGATCCCTACAACACCGACCACAGCTATGCGACGCAGGTCGCGCTCGAATGCCGCATGATCGCCCAGGCCTGGGGCCACAGACCGGGCGAGAAGGTTCTCGGCGCGCCGCAGCTCTACCTCTTCGAGCCGCACCAGACCGAGCAGATGGGCTGGAAGCCCGATACGTTCCTCGACATCACCCCGGTCTGGGAGCGCAAGCGGGCCGCCATCGAATGCATGGAAGGGCAGGAGCACCTGTGGGAATATTACACCCGGGTCGCCGAGAATCGCGCCAACCACTTCAAGCGCAATTCCGGCGGCCAGGCCGCCGGGCGCGACTGCAGATATGCCGAGGGCTTCCAGTCGGTCTTCCCGCGCACGGTCGACGAGTTGTGAACCGCTGAAGGAGCATCATCGATGAAGGCACTCGCCGGGTTCGAACCCCAGATCCGCTCGATCTTCCGCATCATGGCGGGCCTGCTGCTCCTGCAGCACGGCACCACCAAGCTGCTCGGCTTTCCGCAGACCCAGATGAGCGGTATGTCCCT
>JBFWXZ010000098.1:0-11431 GCA_050186955.1 Flavobacteriaceae bacterium
TTCGGTATCGGGACGCCACCTGATTTCTCCGTGTCGATCACGGCGCGAAACGGCACCGCGCTCATCGACCGGGCGACATAGTGGATAACCCGTTCGGCCGCGCCGCCGGCAAGCGGCCTCCAGACGAAAGTGAACTCGCGGTCCCCGAAGCACGCAAGATCGCTGTAGGCGGCGACCCCGCCCGGTTCGCCGGCCAGCGCCGCCATGCAGGCGCTGACATAGCCCGGCTGAAGAAGATCGTCATGCGGCAGGATCATTGCGTGGCGCGTGGGCGCCGAGGCGAGCGCGAAATTGCAGTTCCGGCGCCATCCGAGACGTCTGTCGTGCGCGACGACATGCGCGCCATGGGCGGACGCGAACCTCGCCGCCGCGAACCTCGCCGCGATGTCGGCTGTTTCGTCGTCCGACTTGTCGACGCTGACCAGGATACGGATTTCCGGCCAGTCCTGCGCTGCGGCGCTTTCGAGGGTCTCGACCAGATGCGAGGCCGCGTTATAGGCGGGAACGCAGATCGTGACGGGCAGCGCGTTCATCCCGCGATCGCGTCGCCGAGCGCCCTGGCCATGTGCGGCGTGGAGGTGAACTTGCCGGAATCGACCGAATAGATCGCGCCGCGCCGCGACACGCCGATCGCCGTTCGGGTGTGCAGGCCGCTACCGGTGTCGTGAATGTCGGTACGGCCGGCGGCGACGATGGCGCCGGCCCTGACGCGGTCGAACGCATCGGCGAGCCTGAGTCCCGGGCACAGGGCCTCGAAGGCCTCCCTCGACGCCCGGTAGGCGGCTTTCGCGTCAAAGCGCTCGTGAACCCCCTCGTACCAGGCGACGCCGTTGTCGGCGCTCGGCGCGAAGCCGAACTGGCAGGCGGGGTACCAGGACAGATAGACCATATCGCCGCCGACGGGGACGATATCGCCGAAGGCGCCATAGGCGAATGTCAGCGGAAGGCGCGGCATGCCGGCTTCGACCCGCGCGATGAACCCGGCCTTGGCGCGGATGCACAGCCCGCTGAGCGGGGCGCCGCTGCCCGAGGCGATGTCCGCGAGCCCTTCCCAGCTCGAGTTGACGGCGGCGTCGAAGGGCCCGAGGCGCCGGCCGTCGGCCAGCAGCACGCCGGGGCGGCCCTCACCCTCGAACGAGGCGACCTGCGTATCGGTGACGACCTCGATCGCCGGCGACGCGAGCACCGCCTCCTCCACCGCGTCGCAGACCTTGTCGGTGCTGACGAAGGTCTCCGGCACCTCGAAAACCGCTTCCATGCGCTCGCTGAACGCGTCCGCGGCTTCCGCCGGATCGAGCCGCCGCATGTCGGCCGGCCTGCCGATCCCGGCGAGGCCGTCGCAAACGCCACGCAGATAGCTTTCGCTCTGCGCCGCGTCGAGCCAGGAATCCCGCGGGATCGCGTACATGCTGCGTTCGGCGGTGACGAAATGGTCCGCGGAACGCCCCGTCAGCTCGCAAAGGATGGGCAGGAACTCGTTGCCGTGCCGCGTCAGCAGCCGCGCCGTGGCGCCGCCGCCGTCCATCGCATAGGTGAAGCCGAGGTGGAGCTTGCCCTCGTTGTTGCGGCTGGCGCCCTGCAGGATGCGCGGACGCCGGTCGAACAGGGTGGCGCGCCACCCCCTGCGGGCGAGGTCGAGGGCGGCAAGGGCCCCGGTGAGCCCGCCGCCCGCGATCGCTACGCTCTTTCGCACCCCCGCCCCCGCATCGCGGCCGTCAGTTGCGCGCCTTGTCGACCAGCTTGTTGGCCGAGATCCACGGCATCATGCCGCGCAGGCGCTCGCCGACCTCCTCGATCGGATGCGCGTCGTTGACGCGGCGCGTCGCCTTGAACTTCGGCTGGCCGGCCTTGCACTCGCGGATCCATTCGGAGGTGAAGGCACCGGTCTGGATGTCCTTGAGCACCCGCCGCATCTCGGCCTTGGTCTCGTCGGTGACGATGCGCGGGCCGGACACGTATTCGCCGAACTCGGCGGTGTTGGAGATCGAGTAGTTCATGTTGGCGATGCCGCCCTCATAGATCAGGTCGACGATCAGCTTCACCTCGTGCAGGCACTCGAAATAGGCCATCTCCGGCGCGTAGCCGGCCTCGACCAGCGTCTCGAAACCGGCGCGGATTAGCTCCACCAGGCCGCCGCAGAGCACCACCTGCTCGCCGAACAGGTCGGTCTCGCACTCTTCCTTGAAGGTCGTCTCGATGACGCCCGAGCGGCCGCCGCCGATGGCGCAGGCATAGGAGAGCGCCAGGTCGTGGGCGTTGCCGGAGGCGTCCTGGTCGATGGCGATGAGGCAGGGTACGCCGCCGCCGCGCTGATACTCGCCGCGCACCGTGTGGCCCGGGCCCTTCGGCGCGATCATGATGACGTCGATCTCGCTGCCCGGCTCGATCAGGTTGAAATGCACGTTGAGGCCGTGCGCGAAGGCGATCGCCGCGCCGTCCTTGATGTTCGGGGCGATCTCGTCCTTCCAGATGTCGGCCTGCAGTTCGTCCGGGGTCGCCATCATCATCAGGTCGGCCCATTTGGCGGCGTCGGCGACCGACATGACCTTCAGCCCGTCGGCCTCGACCTTCTTCGCCGTCGACGAGCCCGGACGCAGCGCCACGGCCACTTCCTTGACGCCGGAGTCCTTGAGGTTGAGCGCATGCGCGCGGCCCTGGCTGCCATAGCCGACGATGACGACCTTCCGGCCCTTGATCAGATTGATGTCGGCATCCCGATCGTAATAGACGCGCATGAACTTTCTTCCTTCTCCGTGAGACGGCTATGGACGGGCGCCTGCCCGCGCTAGTAAAACCCGGCGCGTTCTAGCGGGCGGCGCGAACGAGGGCAACCGTCACTTCGGGCGGGGCCGCCATGCGCGGCGGCAAGGAAAGGCACTGCGATCCAATGGCCAATACCCCGCTCGTCATGGGCATCCTCAACGTCACGCCCGACAGCTTTTCCGACGGCGGCCGCTTCGAGGCCCGCGGGAAGGCCGTCGACCACGCCCGCGCGATGATCGCGGAAGGCGCCGACATCATCGACATCGGCGGCGAGTCCAGCCGACCGGGCCATACCCCGGTCTCCGCCGAGGAGGAGCTGGACCGCGTCCTTCCGGTGCTGCGCGAGGTCGCGCCGATGGGCGTTCCGGTCTCCATCGACACCATGAAGGCGGAAGTCGCCAGCAAGGCGCTCGCCGCCGGCGCGACGATCATGAACGACGTCTGGGGCCTCCAGCGCGATCCCGCCATGGCCGGCGTCGCCGCCGAGGCCGGTTGCGAGATCGTCCTCATGCACAATCGCGAGACGGTCGAGCCGGAGATCGACATCGTCGACGACATCCTGGAATTCTTCGGCCGCACCCTCGAGATCGCCCGCCGAGCCGGCATCGCGGAGAAAAACATCTTTCTCGATCCGGGCATCGGTTTCGGCAAGACCGCCGACCAGAGCCTGCAGGCGATGAAGCACCTGTCGCGGCTGAAGGCGCTCGGTTTCCCGATCCTCTTCGGCGCCTCGCGCAAGAGCTCCATCGGCCATGTGCTCGACAAGCCGGTCGACCAGCGGCTCTACGGCACGCTTGCGGTCAATGCGTGGGCCGTGCTTGAGAACGCCGAGATCATCCGCGTCCACGACGTCGCCGCCCATGTCGACCTCGTGAAGATGCTGAACGCCATCCGGAGCGCGTGAACGAGATGGAAAAGACGCTCGACAGGATCTTCTGCCGCGGCATCGTGCTGTTCGCCTATCACGGCGTCTTCGAGGAGGAGGCCTCGCTCGGCCAGCGCTTCGAGGTCGATGTCGACTACTACACCGACGTGACGGCCTATTCGCGCGGCGACGTGGCCTCCGACGCGGTGCGCTACGACTATGTCTACGAGACCGTGCGCCGCACCGTCGTCGACGGAGAGCGCGTCGGCCTCATCGAGACCCTCGCCGAGCGCATTGCCGCCGCCCTGCTCGCGGACTTCCCGGCCATCGCCAAGGTCCGCGTCGAGGTCAGGAAGCCGGCGGCCCCGGTGCCCGGCCCCATCGACACCGTCGGCGTCGAGATCGTCCGGACCCGCTGATCGTCGGCATGGAAGCGGGCTTCGGTTTCGGCAGCAATCTCGGCGACCGCGTGGAGAACATCCGCGCGGCGATGACGGCGCTGTTCGAAACGCCGGGCATCGACTTCCGCGCCGCCTCCTCCTTCTACGAGACGCCGCCCTGGGGCGTCACAGACCAGCCGGCCTTCGTCAACGCCTGCGCGGTCGCCGGAACGACGCTGGACGCGCGCGCGCTGCTGAAGCGGGTGAAGGCGATCGAGGACGAGCTCGGCCGCGTCGAGGCCGAGCGCTGGGGCCCGCGCTTGATCGACGTCGACATCCTCTATCTCGGCGGCGGCGAGGTGCGCCAGCACGATCTGGCGATCCCCCACCGCGAGCTCTTCAACCGCGCCTTCGTGCTCGTTCCGTTGGCCGAGATCAGGCCGAATCTGATTCTCTCCGGCCGCGCGGTAAGCGTTGAAAAGGAACACTTTTCCGTCGACGTGATGCCCGTCGTCGCGCCGCCCTGGAAGCCCTGAGCGAAAGCCCTGGTCAGCGCACCACGGTAAGCCGTTCCGAGGCCCGGGTGATCGCCGTGTAGAGCCACTGCGCGCGCGTCTCCTTGAAGGCGAAGCTCTCGTCGAACAGCACCACCTCCGGCCACTGCGAGCCCTGTGCCTTGTGCACGGTGAGCGCGTAGCCGAAATCGAAATCGTCATAGGCGCGGCGGATCGCCCAGGGCACGTCGCCCTCGCCCTCGAAGACGGCGCGGTGCAGCTTGATCTTCTGCGGCGTCGCGTAGGGCCCCTCCTCGTCCGGGGTGACGAGCAGGTCGACGCGCTGGCCGCGCCCCTTGCCCGCCGACGAGACCCGCCACAGCCCGCCGTTGAGCAGGCCCTTCTCCGAATTGTTCCTCAGGCACACCAGCTTGTCGCCGGCCTGCGGCAGCCTGCCCGAGAAGCCGTTGAGCTCGCGCAGCCGCTGATTGTAGCGCCGCCGCGTGCGGTTGGTGCCGACGAGCACCTGGTCGGCGGCCATGACCAGGTCGCTCGACACGTCGGCGCGGGGGATTACCCGGCTGTCGCCGTAGCGCCCGTGCTCGAGCTGGCCGCCCTCGCGCACGATGCTCGCCATGTCGATGATCGGGTTGTCGCGCGCCTGCCGATGGATCTCGGTCAGCATCACGTCGGGCTCGTGCTCGGTGAAGAAGCCGCCGCCCGAGACCGGCGGCAACTGCCCGGGATCGCCGAGCACCAGCACCGGCGTGCCGAAGGACAGGAGGTCGCGCCCCAGCGCCTCGTCGACCATCGAGCACTCGTCGATGATCACCAGGTCGGCCTTGGCCAGCGGGCTTTGCCGGTTGAGCGAGAAGAGCGGCGTCACCTTGCCCTCCTCGTCCTCCTCGCCCTCGCCGCGCGGGCGGTAGATCAACGAATGGATGGTGCGCGCGTTATGGGCGCCACGCGCCCTGAGCACCTGCGCCGCCTTGCCGGTGAACGCGGCGAAAAGCACCTCGCCGTCGACGCCCTCGGCGATATGGCGCGCCAGCATCGTCTTGCCGGTGCCGGCATAGCCGAACAGCCGGAAGAGCTGCCGGTCTCCGGCCTTCAGCCAGCGGGCGATCTCCTTGAGCGCGCGATCCTGCTGCGGAGAGAATTCCATACGTCCGTTTAGACTGATTCCCATCCGGGTTGGGATGCGGTGTCCGGCACCGTCATGGCGCTGTCGTAGGCCAGCCCGAACCGGTCGATACTCCGGATGAGGGCGTCGGGCCCGCAGCGGCGGCTTTCGCATTGCGCCTGGAGCCAGCCGACATCGATGAGCTCGATCCCGACCTGGATCGCCGGTTGGCCGGTCGCCCGCGCGGCGGCAAGCCTGTGGCGCCCGCCGATCAGCAGCAATTCCCCGTCCGGGCCGATGGCCGCGACAGGGTCGCCCTGCCTGGCGTTCATACCGGGCATGGCCGGCGTCGCCTCGTTGCCCACCCGCCGGTAGTACTCGCTCGGCAGGACGCCGTGCTTCCTGAAGCTTGCGGCTATCTCGAGGCGATAGGCGCAGTAGCGGTCTATATCCTCCAACGAGGCGATCGTTCCCGGCGGCCGGTTGAACGGGCCGGTTGCGGCGAGCCGGCTGCGAAAATTGTGGCGCAGGGGAAGGTCCTCGTCCCGGCCCCGCCATTCCAGGACGCCGGTGAACTCCTGGAAAAGGACGCAATCCTCCAGCGGAACCGCGTTGCGCACCCAATCGCCAGAGATCAGGAAACGCCCGTCGCGAAGGCCCTGCGCACGGGCATTCTGCAAGACACGCCTGATCTGCCGGGGACTGACGGATATCGCCAACGGCCGACCGAGCCGCATCGCGATCTTGTGCACCCTGCTCCAGTCCTTCAGCCGGGGATAGGCGCCGCCGGCGGCGCATGCGCGTCTCCACGCGGCGTGAACGCGATATTGCCCCAACGCCCACTGGCCCCACTCCAGGCCGCCGGCGCCGTCCGGACCGTTACGCATCACTGACATCTTGGCGTCCACACCCAACCACTCGGAAGCGGCAATATTTACGTAGAGGCAGTCGCGCAGGCAAGATCGCGGCAGGGGAAGCCGGATTCAGTTCAGCATCGGCCACAGGCTCGCCACCAGCAGCAGCCCCATCGCGATGTTGAACCATTTCAGCCGCACCGGATCGGCCAGGAAGCCGCGCAGCGCAACCCCGAAGCCGGCCCAGACCGAGACGCTCGGCAGGTTGACGATGGTGAAGGCGAGCCCGACCAGCAGCACCGACACATAGGGGTTCTCGGCGCTGGTGTAGATCGCCATGGCGGTCAGCGCCATCACCCACGCCTTGGGGTTGACCCACTGGAAGGCGGCCGCCTCAAGGAAGGTCATCGGCCGCGCCTTGGCCTCCGCCTCCCCCATCTTGCGCGAAGTGGCGATGCGCCAGGCGAGATAGAGCAGATAGGCGGCGCCGGCGATCTTCAACGCGAGGTGAAGCGACGGGAAGGCCTTGATCAGCGCCCCGAGCCCGAAGCCGACCCCCATCAGCAGCGAGAAGAAGCCGAAGGCGATCCCGACCATATGCGGGATCGTCCGCACGAAGCCGAAATTCACGCCGGAAGCCAGCAGCATGAAATTGTTCGGCCCCGGCGTCACCGAGGACACGAAGGCGAAGACCAGCAGGCCGAGAAAGACATCCAGCGTCATGGAACCAGGGTCCGGTTGCGGCCGCGACTGTCGCCCGGCCGCCGCCGATCAGCTAGGCCGCAACCGCATTCGCGGCCTGTCGCTCACGCATGCGTGGCTCAAGCCTGCATGCCTTCCTTGCCGCGGCTGACCGCGGCGATGCCGGTGCGCGCCACCTCGACGAGGCCGAGCGGCTGCAGGATCTCGACGAACTGCTCGATCTTCGAGCTCCGCCCGGTGATCTCGAACACGAAGTGCTCGACGGTGGCGTCGATGACCTGTGCGCGGAAGGCTTCCGCCAGGCGCAGCGCCTCGACGCGGTTGTCGCCCCGGCCCGCCACCTTGATCAGCGCCAGCTCGCGCTCCAGCGGCTTTCCCTCCGCCGTCAAATCGTTGACGCTGTGGACGGGAACGAGGCGCTCGAGCTGGTGCTTGATCTGCTCCAGCACCATCGGCGTGCCGGTGGTGACCACCGTGATGCGCGACAGATGCGCCGCGTGCTCGGTCTCCGAGACGGTCAGCGACTCGATGTTGTAGCCGCGCCCCGAAAACAGCCCGATGACCCGCGCGAGGACGCCGGGCTCGTTGTCGACGAGGACGGAAAGCGTATGGGTTTCAAGCGTTTCCGTCCGCTTCTCGATGAAATAGGCAGATGCCGGTTGATTCATTTTCTCAACTCTCCTGGAGGCCGTCAGACCAGCGCCTTGCCGTCTTCGCCGATCGCGTTTTCGATCTCGACGTCGGGCACGTCCTCGCCGAGCAGCATTTCGTTGTGCGCCTTGCCCGACGGGATCATCGGGAAGCAGTTGGCCAGCGCCGCGACGCGGCAGTCGAAGATCACCGGGGCGTCGGTGGCGATCATCTCGGCGATCTTGCCGTCGAGCTCCTGCGGCGTCTCCGCCCGCATCCCGACCGCGCCATAGGCCTCGGCCAGCTTCACGAAGTCGGGCAGCGACTCCATGTAGCTCTCCGACTGCCGGTTGCCGTGCAGCAGTTGCTGCCACTGTCGGACCATGCCCATGTACTGGTTGTTGAGGATGAAGATCTTGACCGGCAGCCGGTACTGCACCGCCGTCGACAGCTCCTGGATGTTCATCAGGATCGAGGCGTCGCCGGCGATGTCGACCACCAGCGATTTCGGATGCGCGAGCTGCGCGCCGATCGCCGCCGGCATGCCGTAGCCCATGGTGCCCAGGCCGCCGGAGGTCATCCAGCGGTTCGGCTCCTCGAAGTGGAAGAACTGCGCCGCCCACATCTGATGCTGGCCGACCTCGGTGGTGATGTAGCAGTCGCGGTCCTTGCAGGCCTCGTAGAGCCGCTGGATCGCGTATTGCGGCATGATCACCTTATCGGAGTTGCGGTAGTTGAGGCTGTTACGCGCGCGCCAGCCGTCGATCTGCGTCCGCCACGCCTTGAGCGCCGCCTTGTCGGGCGTCACGCTTTCGGAACGCCACAGCCGCACCATGTCCTCCAGGACGCGGCCGATGTCGCCGACGATCGGCAGGTCGACATGGACGTTCTTGTTGATCGAGGACGGGTCGATATCGATGTGGATCTTGCGCGAGCCCGGCGAGAAGGCGTCGAGACGGCCGGTGATGCGGTCGTCGAAGCGCGCGCCGATGCAGACCATGACGTCGCAGTCGTGCATCGCCATGTTGGCCTCGTAGGTACCGTGCATGCCCAGCATGCCCAGCCAGTGCTTGCCCGACGCCGGATAGGCGCCGAGCCCCATCAGCGTCGAGGTGATGGGGAAGCCGGTCAGCTCGACCAGCTCGCGCAGCAGCGCGCTCGCCGCCGGCCCGGAATTGATCACGCCGCCGCCGGTATAGAGCACCGGCTTCTTCGCGTTCCGCATCAGCTCGATGGCGGCGCGGACGCGGTCGATGTCGCCGCTGACCTTCGGATTGTAGGTCTTGTGGCGGATATTCTTCGGCCCGACATAGGGGCCGGTGGCGAACTGCACGTCCTTGGGGATGTCGACGACGACCGGGCCGGGACGCCCGCTGCGGGCGACCAGGAACGCCTCGTGGAGGATGCGCGCCAGGTCCTTGACGTCGCGGACCAGCCAGTTGTGCTTGGTGCACGGACGGGTGATGCCGACCGTGTCGCATTCCTGGAAGGCGTCGTTGCCGATCAGATGCGTCGGCACCTGCCCGGTGATGCAGACCAGCGGAATGGAATCCATCAGCGCGTCGGTCAGGCCGGTGACGGCGTTGGTGGCGCCCGGCCCCGAGGTCACGAGAACGACGCCGACCTTGCCGGTGGAGCGCGCGTAGCCCTCGGCGGCATGGACCGCGCCGCCTTCCTGGCGCACGAGGATATGGCTGACGTCGTCCTGCTGGAAGATCTCGTCGTAGATCGGCAGCACGGCGCCGCCGGGATAGCCGAAGATATGCTCGACCCCCTGGTCCTTCAGGGCCTGCAGGACGATTCCCGCACCCGTCAGTTCCTCGCCGTTCGTGTTTTCCCGCGCCATGGTTCCTTCTCGCTTCCTTCGTCTGTGGCGGCCTCGCGCCCCCGTTCCGTCAGGCAATAAAAAAGGGGCTCCGAAAGCCCCTGTGCGCACCTTCGTTCACGGCAGGACTATCCTGCCGCGCCTCCGGCGCGCCTGCCTACGAGAATGAGAATGCTGGACCGCATCGGTCGATAATCCCGGTTCCGGTTCGAAATCGAGCCGGAACACTATTCAGACCGCCCCATCCGGTCAAGCGTGTTGCGAGGGTCTCAGGCGGCGACGTTTCCGCCGCTCTCCGCGCCGGCGCCGACGCGCGTCACGTCGCCGGAGATCTCCGCCAGCAGGTCTCCGAGCTCCGACTGCAGCCGGCGGGCACGCTCGAGCTTCTGCTCCAGAAGCAGCGCCGGGTCGGCATCGGCGGCGGACGGCGCGTGCTGCTTGACGCCGCCGAACAGCCACGTCAGCGAGACGTTGAGGATGCCGGCCAGCATCTGCAGCCGGTTGGCGCGCGGCACGCTCGTGCCCTCCTCCCAGTTGCGCAGCGTCTGCGTGCGCACGCCGAGGCGGCGCGCCAGCTGGCTCGTCGTCAGGCCGCGCAGCTCGCGCGCCTTGATCAGGCGTTCGGCGATGGGGGTCTCGTCGATGGTCATTGAAAATTCCCTGTCAAATGGGCCGCGCGGCAAGACGGGCTTGCCTCTCGGGCGACCTGTGAATTGAGGCCATTTCGGCTGCGGCTGGCCGCTGGAGCAGCGGCCGGCGCGAATACCGCAAGGCACGCGGGGCTTTGCCGGCGCCTGACAGCGGATTGCGGATCGATCATACCCAATCGCGGCGTCGATTCCAAATCCGCGCCGCTTGACTTCGCGCGCTGCGGGGAAAAGCTGCTTTCAGGAAACCGGCCGGCAAAAGGAGAAGACGCGATGAAACGGGTTCTGGCTGAACGCGAATGGCTCGGCGGGGATATCCGCGCGGTCATCGACGACGCGGCGGACTTCGCGGCCGCCCGCGACGCCGACGCCGTCGAGAAGGAGATCGACCGGCTCGCCGCCCTCAACCGGCAGACCCACGAGGCCGATTGCGTCAACCTGAACCCGGCCACCAACGTCATGAACCCGCGCGCCGAGGCTCTGCTCGCCGCCGGCCTCGGCAACCGCCCCTCGCTCGGCTATCCCGGCGACAAATACGAGATGGGGCTCGAGGCCATGGAGCGCATCGAGGTCATCGCCCAGGAGCTGGCGGCGGAGACCTTCGGCGCCCGCTTCGTCGAATACCGGGTCGGCTCCGGCGCGCTCGCCAATCTCTACGCCTTCATGGCGATGGCCGAGCCGGGCGACGCCATCATCGTGCCGCCGGCCTCCATCGGCGGCCACGTCACTCACAATCGCGACGGCGCCGCCGGGCTCTACCGGCTGGCGATCCACGAGGCGCCGGTGGATGCCGCGAACTACACCGTCGACGTGGCGGCGCTGGAGCGGATGGCGCGCGAGGTCCGCCCGAAGGTGATCTCCATCGGCGGCAGCCTGAACCTCGCGCCGCACCCGCTGCGCGAGATCCGCGAAATCGCCGACGGCGTCGGCGCCAGGGAGCTGTTCGACGCCGCCCATCTGTGCGGCGTGATCGCCGGCGGGGCCTGGCAGCAGCCGCTGGAGGAAGGCGCGCACGCGATGACCATGAGCACCTACAAGAGCCTCGGCGGGCCGCCCGCCGGCCTCAACGTCACCAACGAGCCCGACCTCGCGCGGCGGCTCGAGGAGATCGCCTTTCCCGGCCTCACCGCCAATTTCGACAGCGGCAA
>JBFWXZ010000099.1:0-11364 GCA_050186955.1 Flavobacteriaceae bacterium
ACCTTTTACCAGCACGCCGTGAGCCGCTCCAGGTCGCGACGGCCGGGCGGCGCCGATTTGAAATTAATGTCGAAAATTCGGCATTCGTCTAAAATGCTTAAGGCGTTGTTTACTTAGACGGGACTACCTTCCTCGCAGGTTTTGAGTGCGAGTGAGTTGTTCCATGCGTAGCAAGCTTCCGGGTTTCTCCCCGGCACGTCCCCTCCGGATTGTCGCCCTTTCCGCCGTAGCGTTGTCGCTCGGAGCCTGCAGCTCGGACGTGACGCGCTTCAACGAGCCGTTCTTCGCCTCGTCCGACTACACGGGCTCGGTGCCGCAGCCGAGCGAGCCGGTCGGCGCGGCTGCCTACGGCCCGGCGAACGGCGGATACGCCCAGCCGACCGATCCGGTCTATTCCTCGCAGCCGCTGCCGCCGCCCGGCGGTTCGCAGGCCTCGACGGGCGCGCCCGTCGGCGCCGGCGGCACCATCGTCAAGACGGTGGCCAACGGCGACACGCTGTTCTCCATCGCCCGCGCCTACGGCGTCAGCGAGCAGGCGATCCTCGACGCCAACAGGATGCAGTCCGCCGACCAGATCCGCGTCGGCCAGCGCCTGATCATCCCGTCGCCCGGCGCCGGCGCCCGCTACGGCGCCGCCAGCACGCCTTCCTATTCGCCGCCGGCCTATGCGGCTTCCTCGCCGCAGCCCGCGCCCGCCGCGCCGCGCACCGCGCAGAACGGCCGCTACCGGGTCCAGCCCGGCGACACGCTCTATTCGATCGCCCGCAACCACAATGTCGGCGTCGCCGAGATCTCGCGCGCCAACAGCCTGCCTTCCGGCGGCGCGATCCGCGTCGGCCAGGAGCTGGTGATTCCGGGCGAGGGCCCGGTGCGCACGGCGCGTCTGGAGACCACGCGGACCATGACGGACGCCTCCGAGGCGCGCCCGCCGCGCGTCGCCGCCGCTCCGGTGCGCGACGATTCGGGCACCAAGACTGTCCGCACGGTTCCCATCGCCGCGCCGCAGCCCAAGGCCGAGCCGGTGGCCGCCGCGCCCGAGGCGACGCCGCAGCCGGCCGAGCAGCCGCAGCGCGTGGCCAGCCTCGGCGAGCCCGAGGCGCGTTCCGCGAGCGAGTTCCGCTGGCCGGTTCGCGGCCGTGTGATCTCGGCCTTCGGCGAGAAGGCGTCGGGACGCACCAATGACGGCGTCAACATCGCCGTGCCCGCCGGCACCTCGATCCGCGCCGCCGAGAACGGCGTCGTCGCCTATGCCGGCAACGAGCTGGAGGGCTACGGCAACCTGATCCTGATCCGCCACTCGGACAACTGGGTCACGGCCTACGCCCATGCCGAGAAGCTGCTGGTGAAGCGCGGCGACACGGTCAAGCGCGGCCAGGTCATCGCCCAGGCTGGTCAGACCGGCAGCGTCAGCACGCCGCAGGTGCATTTCGAACTCCGCCAGGGCTCGAAGCCGGTCGATCCGCTTCGCCACCTCTCGGCGCTCTGAGACTTCAAGGGATTAACGGGGCTCCAAGGTCGTTTCCGATCATCCTGACCTCCGGAGAGGGGACGGCGCCGGCGACGGCGCCGTCCTTTTCTTTTGCGGGCAGGCTCAGTCGACGGCCTTGCCGAGGCGTCCCGCGAGGTCCTGGATGAACTGGAAGGCGACGCGGCCGGAGCGCGAGCCGCGCGTCGTCGACCATTCGAGCGCCTCGGCGCGCAGCTTGTCGGACGGGTATTCGAGCCCGAAATGGCTGCAATAGCCGTCGATCATCGCCAGATATTCGTCCTGGCTGCATTTGTGGAAGCCGAGCCACAGGCCGAAACGGTCCGACAGCGACACCTTCTCCTCGACCGCCTCCGACGGGTTGATCGCCGTCGAGCGCTCGTTCTCGATCATGTCGCGCGGCAGCAGGTGGCGGCGATTAGAGGTCGCGTAGAACAGGCTGTTGGCCGGCCGGCCCTCGATGCCGCCCTCCAGCGCCGCCTTCAGCGACTTGTAGGAGGTCGTGTCGCCATCGAAGGAAAGGTCGTCGCAGAACACCACGAAGCGATAGGGCTGGCTCCTGATCTCGTTCATCAGCGCCGGCAGCGTCTCGATGTCCTCGCGATGGATCTCCACCAGCTTCAGCGGCTTTCTGCCGCCCTTGTCCGGCATCGCGTTGACGGTCGCGTGGACCGCCTTCACCAGCGAACTCTTGCCCATGCCGCGCGCGCCCCACAGCAGCGCGTTGTTCGCCGGCAGGCCGTTGGCGAAGCGCAGCGTGTTCTGCAGCAGCGTGTCGCGGGCGTTGTCGACGCCGACGAGAAGCGATTGGTCGACGCGGTTGACGTTCTTCACCGGCAGGAAGCCGGCGATCTCGCCCTGCCAGACGAAGGCGTCGGCGGCGTCGAGATCGCGCTTCGCCTTCGGCGGCGGCGCCAGCCGCTCGAGCGCGTCCATGATGCGCAGCAGGACCTCGCGGTCGGCGGGACGTTCGGTGCCGGACATGCCGGTGATTCCTCGTTCTTGCGATTGGGGCCGCATCCGCCGGGCGATGCCGGCTGCGGGTCGTGGCGAAAACAGCGAATAGCGCGCCAATTCCATGGTTTGCAAGGTGCGCGCGGCTCGATATAGTCCGCGCGAATTTCAACCGGGCGCGCCGGCGCAAGCGATTTGCCGCCGGCTCACGCGCACAACAGACAAGGGAACGTCCCAATGCTGGTCACCCCGGCCTTTGCCCAGGGCGCCGCAGGCGGCTCCGACATGATCGTGTCGCTGCTGCCTTTCGTGCTCATCTTCGTCATCATCTATTTCCTGATTCTGCGCCCGCAGCAGAAGCGCATGAAGCAGCACCAGGAGATGATCTCGTCGCTGCGCCGCGGCGACACCGTGGTCACCGCCGGCGGTATGATCGGCAAGATCAGCAAGGTCACCGACGACAACGAGGTTCAGGTCGAGATCGCCCCGAACGTCAAGATCCGCGTCGCCCGCCCGATGATTTCCGAGGTCCGCTCGAAGGGCGAGCCCGCGAAGGATTGAAGCGTCGGGCATTCGTGCCCAGATAGCCTTCCTGAACCCTCGCCGCCGCCAATCCCCGGTAACCGATAGATGCTGCATTTTTCCCGCTGGACGATCATCGTGACGCTGGTCGCCGCGTTCCTCGGCGTCATGGCGATGGCGGCGAACTTCATCCCCAAGGACGTCGCCGACGGGCTGCCGGACTGGGTTCCGCATCGCCAGCTCGTCCTCGGCCTCGATCTCCAGGGCGGCTCGCACCTGCTGCTCGCCGTCGACACCGACGCCGTGGTCGCCGAAAGGCTCGATTCGCTCCGCGACGACGTTCGCAGCGCGCTGCGCGAGGCGCGCATCGGCTATACCGGCCTCGGCGTTTCCGCCCGCAGCGTGCAGGTGAGGGTGCGCGACACCACGCAGCTCCAAGAGGCGACGCGGCTGGTGCGCAACCTGCGCAGCCAGGTTTCCGGCCTCGCCCTGACCGGCAACGTCACCTACGACATTTCCGTCGAATCCAGCGACGACGGCCAGATCGTCGTCACGCTGAACGACGCGGCGCTCGAGGAGCGGGTGCGCTCCGCCGTCGACCAGTCGATCGAGATCGTGCGGCGACGCATCGACGAACTCGGCACCACCGAGCCGACCATCCAGCGCCAGGGCGCCGACCGTATCATCGTGCAGGTCCCCGGCCTCCAGGACCCCGGACGCCTCAAGGCGCTGATCGGCCAGACCGCGAAGCTGACCTTCCGCCTCGTCGACCCGACGATGAGCGCGCAGGAGGCGCTGCAGGGCCGTCCGCCGGTCGATTCGGAGCTTCTCTATTCGACCGACGATCCGCCGGTGCCCTATCTCGTCGAGAAGCGGGTGATGGTGAGCGGCGAGGACCTCGTCGACGCCCAGCCCGGATTCGACCAGCGCACCAACGAGCCCATCGTCAGCTTCCGCTTCAATTCCTCCGGCGCCCGCAAGTTCGGCCTCGTCACCCAGCAGGCGGTCGGCCGGCCCTTCGCCATCGTCCTCGACAACGAGGTGGTGAGCGCCCCGGTGATCCGTGAGCCGATCCTCGGCGGTTCCGGCCAGATCAGCGGCAACTTCACCATCGACAGCGCCAACGACCTGGCGATCCTGCTGCGCGCCGGCGCGCTGCCCGCGCCGCTGACCATCCTCGAGGAGCGCACCGTCGGCCCGGGTCTCGGCGCCGACTCCATCGAGGCCGGCAAGGTCGCCTCGATCATCGGCACCGTCGCCGTGGTCGTCTTCATGTTCGCCGCCTACGGCCTGTTCGGCCTGTTCGCCGACATCTCACTGATCCTCAACATCTCGATGATCATCGGCATCCTCTCATTCCTCGGCGCCACGCTGACGCTGCCGGGCATCGCCGGCATCGTGCTGACGGTCGGCATGGCGGTCGACGCCAACGTGCTGATCTACGAGCGAATACGAGAGGAATCACTGGCGGGGAAATCGGCCATCGCGGCCATCGATTCCGGCTACAGCCGGGCGCTCGGCACCATCATGGACGCCAATATCACGACGCTCATCGCCGCCGTCATCCTGTTCTATCTCGGCTCCGGCCCGGTGCGCGGCTTCGCGATCACGCTGGCCATCGGCATCGTGACCACGGTGTTCACCGCCTTCCTGCTCAACCGCCTCATCGTGGCGACCTGGGTTCGCCGAACGCGACCCTCGCGCGTGAACCTCTAGGAAAAGCCAGCGATGAAGCTTCTTCGCCTCGTTCCCGACAACACCCATCTCGGCTTCATGCGGTTCCGCCGCCTGACGTTCCCGATTTCCGGGCTGCTGTCGGTCGTCGCCATCGTGCTGATGTTCACCGTCGGCATGAATTTCGGCATCGATTTCGAGGGCGGCACGCTCATCGAGATGCGCACCAAGGACGGCCCCGCCGACATCGCCTCGATCCGCTCGACAGTCGACGGATTGAATATCGGCGACGCCCAGATCCAGGAGTTCGGCGCCCCCGACGAGGTGCTGGTGCGCGTCGAGACGCAGCCCGGCGGCGATCTCGCGCAGCAGGCCGTCATCGAGAAGATCAAGGCGGCCTTCGGCGACAGCGTGGAATACCGGAGGGTCGAGATCGTCGGTCCCGTGGTGTCCGGCGAGCTCGTGGAGGCAGGCACCTTCGCCGTGCTGGCCTCGATCATCGCCGTGCTGATCTACATCTGGTTCCGCTTCGAGTGGCAATACGCCATCGGCGCGATCATCGCCACGGTGCACGACGTCATCCTGACCATCGGCATGTTCGCCATCGTCCAGCTCGAGTTCAATCTGTCGAGCATCGCGGCGATCCTCACCATCGTCGGCTACTCGCTGAACGATACGGTCGTCGTCTACGACCGTATCCGCGAGACGCTGCGCCGCTACAAGAAGCGGCCGCTGACGGAAGTGCTGGATCTCGCCATCAATGAGACCCTGTCGCGCACCGTGATGACCTCGCTGACGACGCTGATCGCCCTGTTCGCGCTCTACATCTTCGGCGGTGAGGTGATCCGCAGCTTCACCTTCGCGATGATCTGGGGCGTGGTCGTCGGCACCTATTCGTCGATCTTCATCGCCGCGCCGGTGCTCATCTTCCTCAATGTCCGTTCCTCCGGGCCGGGCGCCGCAGCCGCGGAGAAGCCGCAGCCGGCATGACGCGATCGGCGGCGCGGCGATGACGGAGCGGGCGGGCTTCTATCCCGGCAGGGCTCCCATCGACGCCTACGGCAATGGCGGCTTCCGCTTCGCCGGCATGTCGCATCGCGGCAGCCTGTTGCTGCTGCCGGGCGGCATCCACGCCTGGGAGGCGACCGCCTTCGACGGGCTCGACCGCGCCGTCCTCGACCTGCTGCGCGCGGAGGTCGAGGCCATCGACACGCTGCTGGTCGGCACCGGCGCGACCCTCGTGCCGCTCGCCCCGAAGCTGCGGGTGCGGCTTCGCGAGATGGGCATCGGCGCCGATTCCATGAGCACCGGCTCGGCGGCGCGAACCTACAACGTCCTGCTCGCCGAGGGCCGCAAGGTCGCCGCCGCCCTCATCGCCGTCGAGTGAGGCGGCGCCCGTGTCCTCGCACCCCTCGACCGTCGCCGCCGGTCTCCGCGAGAGCGATCGCGACCGCTATCTCGCCGCGATCCTCGCGCCGCCGGCGATCCAGGGCCACCTGAGCGCGCTCTACGCCTTCCACAACGAGATCGCCCGCATCGGCGACCTGGTCAGCGACGTGCTGCCCGGCGAGATCCGGCTGCAATGGTGGCGCGACGCCATCGCCGGCTCGGGTCACGGCGACGTGCGCGCGAACCCGCTCGCCGCCGCGCTTCTCGACGCGATCGCCGCCGGCGCCATGCACGGTCCCGATCTCCAGCGCCTCATCGACGCGCGCGCCGACGATCTCTATGGCGAGGCCTTCGCCGACATGGCGGCGCTGGAGACGCGTCTTCGCCGGCTGTCGGGGGGGCTGTTCCGCATCGCCCTCGGCGTCGCGGCGCAAGGCGGCTCCCTTCGCGACGATGCCTATGCGCTCGCCGACGAGGCGGGGATCGCCGAGGGCATCGTCGGCACGCTGCGCAATATCGGCTTCGACGCCAGCAAGGGCAGGGTGCTGCTGCCCGCCGACCTGATGGCGAGGCACGGGGTCGATCCCGCCCGGCTGCTGTCGGGTGAAACCGGAGCAGGGTTTCCGGCGCTGGTCGGCGCCATGCTCGATGTTGCCGAAAGCCGCCTGTCGGCGCTGCGGGCGGCCTCGCCGCTGCCGGCGGGCGAGCGCATCGCGCTGCTTCCCGCCGCGCTCGTCGCACCGCGCATCGCCATGCTGCGCAGGGCGACGCCCGATATCCGCGCCACGCCGGCCGATATGAGCCCGCTGCGCGCCTTCTGGCGCCTCTGGCTGGCGCGGCGCACCGGCCGCTTTTGAGGAAGTCTACTCAGCCGCCGCCGCACGCGGGGCGAGCCAGGCGTCTATGTCGCGCAGCGCGCGGCGGGTGATGGCGCTGCGCTTGGCGCGGACTTTCTCTTTTCCACGCAATCGCTTGCCGGGTATTTTCTCAACTGTCACTTCCGGGAAAAGGCCGAAATTCACGTTCATCGGCTGGAAGCTCGCGCCCTCGGCGAGGTGGCCGCCGGTGATGTGGCCGACCAGCGCCCCGAGCGCCGTCGTCGGCGGCGGAACCACGGCCTCCGCGCCCAGCCTTTCGGCGGCGGCGAAACGGCCGGTCAGCAGCCCGATGGCCGCCGATTCCACATAGCCCTCGACGCCGGTGATCTGCCCCGCGAAACGGATGTCGGGCCGCGCCTTCCAGCGCAGCACCGGGTCCAGCATGCGCGGGCTGTTGATGAAGGTGTTGCGATGCAGCCCGCCGAGGCGCGCGAAATCGGCGCTCTCCAGCCCCGGAATGGTCCGGAACAGGCGCACCTGCTCGGCATATTTCAGCTTCGTCTGGAAGCCGACCATGTTGTAGAGCGTCGCCAGCGCATTGTCCTGGCGAAGCTGCACCACGGCGTAGGGCTTGACCTCGGGGGCGTGCGGATTGGTCAGCCCGACCGGCTTCATCGGCCCGTGCCGCAGGGTTTCCGGCCCGCGCTCCGCCATCACCTCGATGGGCAGGCAGCCGTCGAAATAGGGCGTGCTCTTCTCCCAGTCGCGGAACTCGGTCTTGTCGCCGGCGACCAGCCCGGCGACGAAGGCCTCGTACTGCTCGCGGTCGAGCGGGCAGTTGATGTAGTCGGCGCCGGTGCCGCCCGGTCCCGCCTTGTCGTAGCGCGACTGGAACCAGGCGACGTCCATGTCGATGGTCTCGCGATGGATGATCGGCGCGATGGCGTCGAAGAAGGCGAGCTGGTCCTCGCCGCTCTCGACCCGCACCGCCTCGGCGAGCTCGATCGCCGTCAGCGGGCCGGTGGCGACGATGGTGGAGCCCCATTCGGCCGGCGGCAGGCCGGTGACGGCCTCGCGGCGGATCTCGATCAGCGGATGCGCCTCGAGCGCCCCGGTCACGGCCTGCGAGAACCCCACCCGGTCGACGGCCAGCGCACCGCCGGCCGGCACCTGGTGGGCGTCGGCCGACCGCATGATCAGCGAGCCGGCGCGACGCATCTCCTCGTGCAGCAGGCCGACCGCGTTGAACTCCGCGTCGTCGGAGCGGAAGGAGTTCGAGCAGACCAGCTCGGCGAGCCCGTCGGTCAGATGGGCGTCGGTGCCGCGCACCGGCCGCATCTCGTGCAGCACGACCGGCACGCCGGCGCTCGCGGCCTGCCACGCCGCCTCGCTGCCGGCGAGGCCGCCGCCGACGATATGGATCGCATCGGGTGTGTTCTTCATGGCCGGGGAGATACCGCGCCGCTTGCCGCCTGACAATCGCGCCGTCGTCCACAAGGCCCGCCGCCGCCGCGATTGCCATCGGCGGACGCCGCGCTAAGCTGGTCGGATGAGGGGGCTAGCCGTTCTGACGCTGATGACGATTTTCGCCACCGCCGCGGCGGCGGACGACGCCGAACGGGCGCGCTTCTACGCGCGCGCCAACGCCCAGCCGCCGAGCGGCTCGGTGATCAGCTACTGTCACGGCTATGGCTGCCACTTCAAGACGCGGATCGTCCTGTCGGCGGGCGACATCTCGCGCCTCGCCGGGATCATGTCGTCGGGGCGCGGCTCGCCGGCCGCCGAGCGGCGCGCCATCTCGCGCGCCGTCGTCTGGTTCGAGAACAAGGCCGGCCGCATCGCCGGCACCTCGTCCGACCGGCCGAAGCTCGGCGTCTACCAGGGCGGCGACCCGACCCAGCTCGACTGCATCGACGAATCCGCCAACACCACCAGCCTGCTGCTGGTGATGAGCCGCCGCGGCATGCTGCGCCATCACGAGGTGCTGTCGCCGCGCACCCGCGGCTTCCTGCTCGATTTCCGCTATCCGCACAACGCCGCGGTCATCCGCGAGAAGAAGGGCGGCGAGCGCTGGGCGGTCGATTCCTGGCCGCGCGGCAATGGCGGGCCGCCCGACATCCTGCCGCTCTCGGAGTGGATGGCGGCGAGCTGACGCTTCGCGCTTCAACACGGTTCAACGCTTCGTGAGCGGGCGATGCGAAACGCGCCCGCGCTGCGTAACTGATCGTCGGAAGATGGTTGGAACGCCGCGCAAGGGAGCGCCCGATGACCGAGATGGATTTCACCCGCAGCCGTGATAGCGACCGCGCCGAGGAGCGCCACCGCACCGATGCCGCCGTGCCGCTGGCCGGAATTGGCCTGGCGATCGCCGGCCTCGCCGTGATCGCGCTGCTGGCGTGAGGACTTAGAGAACCGCTCTACTCGGCGGCGTCGGAGCGCGCGCCGCGTCGCCGCTCGAACAGCTCCTTCAGGAACTGCCCGGTATAGGAGCGCGGATTGGCGGCCACGTCCTCCGGCGTTCCCGCCGCGACGATCTCGCCGCCGCCGTCGCCGCCCTCGGGCCCGAGGTCGATGATCCAGTCGGCGGTCTTGATGACCTCGAGATTGTGCTCGATCACCACCACCGTGTTGCCCTGGTCGACGAAGGCGTGCAGCACCTCCAGCAGCTTCGCCACGTCGTGGAAATGCAGCCCCGTCGTCGGCTCGTCGAGCACGTAGAGCGTTCGCCCCGTCGCCCGCTTCGACAGCTCCTTGGCGAGCTTGATGCGCTGCGCCTCGCCGCCCGACAGCGTCGTCGCCTGCTGGCCGACCTTGACGTAGCCGAGGCCGACGCGCTGCAGCGTGTCCATCTTGTCGCGGATCGACGGCACGGCATCGAAGAAGTCGCGCGCCTCGTCGACGGTCATCTCCAGCACGTCGGAGATCGACTTGCCCTTGAACCTCACCTCCAGCGTCTCGCGGTTGTAGCGATGGCCCTTGCAGACGTCGCAGGTGACGTAGACGTCGGGCAGGAAGTGCATCTCGATCTTGATGACGCCGTCGCCCTGGCAGGCCTCGCAGCGCCCGCCCTTCACGTTGAAGGAGAAGCGCCCCGGCCCGTAGCCGCGCGCCTTGGCCTCCGGCAAGCCGGCATACCACTCGCGGATCGGCGTGAAGGCGCCGGTATAGGTCGCCGGATTGGAGCGCGGCGTGCGCCCGATCGGCGACTGGTCGATGTCGATGACCTTGTCGATATATTCGAGCCCCTCGATGGAGCCGTAGGGGGCAGGGTGCTCGCGCGCTCCGTTCAGCCGCCGCGCGATCGCCCGGTAGAGCGTGTCGAGCAGCAGCGTCGACTTGCCGCCGCCCGACACCCCGGTGACGCAGGTGAAGGTCGACAGCGGCAGCTCCGCCGAGACGTCCTTGAGATTGTTGCCGGTGGCGCCGGTGATCCTGATGCGCCGCTTCTTCGGCGGCTCGCGGCGCTCGCGCGGCGTCGCGATCTGGCGCATGCCGGTGAGATACTGCCCGGTCAGGCTGTCGGGATTGGCCATGATGTCGTCGGGCGTGCCGTGGGCGACGATCCGCCCGCCATGGATGCCGGCGCCGGGCCCGACGTCGACGACGTGGTCGGCGGTCAGGATCGCATCCTCGTCGTGCTCGACCACCAGCACCGTGTTGCCGAGGTCGCGCAGCCGCCGCAGCGTCTGCAGCAGCCGGGCGTTGTCGCGCTGGTGCAGGCCGATGGAGGGCTCGTCCAGCACGTAGAGCACGCCGGTCAGCCCCGAGCCGATCTGCGAGGCGAGGCGGATGCGCTGGCTCTCGCCGCCCGACAGCGTGCCCGAGGCGCGCGACAGCGTCAGGTAGTCGAGGCCGACATCGTTGAGGAAGTTCAGGCGCTCGCGGATCTCCTTTAGGATGCGCGAGGCTATCTCGTTCTGCTTGTCGCTGAGGCGACCGGGCAGGGCGAGCGCCCATTCCGCCGCCTTGCGGATCGAGAACTCGGTGATCTGGCTGATATGCAGCCCGTCGATCTTCACCGCCAGCGCTTCCGGCTTGAGACGCGCGCCGCCGCACACCACGCAGGGCGCCATCGCCATGTAGCGCTCGATCTCCTCGCGCGACCAGGCGGACTCGGTCTCCTTCCAGCGCCGCGCGAGGTTGGGAATGACGCCCTCGAAGGTCTTGCTGGTTTCGTAGGCGCGGGTGCCGTCGTCATAGACAAAGGCGATCTTGGTATCGCCGGAGCCGTAGAGGATGGCGTTGCGGCCGGCCTCGGGAAGCTCCTTCCACGGCTTGGTGAGCTGGAAGCCGTAATGGCGGGCCAGCGCCTCCAGCGTCTGCATGTAGAAGGGCGAGCTGGAGCGCGCCCACGGCGCCACCGCGCCGGCCTTCAGGGTCAGGTTCTCGTCCGGCACGATGAGGTCGGGATCGACCTGGCGCTCGCTGCCCAGCCCGTCGCAGGCCGGGCAGGCGCCGAACGGGTTGTTGAAGGAGAACAGCCGCGGCTCGATCTCGGGGATGGTGAAGCCGGAGACCGGG
>JBFWXZ010000100.1:0-11357 GCA_050186955.1 Flavobacteriaceae bacterium
TGCCCGTCGACCTTGACACGCTGGAAGCCGCGCTTCTGGAGGTCGGCGAACTCCTTGCGGTACTCGCCCTTGCGGCCGCGCACGATCGGCGCCAGCAGGTAGAGCCGCGTGCCTTCCTCGAGGTCGAGCACGCGGTCGACCATCTGGCTGACCGTCTGGCTCTCGATCGGCAGCCCGGTGGCCGGCGAGTAGGGGATGCCGACGCGGGCGAAGAGCAGCCGCAGATAGTCGTAGATCTCGGTGACGGTCCCCACCGTCGAGCGCGGATTGCGCGAGGTCGTCTTCTGCTCGATGGAGATGGCCGGCGACAGCCCGTCGATCTGGTCGACATCCGGCTTCTGCATCATCTCCAGGAACTGCCGGGCATAGGCGGAAAGCGACTCGACGTAGCGCCGCTGGCCCTCGGCGTAGATCGTGTCGAAGGCGAGCGACGACTTGCCCGAGCCCGAAAGCCCGGTCATCACCGTCAGGCTGTCGCGCGGGATGTCGACGTCGACATTCTTGAGATTGTGCTCGCGCGCGCCGCGCACGCTGATCATTTTCGATGGCATCGGTCCGCCTGCTGCCGTGTCCGCTTTCCGGGAACCGCCCCGCGTCGGCTCCGGCGCGCGGCTTGAAGACAATGGACGCCCGCCGGCTGTCGGCGGATCACCGGAGCCGACCTTAACGCTTCCCGCACGGGGCGGGAATTGCGCGAATCGCATAATCCGGTTGCGTGGAACATAACACGAACATACGATCGGTCCATGCGGCCCTGCGCTGTCCGGCGTCAACTCCCTTGGAGCAGGAGGTTCCGGGCAGCATATAGGGTCGCGGGGTGGCCCGTTTCCAGTCCCGGCGCGCGATTGCCGGGTCCCGCCGGGCCAAACAGGGGATAAGCGGCGCCTTGCCTTGCGGATGGCGGGGCAGACGTGCAACGTGGCGCCGGAACGAACGGAGGCAGAAAATGGCAGGCAGCGTCAACAAGGTGATCCTCATCGGCAATCTCGGGGCCGATCCGGAAATCAGGCGGACCCAGAGCGGGTCGCCGGTCGCGAACCTGCGCCTCGCGACCTCCGAATCCTGGCGCGACAAGAATTCCGGCGAGCGCCGCGAGCGCACCGAATGGCACCGCGTGGTGATCTTCAACGAGGGCCTGTGCCGGATCGCCGAGCAGTATCTGAAGAAGGGCTCCAAGATCTATGTCGAGGGCCAGCTCCAGACCCGCGAATGGGAAGACCAGTCCGGCCAGAAGCGCTACTCGACCGAGGTCGTGCTGCAGGGCTTCAACTCGGTGCTCACCATGCTCGACGGCCGCGGCGAGGGCGGCGGTGGCGGCGGCGACTTCGGCCGCGGTTCCCAGGGCGGCGGGTCGGGCAGCGGCTCCGGCGGATCGGGCGGCGGCTTCTCCAGCGGCCCCATCGACGACGACATCCCGTTCTGAGCGTTCCCCGGCCGGGCGTGGCCGCCCGTCAGGTCTCTGCGTTGCCCGGCGGGCCGTGCTCGGCGATTTCCTGCTCGAGGATGCGCTCGTGGTGTCGCGCCGCCTGCGCCTCGATGAACACCCGGCGGATCTCCGGGAACTTCTCCTTGATGGCCATCTCCATCTCGTAGACGGCCTGCTCGACGCGGCCGACCTTCAGATTGTTCTTGAAGTCGATGCTGATCGCCAGCAGCACGTCCGACGGCCCCTGGTGCATGGTGCGGATCTCGTTCAGGCGGTCGACGGCGTCCGACTTGCCGACGATCCTGCGGATGCCCCGCACGACCTCCGGCGCCGCCGCCTCGCCGATCAGCAGTCCCTTGGTCTCGACGCCGAGCAGCCAGGCGGTCAGCGCCAGGATGAGGCCGATGGCCACCGAGGCGGCGCCGTCGAGCCACGGCTGGTCGAGCCACTGGGCGAGGCCGATGCCGATGGCGGCGACGACCAGCCCGAGCATCGCCGCGGTGTCCTCGAACAGCACCGTGAACACCGTCGGGTCCTTGGAATCGCGCACCGCCTCGAAGAAGCCGAGCTTGCCGCGCTTGGTGTTGAAGGCCTTCCACGCGACATACCAGGCCGCGCCCTCGAAGATCATGGCGAGGCCGAGCACGACGTAGTTGACGAAGGGGTTCGCCACCGGGTGCGGATGGCGCAGCTTCTCGATGCCCTCGTAGATCGAGACGCCGGCGCCGACGGCGAAGATCATGATGGCGACGACGAAGGACCAGAAATAGAGTTCCGGCCCGTGCCCGAAGGGGTAGCGCTCGTCCGGCGGGCGGCTGGCGCGCTTCATGCCGTAGAGCAGCAGGCCCTGGTTGCCGGTGTCGACGAGGGAATGGATGCCTTCCGACAGCATCGCCGAGGAACCAGTATAGAAGGCGGCGGCGAATTTGGTGATGGCGATCAGCGTGTTTCCCGCCAGCGCCGCATAGATCACCACCTTGCCGCCATGCGCCGCCATCCGATCGCCTCGCTTCCGCTTGTTCGCTTTAAGGGGATCGTCGCCGCGCCGGCGCGCGGTTGCAACCCTTGGCAGGGAATGCGGGGTTCCTAGGCGGCCTTCACCAGCGCCGTCACCCCGTCGGCGACGAACTGCACCGCCAGCGCCGCCAGGATCACCCCGAGCAGCCGCGTCGCCACCGAGCGCGCGCTGTCGCCGATATAGCGGTCGACCCAGAGCGCCGTCAGCAGGAAGGCGAGGGTGATCGCCATCACCACGGCGACGAGGCCGATGATCACCGCCTTGCCGACGATCTCGCCACCGAGCGTGCCGGCGAGCAGGATCACCGCGGTGATTGCGCCGGGGCCGGCGATCAGCGGCACGGCGAGCGGAAAGGCCGCCAGCTCGCTCGCCTGATGGCCTTCCAGCGCCTTGGCGGCGGTATCCGATTTGCGCTCGCCGCGCTTCTCGAAGACCATCTCGAAGGCGATCCAGAAGAGCAGCAGTCCGCCGGCCACCCGGAAGGCGTGGATGGTGATGCCGAGGGCGTCCAGCAACGGCTTGCCGATGAGCGCGAAGACCGCCAGCACGCAGGTCGCGATGGCGATGGCCTGAATGGCGATGCGATGGCGCTCGGCCTTGTTGGCGCCCCGCGTCAGGCCGATGAAGATCGGCGCGAGACCGGGCGGATCGGTGATCACGAACAGCGTCACGAAAGCCGATACGAGCACGTCGAGCGACGGCAAACTGGC
Organism: Flavobacteriaceae bacterium; assembly: GCA_050186955.1. Classification (GTDB taxonomy): domain Bacteria; phylum Pseudomonadota; class Alphaproteobacteria; order Rhizobiales; family Tepidamorphaceae; genus JACKJP01. The sequence continues at coordinate 3,155 of JBFWXZ010000100.1, forward strand.
CCCCCGGATGAGCGTTTCGCGGCGTCTCGCGCGCCGCCTTGACCGAAGCATAATCGGCTGCCGGGCCCGACGGAAGGCCATGGTCGCCGCCGGGGGCTGCGGCATCTGCCTGAAAACTCTGCCAAGCAATTGAAAAAACAGCAGGAAATAGCCCTTCCGATTCGCCCGCAAAGGTGGCCTTTGGAGGCAGAATCGGCTACTATCGGAGACCTTGAAGATTCCCGGATGACAACACCTTGAGCGACACGGAAGAATCGGGCGCGGGCGGCATCCCGCCGACGGGCTCGAACCAGATTTCCATTACCGAGGAGATGCGCCGCTCCTACCTCGATTACGCGATGAGCGTGATCGTCAGCCGCGCGCTGCCGGACGTCTGCGACGGCCTCAAGCCGGTGCACCGGCGCATCCTCTACGCCATGCACGAGGCCGGCTACGACTGGAACAAGCCGTATCGCAAGTCCGCCCGCGTCGTCGGCGACGTCATCGGTAAATACCATCCCCACGGCGACCAGTCGGTCTATGACGCGCTGGTGCGCATGGCGCAGGACTTCTCCATGCGCCTGCCGCTGGTCGACGGGCAGGGCAATTTCGGCTCCGTCGACGGCGATCCGCCGGCGGCCATGCGCTACACCGAGGTGCGCCTCGCCAAGCCGGCCCACACGCTGCTCGAGGACATCGACAAGGACACCGTCGATTTCCAGGACAACTACGACAATTCCGAGCGCGAGCCGGTCGTCCTGCCTGCCCGCTACCCCAATCTCCTCGTCAACGGCGGCGGCGGCATCGCCGTCGGCATGGCGACCAATATCCCGCCGCACAACCTGGGTGAGATCGTCGCCGCCGCGACCCATCTGATCGACCATCCGGAAGCCGAGATCGAGGATCTGATGCAGATCGTGCCGGGGCCGGATTTCCCGACCGGCGGCCTGATCCTCGGCCAGTCCGGCATCCGCTCCGCCTACATGACCGGGCGCGGCTCCATCATCATGCGCGGCAGGGTGCATGTGGAGACGGTGCGCAAGGAGCGCGAGGCGCTGATCGTCACCGAGATTCCCTATCAGGTGAACAAGGCGGTGATGATCGAGCGCATCGCCGAGCTCGTCCGCGACAAGCGCGTCGAGCACATCGCCGACATCCGCGACGAGTCCGACCGCCAGGGCATGCGCGTCGTCATCGAGCTGAAGCGCGAGGCGGTGCCCGACGTGGTGCTGAACCAGCTCTACCGGTTCTCCGCCCTGCAGACGAGCTTCGGCGCCAACATGGTGGCGCTGAACAGCGGCCGTCCGGAGACGATGAACCTCAAGGACATGCTGCAGGCCTTCCTGCGCTTCCGCGAGCGGGTCGTCACCAGGCGCGCCAAGTTCCTGCTCAACAAGGCGCGCGACCGCGCCCACGTCCTCGTCGGCCTCGCCATCGCGGTGGCCAATATCGACGAAATCATCCGCCTCATCCGCACCGCGCCGGATCCGGCGAGCGCCCGCGCCGCGCTGATGGAGCGCGACTGGCCGGCGGGCGACGTGTCGGCGCTGATCACGCTGATCGACGATCCGCGCCACACCGTCAACGACGACGGCACCTACAAGCTGTCGGAGGAGCAGGCGCGCGCCATCCTCGAGCTGCGCCTGCAAAGGCTGACCGCGCTCGGCCGCGACGAGATCGGCGACGAGCTGAACGCGCTCGGCGAGCAGATTCGCGACTATCTCGACATCCTGTCGTCGCGCGCCCGGGTCATGACCATCATCAAGGACGAGATGGCGGCGATCGCCGAGGAATTCTCGACCCCGCGGCGCACCGAGATCGTCGAGCATTTCGGCGACATCGAGGACGAGGACCTCATCCAGCGCGAGGACATGGTCGTCACCGTCACCCATGGCGGCTACATCAAGCGCGTGCCGCTGGCCGCCTACCGGGCGCAGCGCCGCGGCGGCAAGGGCCGCTCCGGCATGGCGACCCGCGACGAGGATTTCGTGACGAAGATCTTCGCCGCCAACACCCATACGCCGATCCTGTTCTTCTCCTCGCACGGCATGGTCTACAAGCTGAAGGTCTGGCGTCTCCCGGCGGCGGCGCCGCAGGCGCGCGGCAAGGCGCTGATCAACCTGCTGCCGCTCAGCGAGGGCGAGATCATCACCACGGTGATGCCGCTGCCCGACGACGAGAGCGAATGGGACCGTCTCGACATCCTGTTCGTGACCACCGCCGGCACCGTCAGGCGCAACAAGCTGTCGGATTTCGTCGACGTGCGCCGCAACGGCAAGATCGCGATGAAGCTGGACGAGGGCGAGGGCATCGCCGGCGTCGACACCTGCACCGAGGAGGACGACGTCCTGCTCACCACGGCGCTGGGGCAGTGCATCCGCTTCGCGGTCACCGACGTGCGCGTGTTCAAGGGCCGCGATTCGACCGGCGTGCGCGGCATCAGGCTCGCCGAGGGCGACGGGCTGATCTCGATGACGGTGCTGCGCCATGTCGATGCGACGCCGGCGGAGCGTCAGGCCTATCTGAAGATGAGCCGGGCGGTGCGCGGGGAAGCCGAGCCGGAGGAAGCGCCGGTCGAGGCCGATTCCGATGGCGAGGAGGCCGTGGAAGGCGACATCTCGCCGGAACGCTACGCGGAACTCGGCGCGGCGGAGCAGTTTCTGCTGACGATCTCGCAGAACGGCTACGGCAAGCGTTCGTCGACCTACGAATACCGGGTGACCGGGCGCGGCGGGAAGGGCATCGTGGCGATGGCCGTGAACGAGCGCAACGGCAGTCTCGTCGCCTCCTTCCCGGTGGAGGAACACGACCAGATCATGCTGGTGACCAATGGCGGCCAGCTCATCCGCTGCCCGGTCAACGACGTCCGCATCGCCGGGCGCCCGACCCAGGGCGTCACGATCTTCCGCACGGCGGAGGGCGAGACCGTGGTTTCCGTCGAGCGGATCGGCGAGGTGGCGGAGGAAGAAGAAGACGAAGGGGACATCGACGAGGCCGGGGATGACGGCATCGAGCCGGCGCCCGACGATGGCGGGGACGCGCCCGAATAGCGCCGCGCGGACCGGTCGGGTCCAGCGGGTCGGTATCGGCGGTTACTGGCCGGACGTTCCCAGCTTCGCCAGATCGGCGGCCTGGATGGCCTCGCCGGCCTGATGGTCGGGAACGGCGGCGATGACGATGAAGCAGGCGAGGGCGCCGACCGCCAGCACGGCGGCCAGGGGGCCCGTCTTCTTGCCGAGCTTCGCCATGATCACGAACTCCTCAGCTCTCGCGGCCGGCCGCGAGCGCCCGCAACGCCTCGTTGCGATGCTCGTTGGTCAGCCCGGAAGGCACGACGACGCGAACCGCGTGCGTCCTGGCCTTGCCGCGAAGGTCCCAGCTCGTGTCGAAATACGGCCAGCCCTTCGCCATTTCGAGGTCGCGGGCGCGCACCGGCTCGCCGGACTGCGCCTGCACCTTCGATTCCATCGGCAGCGCCGCGGTCGCGATGCTGACGAGTGCCGCCGCCGCAATCGCGGCAGGGTGGGTTATCGTTTTCATTTGTCGCCTCCCAGGCGTTATTTGCGCCGAAAGTAGCTGAAACAAATAAAGAATTCCGGAATCAGCCATTTACTGCGCGTTATCCATGGCGCCTGTTGTGTGTCGTTGGCGAAACAATGCGTGAGTGCATGGATTGGTTGCACCGAATGCGCTGGCGAGGCCCCCGGATGGGGTTTAGCGTGGCACGAGCCGCGAAACCCGGGGACCGTTCCATGAGCCTTGCGACCTATCTCGCCTATCTCGCCGCCTGCATCGCCATCGTCATCGTGCCGGGACCGACGATCACGGTGATCATCGCCAATTCGATCCGCCACGGCGCGCGGGCCGGGCTGATGAACGTCGCCGGCACCCAGACCGGGCTCGCCATCATGGTCGTCGTGCTCGCCGCCGGCCTGCAGACCATCGTCGCCACCATGGGAATGGCGTTCGAGGTGATCCGCATCGCCGGCGCGGCCTATCTCGTCTGGCTCGGCATCAAGCTGTGGCGCGCCAACGGCTCGCTCGCCGACGACAAGCCGGAGGCGGCGCGCGGCCAGCGCTCCTTCTTCTGGCAGGGTCTGCTGGTGATCCTCTCCAACCCCAAGGCGCTGTTCTTCTTCGGCGCCTTCATCCCGCAATTCATCGACCCCGCCGGCAACGCGCTGACCCAGACGCTGCTGCTCGGCGCCACCTTCATGGCGGTCGCGACCGTCCTCGATGGCGGCTACGCGCTGCTGGCCGGAGGCGCGCGCCACCTGCTGACGCGCAACCGCATCCGCCTTGTCGAGCGCGTTTCCGGCTCGCTGCTGATCGGCGGCGGAGTCTGGCTCGCGCTTTCCCGGCGCTGATTTGTTCGGACGCTTATTTGCCAAGCCGGGGAAAAGCGGATAACGCCATCGGACATGAAGCGGACCGCGCTCTATTCCGGCTCCTTCGACCCGGTCACCAACGGGCACCTGGACGTCATCTCCGGGGCGTTCGCGCTGTGCGACCGGCTCGTCGTCGCCATCGGCGTGCATTCGGCCAAGAAGCCGATGTTCGACGCCGACAGGCGGCGCCGGCTGATCGAGCGCTGCGCCGGGCCGATCGCCCGCAAGGCCCGCGCCGAGCTTGAGGTCGTCACCTTCGCGGGCCTCGCCGTCGACGCGGCGCGCGAGGCCGGCGCCACCGTCATCGTGCGCGGCCTGCGCGACGGCACCGACCTCGACTACGAGATGCAGATGGCCGGCATGAACCGCGAGATGGCGCCGGGGATCTCCACCGTCTTTCTTCCCGCCTCGCCATCGGTGAGACACATTACCGCGACACTGGTTCGCCAGATCGCCTCGATGGGCGGCGATGTCGGCGCGTTCGTGCCGCCGGCCGTCGTCAAGGCGCTCGCCGCCCGTTCGAAATCCTGACGCATCCAATCCCCATGAGAGGTTTCATGCCGACGCGAATTCTCGCAATCGCCGCCGTCCTCTTCTGCTTCGCCGGCGTTTCAGCCGCCCAAGCCGAGGACATGATCAAGATGGAGCTCAGCACCGGCACCGTGATGGTGAAGCTGCGCCCCGATCTCGCGCCCAAGCATGTCGAGCGCATCAAGACGCTGGCCGGCCAGGGCTTCTACAACGGCCGCAAGTTCTTCCGCGTCATCGACGGCTTCATGGCGCAGACCGGCGACCCGCAGGACACCGGCTATGGCGGCTCGTCGCTGCCCGACCTCAAGGCCGAGTTCAGCCGCGAGCCCTTCCGGCGCGGCTCGCTCGGCATGGCCCGTTCCACCGACCCCAACAGCGCCAACAGCCAGTTCTTCATCTGCTATGACGGCTGCGGCCATCTGACCGGCCAGTACACCCTGTGGGGCGAGGTCGTCTCCGGCATGGACGCGGTCGACAAGATCAAGAAGGGCGAACCGCCGCGCCGTCCCGATTCCATCGTCGGCATGAGCGTCGTCGGCGGCAACTGAACTTCAAACCGACAAGAAAAGGAGCAGGGCCGATGGCCGATCCCGAAAACACCCTCGTCATGGACACCACCGCCGGCACGATCACCATCGAGCTGAAGCCGGATCTCGCGCCCAACCACGTCGCCCGCATCAAGGAGCTGGCGCGCGAGGGCTTCTATGACGGCACGCCGTTCCACCGCGTCATCGACGGCTTCATGGCCCAGGGCGGCGACCCGACGGGGACTGGCACCGGCGGTTCCGGCAGGCACCTCAAGGCCGAGTTCAGCAAGGAGCCGCACGTGCGCGGCACCTGCTCGATGGCCCGCGCCGCCAACCCGGATTCCGCCGACAGCCAGTTCTTCATCTGCTTCGACCGCGCGCCCTGGCTCGACGGCCAGTACACGGTCTGGGGCCAGGTGGTCGACGGCAAGGACGCGGTCGACGCGATCAAGCGCGGCGAGCCGGTGCACGACCCCGACAAGATCAAGTCGGTGAAGGTCGCCGCCGACGCCTGAGTGACGCCATGCGGGTCGATGCGTTCGATTTCGAGCTGCCGCCGGAACGCATAGCGCTGCGCCCCGCATCGCCCCGCGATTCCGCCCGGCTTCTCGTCGTGAAGCCGGGGCAGGGGCTCGAGGATTCGCGGGTCTCCGCGCTTCCCGGCCTGCTGCGGCCGGGCGACGCCCTGGTCTTCAACGATACCAGGGTGATCCCGGCGCAGCTTCACGGCACCCGCTTCCGCGAGGGCGCGGGCAGCGCCTCCATCGACGCCACCCTGCATCGCCGGCTCGACGGCAACCGCTGGCGCGCCTTCGCGCGGCCCGCCAGGCGGCTCGCCGCCGGCGACCGCATCAGCTTCGGCCACACCGAGAATGTCTGCTTCGCCGGCCGGCTCGACGCCCGCGTCGAGGAGATCGGCGAGGCCGGCGAGGTGACGCTCGCCTTCGACGTCACCGGCGCCATCCTCGACGAGGCGATCGCCGGCGCCGGCGAGATGCCGCTGCCACCCTACATCGCCAGCCGCCGGGCGGTCGACGAGCAGGACGATCGCGACTACCAGACCGTCTATGCCCGCGAGGAGGGCGCCGTCGCCGCGCCGACCGCCGGACTGCATTTCACCGACGAGCTCCTGGCCGCGCTCGCCGAGCGCGGCGTCTCGCGCCATTTCGTGACCCTGCATGTCGGCGCCGGCACCTTCCTGCCGGTGAAGGCGGAGGACACCGGGGACCACCGCATGCATGCCGAATGGGGCACGGTGAGCGCGCAAACCGCCGCCGCGCTCGAGGAGACGCGCCGCAATGGCGGGCGCATCGTCGCCGTCGGCACGACCAGCCTGCGTTTATTGGAAAGCGCGGCGGGCGAGGCCGGCATCGGCGAGTTCTCCGGCGAGACCTCGATCTTCATCACGCCCGGCTACCGCTTCCGCGCCGTCGACATGCTGATGACCAATTTCCACCTGCCGCGCTCGACGCTCTTCATGCTGGTCAGCGCCTTCAGCGGCCTGGAGACGATGCAGGCGGCCTATCGCCACGCCATCGATGGCGGCTACCGCTTCTATTCCTACGGCGACGCCTCGCTGCTCCACCGGGCAGCCGCTTCGTGAGCGCCGTTCCCTTCCACATCGAGGCGCGCGACGGCGCGGCGCGGCGCGGCGCGCTGGTCTTCGAGCGCGGGATCGTGCGCACGCCGGCCTTCATGCCGGTCGGCACGGCGGCGACGGTGAAGGCGATGTTCCCCGAGCATGTGCGCGCCACCGGCGCCGACATCGTGCTCGGCAACACCTACCACCTGATGCTGCGCCCCGGCGCCGAGCGCATCGCCCGGCTCGGCGGGCTGCACCGCTTCATGAACTGGCCGCGCCCGATCCTCACCGATTCCGGCGGCTTCCAGGTGATGTCGCTGGCCAAGCTGCGCAAGCTCACCGAGGAGGGCGTGCGCTTCCAGAGCCATATCGACGGCTCCCAGCACATGCTGTCGCCGGAGCGCTCGATGGAGATCCAGCGGCTGCTCGGCTCCGACATCCAGATGCAGCTCGACGAATGCGTGAAGCTTCCCTGCGACGTCGCCGAGGCCGAGCGCGCCATGGAGCTGTCGCTGCGCTGGGCGGTGCGCAGCAGGGAGGCCTTCGGCCACCAGCCCGGCCATGCGCTCTTCGGCATCGTCCAGGGTGGCGCGGAGCCGGCGCTGCGGCTGCGCTCGGCAAGCGGCCTCGTCGATATCGGCTTCGACGGCTACGCGGTCGGCGGCCTCGCCGTCGGCGAGCCGCAGGACGTCATGCTGAGGATGCTCGACGAGACGGTGCCGGCGCTGCCCGGGGAGCGCCCGCGCTATCTCATGGGCGTCGGCACGCCCGACGACATCGTCAAGTCGGTGATGCGCGGCATCGACATGTTCGACTGCGTGATGCCGACGCGGGCGGGCCGTCACGGCCTCGCCTATACGAGGCGCGGCACCGTCAATTTCCGCAACGCCCGCCACGCCGAGGACCCGCGGCCGCTCGACGATGAAAGCACGTGTCCCGCCGCCCGTGACTATTCGCGGGCCTATCTGCATCACCTCGTGAAATCCGGCGAGGCGCTCGGCGGCATGCTGCTGAGCTGGAACAACATCCACTACTACCAGAGCCTGATGGCCGGGCTGCGCGAGGCCATATCGGCCGGCCGGCTGGCCGACCACGCGGCACAGACCGCCGAGGGGTGGCGTGGCGGCGACCTGCCGCCGCTTGGCTGATCGGGCGGCGGCCTGCCGCCGCTTGACCGATCAGGCGGCGACGCGGGT
>JBFWXZ010000101.1:0-11271 GCA_050186955.1 Flavobacteriaceae bacterium
AGACCGTGCTGGGCGACGGACAACAGCCCCTCGCCCGCGAGCCTTCCGGCGAGCGCCGGGGTCGCACCGTCGGGGATCGCCGCGAGAAGCAGCGGCGCGCGATAGCTATCTGCAAGGCCGAGCAGCCTGTCGAGCGCCGGCGTCGGCTCCACCGCGTCGTCGTCGCGCCACCACAGCGCGGCCGTGCGCCCGGCGTCGCGCCAGCGGTCGAGTTCGGCGAGGAGCGGTCCCATCATCGCCCGGCGACCTCCCGCAGCACCGCGTCGATCCTCGAAATCGCGGAATCGAGGCCGCGCTCGCCGATGACGAAGTCGCGCGCGGCCTTCGCCATTTCCCGCAACCGCCGGGGGTCGGCGGCAAGCGCGCGGATCGCGGCTGCGTGGGCGGCGGCGTCGCCGGCCTCCACCAGGATCGCCGTCTCGCCGCGCTTCACCACGGCGGGAACGCCGGCATTGTCGAAGGCGACGACCGGAAGCCCGGCGCGCTGGGCCTCCAGATAGGAGACACCGTAGGCCTCGCGCCAGCCGGGGAAGACGAAGAGGTCGCAGGCGGCGAGCACCGCCGGCACCGCGTCGGGCGCGACCTCGCCGTGAAACCTGATCCTGCCTGCGGGGAAATCCGCGAAGGCGGCATGCACCTCGTCGCGCAGCGGCCCGTCGCCGACGATGTCGAGCGTCCAGTCGAGATCGCCGAGCATGGCGAGCGAACGGGCGAGAAACCCGTAGCTCTCGGTCTTGTTGCCGGGCCGCATCATCGCCGTCGCGGCAAGCCGCAGCGGGCCGCCGGCGGGGCGCGCGGCGGGCGGCACGTCGTCATCGGCATCGATGAAGGGCGGCAGCTCGACGATCCGTCCGGCGCCCTCCACCTCGCGCAGGCCGGCGGCGTCGCGCGGCGTGAAGGCGAAATTGACGCGAGCATGGCGCACCGCGTCCATGGCGAGTTCCTGTTGCGCGGCCCAGCCCTCGGCGTCGCGGCGCGACGACCACGAGGCCTCCGCCGTGACGTAGGGAAGCGAGAAGTCGCGCGCCAGCGGCAGCGTCACCAGATCGGGCGAGCGGTAATAGGGGTGGTAGCAGAAGACGAGATCGGGCGGCCCGTCGCGCCGCCACGCGGCGGCGATGCGCGCGCGCTCGCCTTCCGCCGCCTCGCGCAGGGCCTGCAGCGCCGCCGGGGACGCATCGGCGAGCCGCGCCCGCAACTCGCTGGCCACCGCCACCTCGTGTCCCGCCGCCGACAGTCCCTTGACGAGCTGGCGCGCCATCTTCCGGTCGCCCGAGGGAACGGGATGGGAAGGCGGCTTCAGCGGGGCGTGGAAGGCGATGCGCATGGCGGGCGCAGTCTATGACCGCGCCCCGGCGCATGGTCAATCGGCGCAGGGTCAATCGGCGCGGCTTCAGCTGAGGATGCGCACCAGCTCGCGCCCGAGCAGCGCAGCGGTGACGAGGGCCGCGGCGAGGCCCCAGACGACGCCGCCGGACCGCGAGCGCCAGGCGATCCGCACGAGGCTCAGATTGACCGCCGTGAAGACGCCGAGCGTTATGCAGCTCACCGTGCGCGCCAGCTCGAGAAGCGGCGCGACGAGCGCCAGCGCGCCGACGCACGCAGCGACCAGCCAGATCGCCCTGTGCGGTGTGCGGCGGATCGGATGGACGGCGGCGAGCCAGCGGTGCAGCAGCCCCTCGCCTGCCATGCCGTAGACAACCCGGCTCGCCATGACGATCTGCACGAGGATGCCGTTGACCATGGCGATCATGGCGACGACCGCTACCGGCGCGCCGCTGCTGCCGGTCAGCGCCTCGAACATCGCGGCGACGGGCGCGGGGCTCGCCGAAATGTCGACGCGGTCGGAGAGCGCCGAGGCGAGCACCGCCAGCAGGACATAGACGACGGTCGAGATCGCCAGCGTGACGAGGATCGCCCGGCCGACGGTGCGCTCCGGCGCCACCGTCTCCTCCGCCATGTTGACGATGTCCTCGAAGCCGATGAAGGCGAAGAAGGCCACCGCCGCCGCGGCGAAGACGAGATCGGCCCCGCCGAGATCGGCCGGCAGGCTGGCGACCCGCCGCCAGAGCCCGGCATCGAGATATTCGCCGAAGCCGAGGCCGACGACGAGGAGAAGCACGCCTGTCTCCAGCACCGTGATCGCCGCCGCCGCGAGGATGCTCTCGCGCACGCCCGCCCAGGCGATCGCCGCCAGCGGCAGGAGAAGCCCGACGACCACGACGGGAAGCGGAACGGCGGCCAGCGACGTCAGGTAGCCGGCGAAGGCGAGCGTGATGGCGGCGCTCGAGATCACCGCCGTGAGCAGGATGCCGGTGCCGACCAGGCGGCCGGCGGCGGGGCCGAACGCCGCACCCGCATATACCGCCTCGCCCGCCGCGCGCGGATAGCGCCGCGACAGCAGCGCATAGGAACGCGCCGTCATCCCGGCGGCGGCGCCGGCGAGAAGGAAGGACAGCGCCGCGGCGTCGCCGGCGATCGCGTGGATCTCGCCGATCAGCGCGAAGATGCCGGCGCCGATGGTGACGCCGACGCCGTAGAAGACGAGATGCGCCAGCCCGAGGGCCCGCAGCAGGCCCGCCTCCGTTCGCGCGTTCTCCGTTCCCGCCGTCATGCGATCACCCGCCATCGACCATGCCGCCAGCAATAGCGCGGCGGGCCGGGCCCGCAATTGATATGGATCAGTTCGGGAGCGGCCCCGGCCTCACATGACCCGGGCGATGCCGGCGTCGCGAAGGTCGGAGGCGAAGGCGTCGACCAGCTCCGGGGCGAAGCCGAAGCGGCGGAAGGGCTCGGCGGGATCGGCGGCGAAGAGCGGCTGGGCGACGACGAGTTGCTGCAGCAATTCGCGCGCGAAGTCGTCGCGGCCGCCGCGATGGGCGCTGATCGCCTGGGCGGCGATGTAGAGCGGGTTGCCGGAGCCGGCAAGGGCCGCGGCGCGCTCGCCGGCGGCCTCCAGATTGCCGGCGGCGTATTGCCCGGTGAACGCCATGAAGCTCAGCCAGGGGCTCGGAAAGCTGAAGAAGCGCTCGGCCTGCCCGATGATCTCGAGGCAGCGCTCCGACCGGCCGGAGATGCAGTAGGGCGTCGCCGCCAGCGTCATGATCGAGGGGTCGACGGCCATGTGATTGAGCGCCGCGTTGACGTGGCGGATCATGTTGTCGTCATCGCCGAGGAGATAGGACAGGTAGCCGAAGGCGGCATGGGCAGCGGGGCTCTCGGGCGCGAAGGACAGGGTCTTCAGCAGGATCGCCTTGGAGGCGAGCTGCTCCCGGCGGCGTTCGGGCGCCGGCATCAGCACCGCGCGCTCGATCATCAGCAGGGCGAGCTGCACATTGACCACGAGGCTGGTGTCGTCCTGCCGGTGGAGGCGCTCGAAGCAGCCATATCCCCTGCCGAGATCGCCTTCCTCGTGGCTCGCCCAGAAGGCCATCGCCTGCTCGAAGCAGTCCATGACCGGCGACAGCTCGCCATTGCTGAAATAGGAGCCGAGCAGGATGCCGCGAAGCCCGAATATCTGCGCCGCCGCGCGCTGGTATTTCCGCAGCACCGCGAGGTTGGTCGGCTCGCTCATCAGCGGCAGCTCGATACGCGCGAGCAGCGCCCGCGAGCGGTCGGCGTAGAGCTGCAGCGAAATCTGGCCGTCCGACACCGAGGGCTTGAGCTCGAGCGAGAAGTCCTCGGGGAGAATCCGCTCGCCGGTGCGCGGATTGGGCCCGATCATCACCGACACGACGTCAAATCCCGAGGCCAGCCCCTCGAAGAGGTTCGCGGCGGAGGCCTTGTCGCCCTTGAGCAGCGGGCTGACCGTCACATGCAGCACCGGCGTCGAGGGCCGCCCGCGCCCCTGCGGGGCCGAGAACGCGGCGGTATCGCCGTCGGCGAGCGCGTAGGCCTGCCGGAGCCCGGCCACCGTCGCCTTCTCGATCGCATCCGCCATGCGGCGCTTGACCACCGCCTCGGCGGCCTCCTTGGCGGTGGCGAAGCCGCCCCGGCGCAGCAGGTCGACGAAATGGACGGCGTCGCCCGAATGGGCGTAGCGGGCGGCGGCGGCGGCTTGTATCCGGTAGACATAGGGAATGCCGAGGCGCCCGAGGCGCAGGGAATCCTGATAGGCCTCCTCGTTGCGGCCCTCGGCCATGGCGACGAGGGTCGGCCCCCACCAGTACCAGGGCGGCGGCGAGCGGTTGAGCATGAACGCCCGGTCGCTGAGGATCTTCGACTGGCCGAAATCGCCGGCGAAGATCGCCAGCTTGTTGGCGAAGTCGGCGAGCAGTTCGGCATTGTTGGGCGACTGCCTCAGCGCCGCGTAGCCGATCTCCCGGAAGCGCCCGAGATTGCGGTCGCGCTTCTCGACCTCGACGGTGAACAGGGCCTGCAGGGCGAGCGTGTTGGTCGGGGCGATCTCGGCCGCCCGCTCGGCCGCCGCGATGGCCTCCTTGAGCGAATCGTGGCCCGGACGGCTATTGGTCCCGAAGCGATGCTCGTCGAGATAGACGAAGGCCAGCGCCGCCCAGGCGTCGCTGTAGCCGGGATCGTCGACGACGGTCTTCTCCAGGCAGGCGCGGAGGGCTGCGTGCTTCTCCGTGCTGTAGCTGTCCCAGAGTTCGTAGAGCCCGAGGAAGCAGCGGAAGCCGGCGATGGAGGCCTTATCGTCGTCGGGCGGATAATCGAGGGCGAGCTTGCCGGCGATGCCGTCCCTGGGGGCGATCACGGCGGCGATGCGCTGGGCCGCGTCGCGCACGAGCTTGTCGGGGGATTGCCCCTCCTCGGCGATGCGGAAGGGCTCGGACCAGACGATCCGGCGGTCCTTGCCGGTCAGGAGCTGGAGCGAAAGGATGTAGCTGTCGCCGTCGCGGGTCACCGAGCCGGCGAGCCAGTAGTCGGGCGGGTCGTGGGAGCCGGCGGCCTCCGAGCCGCTGAACACGCCGAGCCAGGAATAGCGCGCCAGCTCCGAGATCAGCTCGGCGGAGAGGCCGGCGGCGAAGGCGCGCTCGTCGCCGTCGCCGGTGACGTTGATCCGCGCGATGCCGATGCGCGGCCCGTGGAAGGGCTTGGCGAGATCCGCCGGCATGCCGGCGGACGCGCCGTCGAACCGCCAGACAAGGAACGCCGCCACGGCGACCAGCGCGAAGGCCCCGGCGATCGCCGCCACCACCGCGGGCCGCAGCCTGGCTCGGCCCTCCGCGGCCTCGGCCCGGCCGGCGGGCGCGGAGCCGCCCGACAATTCCGCGAAGACCGGGCGATAGCGGCCGCGCGGAATCTCGATCAGCACGTCGTCGGGCCGGGCGTGAGCGGAATAGTAGGAATCGAGCGCCTTTCTCAGGCGCCCCATCTCGACGCGGACGGAGCTGTCGAGCTGCGGGTCGAAGTCGGCTGGCTTTCCCGAGACGTCGGTGCCGATGGTGTAGGCCTTGAGGCGTTCGCCGCGCCCTTCGAGCTCCTCGGTGACGACATAGCGCAGGAGGTCGGCAAGCCGCGCTCCGCTACCCGTGGCCTCGGATGCGACGATCCGATCCATCGTCCTAAGGACATGCTCCCTGTCCGGCGCTTTGTTCCTCCCTGGGCCGATCACCGCCTTGCTCCGCAAAGGTCCAAGCAGTTGGACCAATGTAATCGACAAAGTCAAATAAGGCAGAAATCATTCGGGAAAGCATATGAGCTTTGCGTGTACGCGGTCCCGACGCGGTTAATTCGAACAAATGACGGCTTGAAGAGCGCCTTTGCCGTCGTTTCCCGTCGTTCGGCGGCCCCGCGAGGAAGAGCCGCCGAACCGCGAAGTGGAAAGCCCGCCGCCTATTCCGCGGCGTCCTGATAGGATTCCATCGGCGGGCACGAACACACGAGGTTGCGGTCGCCATAGACATTGTCGACGCGCCCGACGGGGCTCCAGTATTTCGACACGTCGGGGCCCGCCGGGAAACAGCCCTCGGCGCGCGCATAGGGCCTGTTCCAGTCCTCGGCGACCATTTCCGCGATGGTGTGCGGCGCGTGGCGCAGCGGGCTGTCGGCGGCGGCGAAGCGGCCGCCCTCGACATCGGCGATCTCCCCGCGGATGGCGATCATCGCGTCGATGAAGCGGTCGAGCTCGCGCTTCGATTCCGATTCCGTCGGCTCGACCATCAAGGTGCCGGGCACCGGGAAGCTCATGGTCGGCGCGTGGAAGCCGTAGTCGATGAGCCGCTTGGCGATGTCGTCGACGGTGACGCCGGCTGTGTCCTTGAGCGCGCGCGGGTCGAGGATGCACTCATGCGCCACCCTGCCCTTCTCGTTGTGGTAGAGCACCGGGAAATGCGCATCGAGCCGGCTGGCGATGTAGTTGGCGTTGAGGATCGCGAATTCGGTGGCCTCGCGCAGGCCGTCGGCGCCCATCATCAGGATATAGGCGTAGGCGATCGGCAGGATCGACGCCGAGCCGTAGGGCGCCGCCGAGACCGCGCCGACCGGGCTCGCGCCGCCGTCGAGATGCGGATGGCCGGGCAGGAAGGGCTTGAGGTGCTCGCGCACGCCGATCGGGCCCATGCCGGGGCCGCCGCCGCCATGCGGGATGCAGAAGGTCTTGTGCAGGTTGAGATGCGAGACGTCGGCGCCGTATCTGCCCGGCCGCGCGAGGCCGACCTGGGCGTTGAGGTTGGCGCCGTCCAGATAGACCTGCCCGCCGGCGTCGTGGACCAGCTTGCAGATCTCGCGGATCTTCTCCTCGAAGACGCCGTGGGTCGAGGGATAGGTGATCATGATCGCGGCGAGGTTGGCGGCGTGCTCGCCGATGCGCTTCTCCAGATCGCCGACATCGACGTTACCGGCCTCGTCGCAGGCGACGACCACGACCTCCATGCCGGCCATCTGGGCCGACGCCGGGTTGGTGCCGTGGGCCGATGACGGGATGAGGCAGATATTGCGGTGGCCCTCGCCGCGGCTCGCGTGCCAGGCGCGGATCGCCAGCAGCCCGGCGAACTCGCCCTGGGCGCCGGAATTGGGCTGCATCGACACCGCGTCGTAGCCGGTTATCTCGGCGAGCCACTTCTCCAGCGTTTCGATCATCGCGAGATAGCCGCGCGTCTGCCCGGCGGGCGCGAAAGGATGGATGTCGGCGAAGCCGCGCCAGGTGATCGGCATCATCTCGGCGGTGGCGTTGAGCTTCATGGTGCAGGAGCCGAGCGGGATCATCGCCCGGTCGAGCGCCAGATCCTTGTCGGAGAGCTTGCGCATGTAGCGCAGCAGCTCGGTCTCCGTCCGGTACATGCCGAAGACCGGGTGGGTCATGTATTCCGACTTGCGCGTCAGGCCCTCGGGCAGGCCGGCGACCGCGCCGTCGGCGATCTCGCGGAAGCCCGTCTCGGCGCCGAAGACCGACCAGATCCGCTCCACCGTCTCGGCGGTCGAGGTTTCGTCGAGGGCGATGCCGATGCGGCCGTCGCCGAAGTCGCGCAGGTTGAAGCCGGCCTCCGCCGCCCGGGCGAGGATCGCGCCGGCCCCGTCGCCGGCGTCGACGGTCACGGTGTCGAAAAAGTGCCGGTTGAGAATCGGATGGCCGGCTTTCTTCAGGCCGACGGCGAGCACCGAGGCGAGCCGGTTGACGCGCCCGGCGATGGACTTCAGCCCCTCGGGACCGTGATAGACGCAGTACATCGAGGCGATGACGGCGAGCAGCACCTGGGCGGTGCAGATGTTGGAGGTCGCCTTCTCGCGGCGGATATGCTGCTCGCGGGTCTGCAACGCCAGGCGGTAGGCGGGATTGCCGGCGGCGTCGACGGAGACGCCGATCAGGCGGCCGGGCAGCACCCGCTTGTAGGCGTCGCGCACCGCCATGTAGGCGGCGTGCGGCCCGCCGAAGCCCATCGGCACGCCGAAGCGCTGCGCGGAGCCGATGACGATGTCGGCGCCGAGCTCGCCGGGCGGCGTCAGCAATGCCAGCGCCAGCGGATCGGCGGCGACGCAGGGCACCGCGCCTGCCGCCTTGAGGGCGGCGATGAGAGGCGCGATGTCGCGGATCTCGCCGGTGGTGTCGGGATATTGCAACAGCGCGCCGAAGACGGCGGACGCATCGAGGTCGCTCTCGGGATCGCCGGTCACCACCTCCCAGCCGAGCGGCTCGGCGCGGGTCCTGAGCACCGCCAGCGTCTGCGGATGGCAATTGGCGTCGGCGAAGAAGCGGTCGGGCGCGGCCTTCGACATGCGGCGCGCCATCGCCATGGCCTCGGCGGCCGCCGTCGCCTCGTCGAGCAGCGAGGCGTTGGCGATGTCGAGGCCGGCGAGGTCGGCCATCGCCGTCTGGAAATTCAGCAGGGCCTCCAGCCGCCCCTGGCTGATCTCCGGCTGGTAGGGCGTGTAGGCGGTGTACCAGGCGGGATTCTCGAGGATGTTGCGCTGGATGACGGCCGGCAGCATCGTGCCGTGATAGCCCTGCCCGATCAGCGACGTCTTGACGACGTTGGCATCGGCGAGCCCGCGCATATGGGCGATGGCCGCGGTCTCGGAGTGCGGCGGCGACAGGTCGAGCGGCGCGTCGGCGCGGATCGACGCCGGCACGGTCTGGGCGATCAGGTCTTCCATGCTGTCGCATCCGATGGCGCGCAGCATCGCATCGGCATCGCGGGCATCGGGGCCGATATGCCGGTCGGCAAAGCGGGCACTGACGGATTTGCTAGAAAAGGCTGTCATCGGAGGCGCGTCCTCTATCGCAGCCGGCATCCCGGCTCGCCAATCGGATACGCCCCGCCTGTCTTTTTGCCTGAGAGAATTACCCCTTCGGCGGACGCTCCGGCGCCTCTTTCCAGACTTTCAGTTCGGCCTGCGGTCCTTTTGCCTGAGAGTTTCCGGGGCGGTTGCTCCTTCGGCGCCGGCGAGGCCGGTCTCTCCCGCAGATCGCAGCATTATTGGCCGGGGATTCCGGGCGAAGTCAACCGAGGAGTATCAGGCGCAGCACGGCGGACACGGCCACGACCACGAGGACGCCGGCCGCCCACAGGCCGACGAACCAGACAAGCCGCCACCACAGGGGCCTGTCGTTCAATGATAGCCCTCGCCCGGCCGGACCTTCCCGCGGAAGGTCCAGTAGGCATAGGCCGTGTAGGCGAGGATGACCGGGACGAGGAAGACGGCCCCGACCAGCAGGAAGGCGAGGCTCTCGTCGGGCGCGGCGGCATCCCAGATGGTCAGCGACGGCGGCACCATGTGCGGATAGAAGCTGATGCCGATGCCGGCGAAGCAGAAGATGAAGATGCCGAGCGCGGAGACGAAGGGCCGGACCTCCGCGCCGTCGCGCAGGCCGGTGAGCATCGCCCATGTGCAGGCGAGCACCAGCAGCGGCACGATGGCGCTGTAGGCGGCCGCCGGCCAGGCGAACCAGCGCTCCAGATAGGCCGGGTTGAGGAAGGGCGTCCAGAGCGAGACGATGCCGATGAGGCCGAGCGTCCCCCAGGCGGCATACCAAGCGTGGTGGCGGGCGCGGGCCTGCAGGTCGCCGGTGGTCTTCATCACCAGCCAGGTGGTTCCCAGCAGCACGTAGCCGACCACCAGGGCGACGCCGGTCAGCACCGAGAACGGCGTCAGCCAGTCCCACCAGCCGCCGGCATAGGCGCGGTTGGCGACCGGGATGCCCTGGACCAGCGCGCCGAGCGCGATGCCCTGCGCGAAGGTCGACACCAGCGAGCCGCCGGCGAAGGCCCAGTCCCAGAGGAAGCGCCCGCGCTCGGTGCGCCAGCGGAACTCGAAGGCGACGCCGCGGAAGACGAGCGCCAGCAGCATGACGATGACCGGCATGTAGAGGGCGGGCAGCACGACCGCGTAGGCGAGCGGGAAGACGGCGAGCAGCCCGCCGCCGCCGAGCACCAGCCAGGTCTCGTTGCCGTCCCACACCGGGGCAACGGTGTTCATCATGGTGTCGCGGTCCTGCTTCTGCGGATAGAGCGGGAACAGGATGCCGACCCCGAGATCGAAGCCGTCGAGCACCACATAGGCGAGGACCGCGAAGGCGATCAGGCCGGCCCAGATGAAGGGAAGATCGAGTTCCATCGGCGCCTCCTAACCCGCTGCCGGCTGGCGTTTGCCGGAGGCCGGACCGGGGGTGATGCCGGCGGCGCGCAGCGGCGCGCCGTGCTCCTCGGCCTCGCCCCCGCCGGCTCCCGGCGGCTTGCCCATCATGCGCAGCATGTAGAAGACGCCGGCGCCGAAGACCGCGAAATAGACGAGGATGAAGGCGAGCAGCGTCGCGCCGACTGCCGGCGCGTCGATCGGGGCGACGGAATCGGCCGTCAGCATGTGGTGGTAGACGGTGAAGGGCTGCCGCCCCGCCTCGGTGGTCACCCAGCCGGCGACGACGGCGACGAAGCCGGCAGGGCCCATCGCGATCGCCGCGCGATGCAGCAGCGGCGAATCGTGGAGGCGGCCGCGGGCGCGCAGGACGAGGCTCCAAAGCCCGATCAGCGCCATCAGCGTGCCGAGCGAGACCATGATCCGGAACGCCCAGAAGACGACGGCGACCGGCGGCTCGAGGTCGTCGGGCACGGTGTCGAGGCCGGCCAGCGGGGCGTTGAGGTCGTGCTTGAGGATCAGGCTCGAAAGCTTCGGGATCTGAATCGCATAGTCGACCTTCTTCTCAGCCTGATTCGGGATTCCGAAGAGGATCAGCGGCGCGCCGTCGGGGTGGCTGTCGAAGTGCCCCTCCATCGCCATGACCTTGACCGGCTGGTGCTCCAGCGTGTTGAGCCCGTGCTGGTCGCCGGCGAGGATCTGGATCGGCGCGACGATGGAGGCCATCCACATGGCCATCGAGAACATCGTCCGCGCGGCGGGGTTGGCGCGGTCGCGCAGCAGGTGCCAGGCGCCCACCGCGCCGACCACGAAGGCGGTGGTCAGATAGGCGGCGAGCACCATGTGCACGAGCCGGTAGGGGAAGGACGGGTTGAAGACGATCGCCCACCAGTCCTCGGGGACGAACTGCCCGTGCTCGTTGACGCCGAAGCCGGCCGGCGTCTGCATCCACGAGTTCACCGCGAGGATCCAGGTCGCCGAGAGCAGCGTGCCGCCGGCGACCATCAGGGTCGCGAAGAAATGCAGCCCCGGCCCGACGCGCTCGCGCCCGAACAGCATGATGCCGAGGAAGCCGGCCTCGAGGAAGAAGGCGGTGAGGACCTCGTAGCCCATCAGCGGGCCGATCACCGGGCCGGCGCGGTCGGAGAAGACACTCCAGTTGGTGCCGAACTGGTAGGACATGACGATGCCGGAGACGACGCCCATGCCGAAGCCCACCGCGAAGATCTTCTTCCAGAA
>JBFWXZ010000102.1:0-11209 GCA_050186955.1 Flavobacteriaceae bacterium
ATGCGGCCAGACGGTCAACAGCGGCATCGACGTCGACACCTCGCGCAACCAGAACCGCATCCGCGAGCTGGACTCGGCTGCGCGCCGCGCGCTCGTCGATCCCGGCATCGTCCTCGACGAGCTGAACCGCCAGCTCAAGCCGCATGGCCTGTGGTTCCCGGTCGACGTCTCGACCGCCTCGCGCGCCACCATCGGCGGCATGGCGGGCAACAATTCCTGCGGCGCCCGCTCGCTGCGCTACGGCACCATGCGCGACAACGTCATCGCCATCGACGCGCTGCTCGCCGACGGCACGCCGGCGCGCTTCGCCGAGATCGGGCAAGCTGCCGGCGGCACGGATGCAGGCGGCCGGCCGCCGCACGATCTCGTCGCCGATCTGCTGTCGCTCGGCCGCCGCGAGGCCGCCGAGATCGCCCGGCGCTTCCCGAAGGTCCAGCGCCGCGTCGGCGGCTACAATATCGATGCGCTGGTGCCCGACGCCGAGCCGGTCAACCTCGCCCATCTGCTCGTCGGCTCCGAGGGCACGCTGGCAGTCTCCACCGGGGTCGAGATAAAGCTCTGGCCGCTGCCCTCCCCGGTGAAGGCGCTGGGGGTGTGCCACTTCCCGACCTTCCGCCAGGCGATGGAGGCGGCCCGGCATCTGGTCGGCCTCGACCCGACCTCGGTGGAGCTGGTCGATTCCACGATGATCGCGCTGGCCCGCGAGATCGCCATGTTCCGCCCGACGCTCGAGGCCTTCGTCAAGGGCGACCCGGCGGCCCTGCTGCTCGTCGAGTTCGCCGACGACCGCGCCGAGAACGAGCGGCGCATGGAAGCGCTGAACGACACCATGGCCGGCCTCGGCTACGGCTTCGGCAAGGGCGGCGACCGCGAGGGTGGCGTCGTGGCGGTCTACGACCCGGCGCTGCAGGCGGCGATCGCCCATCTACGGACCTCCGGCCTCAACATCATGATGTCGATGCGCGACGCCGGGAAACCGGTCTCCGTCGTCGAGGACTGCGCGGTGCCGCTGGAGCATCTCGCCGACTACACCGACCGCCTCACCGCCGTCTTCGAGAAGCACGGCACGCGCGGCACCTGGTATGCACACGCCTCGGTCGGCTGCCTGCATGTCCGTCCCGTCCTCAACGTCAAGCTCGAGAAGGACGTGGCGTCGATGCGCGCCATCGCCGAGGAGGCCTTCGCCTTCGTGCGCGAATACAAGGGCTCGCATTCCGGCGAGCACGGCGACGGCATCGTCCGCTCGGAATTCCACGAGGCGATGTTCGGCAAGCGCATGGTCGCCGCCTTCGAGGAGGTGAAGACCCGCTTTGATCCGGCGGGCGTGCTCAACCCCGGCAAGATCGTGCATCCGCCGCGCATGGACGACCGCACGCTCATGCGATACCCGCCCGGCTACGCCGCGCGCGACTTCGAGCCCGGCCTCGACTGGTCGGCCTGGCTCGGCGCCGGCGGCGGTTTCCAGGGCGCGGTGGAGATGTGCAACAACAACGGCGCCTGCCGCAATCTCGCCGGCAACGTCATGTGCCCCAGCTACCGCGCCACCCGCGACGAGAAGGATGTGACGCGCGGCCGCGCCAACACGCTGCGGCTCGCCCTGAGCGGGCAACTCGGCAACGCCGGCCTGACCTCCGACGCCGTCGCCGAGGCGCTGAAGCTCTGCGTCTCCTGCAAGGGCTGCCGCCGCGAATGCCCGACCGGCATCGACTTGGCGCGCATGAAGATCGAGGTCGCCTACCAGCGCGCCAGGGAGCGCGGCTACCCGCTGAAGGACAGGCTGATCGCAGCGCTGCCCCGCTACGCGCCGCTGCTGGCGAGGCTCGACCCGCTGCCGACGCTGCGCGACCGCCTGCCCGGCCTCGCGGCGCTGTCGGAGAAGCTGACCGGCCTGTCGCGCAGGCGCACCCTCCCCCGTTTCCGCCGCGACGCCTTCCGCGACGGCGAGCCCGGATCGCTGTCGGCCGGGAACGGCGGACCCGAGATCGTCCTCTTCGCCGATACGTTCGGCCGCTGGTTCGAGCCGGAGACGCTGCGCGCCGCGACCCGGGTGCTCGCCGCCGGAGGCGCGCGCGTGCAGACGGCGGCGGCGGACGACGGCGGCCGTCCGCTGTGCTGCGGGCGGACCTATCTCGCCGCCGGCATGGTCGACAAGGCGCGCGCCGAGGCGCGGCGGACCCTCGACACGCTGATGCCCCATGTCGAGGCGGGCCGGCCCATCGTCGGCCTCGAGCCCTCCTGCCTGCTGACGATGCGCGACGAGTTCACCGCCCTCCTGCCCGGCGAGGAGAGCCGCAGGCTCGCCGCCCACGCGAAGCTCTTCGAGGAATATCTCGCGCCCGCCCAGAAGAGCGGCGAGATAAGCGTCCCGCTGAAGCCGATGCCGGCGCGGGCGCTGCTGCACGGCCATTGCCACCAGAAGGCCTTCGCCGCCATGAACGCCGTCAGGGATACCCTGGCGCTGGTGCCGGAACTCGCGGTGGAGACGATCGAGTCGAGCTGCTGCGGCATGGCCGGCGCCTTCGGCTACGACGCCGAGACCATCGACGTCTCGCTGGCCATGGGAGAACTGTCGCTGCTGCCCGCCGTGCGCGCCGCCGCCGAAAACGATATTATCGTCGCCGACGGAACGTCCTGCCGGCACCAGATCGCCGACGGCGCGTCCCGCAGGGCGCGCCATGTGGCGGAAGTCCTCGCCGACGCCCTGATGGAGCATTGACCATGATGCATCAGACCACACCCGGCCACGTGCTCGTGCGCCCGCCGCTCGCGGTCGAGCTGTCCGACCGCATCCGCGAGATGATCCTCGAAGGCGCGCTGATGCCGGGCAAGAAGGTTCCCGAGAAGGAACTGACGATCCGCTTCGGCGTCTCCCGCACGCCGGTCCGCGAGGCGCTGAAGATGCTCGCCGCCGAGGGCGTCATCCGGCTTCTTCCCAATCGCGGCGCGATCGTCGCCGAACTGACCCTCGACGAGCTGGAGGAGGTCTTCCCGGTGCTCGCCGCGCTCGAGGGCGCTGCCGGCGAGCTCGCCGCCGAGCGCGCCACTGACGCTGAGATCGCCGAGATCGGGAAGCTGAACGACCGTATGCGCGCTGCCTTCGCCGCCGGCGACCGGCCCTCCTATTTCGCGCTCAACCAGCAGATCCACGCCGCCCTGCTGGCCGCCACCCGCAACCAGACCCTGATCCAGCAGCACCAGACCGTCGCCCATCGCGTGCGCCGCGCCCGCTACCAGGCCAATCTCGCCCCCGACCGCTGGGAAGAGGCGATCGCCGAGCATGACGGCTTCGTCGAGGCGCTTGAATCGCGCGACCGCGGACGCCTCGGCCGGCTCATGAAGGAGCATCTCGAGCACAAGCTCGGCTCGCTGCGCGCCGCATTCGCCCGCGCCTCCGAAACCGGGTCCGGGTCCGGCTCCTAGGCTGTGGCCGGCGTCCCGCGAGGCGCCTTGCAGCCAAATCGATAGTTGTTGCGTTGCTCCACGGTTCGGGCATCCTGCCCGGGTCGATCCGGAAGAATTCGATGCCCACCGAATCCGATAGCAATTATCTGCTCGCCCTGGCCGACGCCCGGCTCGCCGCGATCGTCGATTCCTCCTTCGACGCGATCATCAGCAAGGACCTCAACAGCGTCATCAAGACCTGGAACACCGCCGCCGAGCATCTCTTCGGCTACACCGCCGAGGAAGCTGTCGGCCAATCGATCTTCATGCTCATTCCCGACGGCCGCCAGCAGGAGGAGACGGAGATTATCCGCCGCATCCGCGCCGGCGAGCGGGTCGAGACCTACGAAACGATCCGCCGCCGCAAGAACGGCTCGCTGGTGCCCGTCTCGCTCACCATCTCACCGATACGCGACGCCAACGGCGTCATCGTCGGCGCCTCCAAGATCGCCCGCGACAATTCGGCGGCGAAGGAAAGCGAGCAGCGCATCAAGCTGCTGATGCGCGAGGTCAACCATCGGGTGAAGAACCAGTATGCGGTGATCCTCTCGATGGTCCGCGAGACCGCGCGCCGCGCCGCCTCGCCGGCGGAGTTCGAGACCAAGCTGCGCGAGCGCATCATGGCGCTCGCCAATTCGCACGACCTGCTGGTCTCCGCCAACTGGGCCGGCGCCAATCTCGCCGACCTCGTGGTCGACCAGTTGCGGCCCTTCCAGCACGAGGAACTGATCACCGTCTCGGGGCCGCTCCTCACCGTCTCGCCCAACGCCGTCCACAATCTCGGCATGGCGTTCCACGAGCTGGGGACCAATTCGGCGAAGCACGGCGTCCTCGCCTCGGCCTCCGGCGCCATCGACCTCAAATGGAGCGTGCTCCCCGGCGAGCCGGCGGCGCAGCGCTTCGAGCTGGTCTGGCACGAAAGGTTCGACGCGCCGCGAAAGCCCGATGACGACGAAGGCCGGTCGGGAGGCGGCTTCGGCAGCGTCGTGCTCAAGCGCGTCGCGCCGCAGGCGCTCGGCGGCACGGCCAGTCTCGATCTCTCGCCTTCGGAACTCGTCTGGACGCTCAACGCGCCCCTCGCATCGGTGGTCGATGCGCCGACGGCGCTTCCGGCCGGAATCTGACCGGCGATCGCTGGTGCCCCTGGCCGGACTCGAACCAGCACTCCTTGCGGAACTCGATTTTGAGTCGAGCGCGTCTACCAATTCCGCCACAGGGGCCCGCCGGCAACATACTGTCCGGCGTCCGCCCGTCAACCGAGGGAATCAGGCGGGCCGCGACGGCGGCGCGGCGGGCAGGATGACGACCGCCGTCAGGCCGCCGCCCGGCGTCTGCTCCAGCCTTATGTCGCCGCCATGGCCGCGCACCGCGTCGCGCGCGATCGCCAGCCCGAGGCCGATTCCCCCGGTATCGCGGCTGCGCGACGCCTCGCCGCGGACGAAGGGCTCGAACACCAGCTCATGCTGGTCCTCCGGCAGGCCCGGCCCGTTGTCGGCGATGCGGACCTCGTAGCCGTCGCCGGCCTCGCCCAGCCTCACCGTCGTGGCGCCGCCATAGGTCACGGCGTTGTCGATCAGGTTGCGGAACGCCCGCTTCAGCACCTGCATGCGCGCCAGCACCAGCGCGCGACGCCCCGGCTGCATCTCGGCCGCGAAGGAGACCTCCTTGCCCATTTCCTCGAAATCGGCGGCGAGGCTCTCGACCAGCGAGGCAAGGTCGACGGGCTTGGAGACCTCCGGCTGCGCCTCGGCCCGCGCGAAGGCCAGCGCCGCCTCGGTCATCTCCTGCAGCTCGGCGATGGAATCGATCAGGCGCGCCCGCGTCTCCTCGTCCTCGACCAGCTCGGCGCGCAGGCGCAGGCTGGTGATCGGCGTGCGCAGATCGTGACTGATCGCCGCCAGCATGCGCGTGCGGTCGCTGACGAAACGGTCGATGCGCTCGCGCATCTCGTTGAAGGCGCGGGTCGTGCGTCGCACCTCCAGCGGGCCGTCCTCGGCGAGCGGCTCCGGCTTCGCGCCGCGGCCCATCTGCTCGGCGCCGTCGGCGAGACGGCGGATCGGCCGCGCGATGCGCCGCGTCGCGAAGAAAACGACGAGCCCCACCGCGAAGGACGACAGCCCGAACGAGATGAAGAAGGCGCGCCCGAAGGGCGGCGGCTCCGGCGGCGGGCCGGTGACGGCGTTCAGCCAGCCGGCCGGCGTCGAGATGGCGATGGCGATCCAGTGCCGGTTGCGCCAGTGGCGGCGCTTTTCCTCGCGGCTCTCGTCGTCGTCCTCCCCGTCGTGGTGGCGCGAGCGGCCGAACAGCGAGAACGGGTCGAACTCGAGATCCTCGACGCGCGCGATCGTGACCTTCACGTCCTCCTCGCGCTTGCCGAGGGCGTCGGCGATCTCGCGCGACAGGAAGCCGGCGAACCGCATCTCCGAGGTTTCCGTCGCCGCCGGCTCGGCGGCGACCCAGTAGCGCACCCGCCAGCTGCTCGCCGCCCGCAGGAGCTGCGGCAGCGATTCCGGCGACAGCTCGCCGACCAGCTTGGCCACCGAGACCGTGCGTCCGATGACGTTCTCCCGGTAGGCGTCGCGCACCGCCTCCGCCCGCTCGCCCGCGAACAGCAGGAAGACGGCGACCTGCGCCAGCCCCAGCGCGACAAGCACGAACAGGGTAAGCTGCCCGGCCAGGCTCTGCGGCAGCAGCCTCATACGGAGTCCACCTTGGCGGCGAACACGTAGCCGCCGCCCCACACCGTGCGGATGATCTCCGGCTCCTTCGGATCCGCCTCGACCTTGCGTCTCAGCCGGCTGACCTGGTTGTCGATGGCGCGGTCGAACGGCACCGCCTGGCGGCCGCGCGTGAGGTCGAGGAGCTGGTCGCGCGAGAGCACCATGCCGGGCCGGGCGACGAAGACCGACAGCAGCTTGAACTCGCCCGAGGAGAGGGCGACGCTCACCCCGTCCTCGCCGATGAGCTCGCGCCGCGCCGGATCGAAGATCCAGCCGGCGAAGGTGAAGCGGCCGGACGGCTGGGCGTCGCCCGGCGGCAATTCGTGGGTGCGCCGCAGGACCGCCTTGATGCGCGCCATCAGCTCGCGCGGGTTGAACGGCTTCACCAGATAGTCGTCGGCGCCCATCTCGATGCCGACGATGCGGTCGGTCTCCTCGGCCATGGCGGTCAGCAGGATCACCGGTATGCGGCTCGATTCGCGCACGTAGCGGGTCAGCGACAGCCCGTCCTCCCCCGGCATCATGATGTCGAGGACGATGAGGTCGATGGCCGCGCCGGCCAGCGTGCGGCGCATGCCGCCGCCGCCGTCGGCGGTGCTGACGCGCATGCCGTGCTTGGTCAGGTAGCGGGCGACGAGGTCGCGGATGTCGCGATGGTCGTCGACCACGAGGATGTGCGGGCTCTCCTTCATCGCTTCCCCTCTACCCCGCGCATGCGCGCCCGGTCGCGCGAAATTTGTAACCGATTGTAACCGGAACCGCCGGGCGGGGGATTCGATCACCAATTGCGGCCATCGCCGCCATCCTTTTGCGACGGCTCGGGCCTATCTCGATATGCGTGACGCCGGGCTCAGCCCCCAACCGAGGCCCGGCACGAAAAGGACAACGACCAGGAGAACCGCCCCATGAAACGCAATTCGAAGCTTCTTCTCATCGCCGGCGCCGCCGCCGTCGGCCTCGCCGGCCTGACCGCCGGCGTCGTCCACGCCGACGGACGCGGCGGCTATGGCTGGCATCGTCCCGGCCCCGACCGCGGCCCGATGATGGGCCACCACGGCATGCACGGCTCCTCGATGATGACCGAGTTCTTCAAGGAGGCCGACGCCGACAAGGACGGCAAGCTCACCCAGGCCGAGATCGACAAGGCCCGCGCCGACCGCTTCGCCAAGTTTGACGCCAATGGCGACGGCAAGCTGTCGCTCGACGAGTTCGACAACCTGCTGCGGGAAGTAACCCGTCCGATGACCGTCCGCGCCTTCCAGCGGCTGGATCCGGATGGCGACGCCGGCATCACGCTCGAGGAATACACCGAGCCCTTCGCCCGCATGGTCGAGCGTATGGACCGCGATGACGACGGCGCCCTGTCGATCCAGGACCGCCACTCGCGCCACCACTGGCGGCACGGCGAGCGCGGCCCGCGCGGCCACGACCGGGACGAGAAACGCGGCGACGGCGATAACTGATCGGATCTTCATCGCCTGACCTCCGCGTGGGGAGGCGTCGAGCGAATTCCCTGCCGTCCAGCATGCCCCCGCGGACGGCAGGGAGGCCCGGCGCCTCCCCTCCGCTTTTTTGCGCCCTCCGCCGCGATGGACTTGCCCGCGGCGACCGGCTACAGCAACCCGGCAATGCTGCGCCGCCTCTACGACCGCACGATGGAGATCGCCGGACACCGCCATGCGACGGTGGGGCTGGCGGCGGTGTCGTTCGCCGAGAGCAGCATCTTCCCGATCCCCCCCGACATCCTGCTGATACCGATGGTGCTGGCGCGCCGCGAGCGCGCCTGGTGGTATGCCGGCATCGCCACCCTCGCCTCGGTCGCCGGCGGCTTCGCCGGCTATCTGATCGGCTGGCTGCTGTTCGAGACGCTCGCCCAGCCCATCATCGACCTCTACGGCTACGGGCCGGCCTTCGCCAGCTTCGCCGAGCGCTACAACGAGTGGGGCGCCTGGATCGTCCTCTTCGCCGGGGTGACGCCCTTCCCCTACAAGGTGATCACCATCGCCAGCGGCGCCACCGGCCTGCCGCTTCCCGTCTTCATGGCCGCCAGCGTGCTGGCGCGCGGCCTGCGCTTCTTCTGCGTCGCCGCGCTGCTCTATTTCGTCGGCCCGCCGGTGCGCGCCTTCATCGAGAAGCGCCTCGGCCTCGTTTTCACCGTTTTCGTGGTCCTGCTGGTCGGCGGATTCGCCGCCGTGAAATATCTGTGAGCCGCCCATCATGACGCCACCCGTGACGCCGAAATCCGCCGCCATCCTCGTCGCGCTCGCGGCGACGGCGACGATCCTCGGCGCCCTCGTCTTCGAGCACGGCTTCGGGCTGAAGCCCTGCCCGCTCTGCCTGACCCAGCGCATCCCCTACTATGCGGGGATCCCCGTCGCCGTTCTCGCGGCGCTGCTCGCCGGCGCCACGCCGCGCCTGTCGCGGCTGTTGCTGACGCTGTTCGTCCTCGCCATGCTGATTGGCGCCGGCATCGCGGTCTATCATTCCGGCGTCGAGTGGAAATGGTGGGCCGGCCCCTCGGACTGCTCCGGCGGCGCCGACTTCCTGAACCAGTCGGGCAGCGTCCTCGATTCACTGAACGAGACCACGGTGATCCGTTGCGACGAGGCGGCGTGGCGCTTCCTCGGCCTGTCGCTGGCGGGCTGGAACGTGCTGATCTCGCTGGCGCTGGCGGCGCTCGCCGCGCGCGGGGCCTACGGCTCCAGCTCGACGTCCCAGTAGAGGAAGTCGAGCCAGCTTTCGTGCAGGTAGTTGGGCGGGAACAGCCGCCCGTTCGAATTGAGGTCGTGCACCGTCGGGCGGAACGGCGTCTGCCGCGGCCACATGCCGATATGCCTCGGCAGGTGCCCGCCCTTCGCCAGGTTGCACGGCGCGCAGGCGGTGACGACGTTCTCCCACGTCGTCTTGCCGCCATGGCTGCGCGGGATCAGGTGAT
Source organism: Flavobacteriaceae bacterium (assembly GCA_050186955.1). GTDB lineage: Bacteria > Pseudomonadota > Alphaproteobacteria > Rhizobiales > Tepidamorphaceae > JACKJP01. Next base: position 9,097 of record JBFWXZ010000102.1, read on the forward strand.
CGAAGGTCAGGTCGTCGTCGCTGCCGCAGTACTGGCACTCGAAGCGGTCGCGCAGGAAGACGTTGAACCGGGTGAAGGCGGGATGGCGCGCCGGCTTCACATAGGTCTTCAGCGACACCACGCTCGGCAGCCGCATCTCGAAGGACGGGCTGTGCACGCATTTCTCGTATTCGGAGACGATGTTGACGCGGTCGAGGAAGACGGCCTTGACGACTTCCTGCCACGGCCAGATCGAAAGGGGGAAGTAGCTCAGGGGCCGGAAGTCCGCATTCAGCACCAGCGCGGGACACGATTCCGGCGTGACGTGAACCGTCACAGTGCTTACCTCCCTCAAGCCTTCCGCACGGAAGCGGCCTGCCTGCCGGGGCAGCCGCACCCAGATGGGGCGTCGCCCTCGCGACGCACTCACATCATCTAGTATAGGCCCTGTGACAGCCTTGTGAAGCGGCTAAAAATCGCCGGTCACGCCGGCAGCGCCTTGCGGTTCAGCACCTTGCCGTAATAGGCCCACATGAGCTGCGCGGCGCTGCTTCGCCACGGCGACCAGCGCGCCGCGATCGCCGCCGCCTCGTCGGCGGAGGGCCGCCCGCCGAGCCCGTGGGCCATGCCGACGGCGGCCTGCAGCGCGATGTCGCCGGCCGGCCAGACATCGGGATGACCGAGGCAGAACAGCAGGAAGATGTCGGCCGTCCACGGCCCGATGCCGGTCACCGCGGTGAGCTGGTCGTGCACCAGCGCCCGATCGGTGACGTCCAGCGTCTCGATCGACAGCCGCCCCTCCAGCACCGCCTGCGACGCCGCGACCAGGGTGCGGATCTTCGGTCCCGACAGGCCGCAGCCGCGCAGCACCGCGTGGTCGCCTTCCGCGAAGGCCTCCGGCGTCAGGCAACCGCCGGCCTCCAGGCGACGGAAGATCGCCGCCGCCGCGTGGATCGAGAGCTGCTGGCCGACGACGATGCGCAGCAGCCCGTTGAAGCCCGGCTCGCGCCGCCTGATCTGCGGCACGCCGGTCAGCGCCACGACATCGGCCATGACCGGGCAGGTCGCCGACAGCGCCTCGACGGCGGCCGCGAAATCCTCCTGGGTGTCGAGCCTGTCTTCCATGCCGGGCGCATCCCCTGTAGGTCGCTATTCGCTGTACTTCGCTTTAGGCGACTTCGCCGCAAGAGCTCAGATGACGCAACCCGTTTTCCGATTCGCCCCCAGCCCGAACGGCCATCTGCATCTCGGCCATGCGCTGTCGGCGCTGCTCAACCAACGCGCCGCGCAGGCGGCCGGCGGCCGCTTGCTGCTGCGCATCGAGGACATCGACCCGGCACGCAGCCGCGAGGACCTCGTCGCGGCGATCCTCGAGGACCTCGCCTGGCTGGGCATCGAGTGGGAGGAGCCGGTGCGCGGGCAGTCCGACCACATGGCCGACTACATCGCCGCCGCCGCCCGGCTGGAGGCCCGCGGCCTGCTCTATCCCTGCTGCTGCACCCGACAGGAGATCGCCGCCGCCTCGACGGCGAGAGACCCCGACGGCGCCCCGCTCTATCCCGGCACCTGCCGGCCGCGCGACGACACTGAACGCGCTTCGCCGGCCGGCGACGGCGGTGCCCGCGCCATGCGCCTCGACATGGCCGCATGTCTTGCCGAATTGGATAAAATGCCGCGCTTTTCGGAAACCGATCCGCAGACCGGCGAAAGCCGCGAGATCGTCGCCGAGCCCGCCCGCTGGGGCGACGTGGTGATCCAGCGCAAGGACACGCCGACCAGCTATCATCTCGCCGTCGTCGTCGACGACCATCTGCAGGGCATCACCCACGTGCTGCGCGGCATGGACCTCCTCGCCTCGACCGACGTGCACCGGGTGCTGCAGGAACTGCTCGGTTTCGCCCCGCCGCGCTATTCGCATCACCGCCTGATCCTCGACGCGGAGGGCCGCAAGCTGTCGAAGAGCCTCGCCTCGACGGCGCTGCGCAGCCTGCGCGCCAACGGCGCGACGCCGGCCGACATCCGCCGCCTCGTCGGCCTTTCCTAGGGCCTTCGGATTCAGGGCGTTCCGAGGAAGATCAGCCAGCCGCTCATGGTGACTACCGCCATCGCCGTCGTCAGCGTGATGGAATTGGCG
>JBFWXZ010000103.1:0-11066 GCA_050186955.1 Flavobacteriaceae bacterium
GACGCCGGGCTCGACCTCGGCGGCCAGCATGTCGAGGGCGCGCGCGACGAGATTGCCGGCGGCGCGCATCCTGGCGAAAGCTTCCGCGTCGTGAAGCCTGATCTGGCCTGTATTGCGCTCGGGGGCTGTCGCCGCGTCGACGTAACACATGGATTTCGATCCGGTAGGAACCGATTGTTGAACGTTTGGCTTGACTATTAAGGCATTTCCCGAAGTTTTTACATGCCCCCGGCGGTGAGACAAGATCGGCTCGCCGGTGGCGTCGAGGACCGGGACCATGGCGTCGGGGACGATTTCGCGCGGCGTCACCACGGCGCGCAGCGCATGCGCCTCGACGCCGGCGTCGAGCGCCCGGTCGAAGCCCGCGGCCAGAGCGGGGTCGATGTCGCGGGCGAGCGCGAAGCGGTCGATGTCGGCGCGCTGCACGACGAACAGGACGACGGCGCGCGCGCCGGCGCGGGCCATCTCCGCGAGCTCATCCAGATGCTTGGCGCCTCTGGCGGTCGGGCAGTCGGGAAACTCGGCGAGCGGCGAGCGACGCGCCAGATGCACGTTCTTGACCTCGACATAGCAGGGCGGGCGTCCCGCATTCTCGAGCAGGAAGTCGATGCGGCTGGCGCGGCCATAGGCGACCTCGCGGCGAAGCGAGGAATAGCCGGCGAGCGCCGGCACGCCGCCGGCGGCGATCGCCTCGGCGGCGAGGCCGTTGGCGCGGTTGGTGTTGGCGCCGACGAGCACCGGGCCGCCGCCATTGTCGGCCTCCAGTATCTCCAGCGTCCATTGCAGCCGGCGCTTCGGGTTCGTCGACGGCGAGACGAAGGCGCGCGCGCCGGGCGTGTCGATGCCCGTCATCCGGCCGGGATTGGGGCAATGGGCGACGATCTCGCGGCCATCGGGCAGGGCGATGTCGGCGAAAAAGCGCTTGTAGCGGCGCAGGAACCGGCCTTCCGCAAGGGGAGTCTCGAATCGCATGGGCGACGATCTTTCCACCGCCGGCGGCCCGTGGCAAAGCCGCTTCTTGCCGGGCGGGCGCGGGGTGGTTTATCCCGTCTCATGCCTTTCGGAGACGGTCATGAGCGACGAGCAATCAGCGGAAGTGACGGCGGCGGTCCTGGTGATCGGCGACGAGATCCTGTCCGGGCGCACCAAGGACATCAATATCGGCTACATCGCCGACTATCTGACGGCGATTGGCATCCGCCTCGCCGAGGCGAGGGTCGTGCCCGACATCGAGGACGAGATCGTCGCCGCGCTGAACGCGCTGCGGGCGAAATACACCTACGTGCTGACGACCGGCGGCATCGGGCCGACGCATGACGACATCACCGCCGACGCGGTGGCCAGGGCGTTCGGCGTCTCCATCGCGCATCACCCCGAGGCGGTGCGCATCCTCGAGGAGCGCGTCGGCAAGGAGAATTTGAACGAGGCGCGGCTGCGCATGGCGCGCATCCCCGACGGCGCGAGCCTCGTCGCCAACAGCGTCAGCGGCGCGCCGGGGTTCCGGATCGGCAATGTGGTGGTGATGGCGGGCGTCCCGAAGATCATGCAGGCGATGCTGGACGTCGCCGCGAGGGACTTCCGGACTGGCCGCAAGCTGCATTCCGAGACGATCCGCCTCGACCGCAAGGAAGGCGACATAGCCGAGCCGCTGGGCGCGGCGCAGAAGGAATTCTCCGACGTGATGATGGGCAGCTATCCGCAGTACAGCGACGGCCGCTTCAGCGTCGAGGTGGTGATGCGCGCGCATGATCCGGCGCGCATCGCGGCGGCGAAGGCGGCGTTCCTGGCGGCGCTGGGAGAGACGGGAAGGGGGGCGGCATGACGGCGGAGCAGGACAGGGCTTTCCCGGTATCCTGGGAGCAGTTCCATCGGGACGCGCGGGCGCTGGCGTGGCGGCTCGCCGGCGCCGGCCCCTTCGAGGCGATCGTCTGCATCACCCGCGGCGGCCTGGTGCCGGCGGCCATCGTGGCGCGCGAGCTGGGCGTCAGGATCATCGAGACGGTGTGCGTCGCCTCCTATCACGAATACGACACCCAGGGCGAAATGCGGGTGCTCAAGCCGGTCAACGAGGAGGTCGCCCGCTATGGCGGGGAGGGCGGCAAGGGCGTCCTGATCGTGGACGACCTCACCGACACCGGCAAGACGGCGAAGGTGGTGCGCGACATGCTGCCGAAGGCGCATTTCGCCGCCGTCTACGCCAAGCCGATGGGCAGACCGCTGGTCGATACCTTCGTCACCGAGGTCAGCCAGGATACCTGGATCTACTTCCCGTGGGACATGGGACTGAGCTTCCAGCCGCCGATCTCCGGCGGTGCCGGCTGATCAGGCGACCTGCTGTTCGCGCAGCGTGCGGTAGAGCTGCGTTCCCTCCTCGGCGAAACGGCTGGCCTCGCGGATCGCCTCGGCGATGCCGGAGAGGCTGGAGTTGATGTTGTCCACCGCATCGGTGGCGCGCTGCATGTTGCCGGAAATCTCGGTGGTCGAGGCGGTCTGCTCCTCGACCGCGGCGGCGACGCCCGAGACGCTCATCTCGACGGACTCGACGGCACGGCGGATCGTCAGCAGGCGCTCGACCACCTCGTTGGCGATCTCCTGCACGTCGCCGATCTCGTCGCGGATCTTCACCGTGGCGCCGGCGACCTGGTTGGCCAGCGCCTTGACCTCCTGGGCGACGACCGCGAAGCCCTTGCCGGCCTCGCCGGCGCGCGCCGACTCGATGGTCGCGTTGAGGGCGAGCAGGTTGATCTGGCTGGCGATGTCCTGGATGACCTCGACGATGTTGACCATCGATTCCGCCGCCTTGCTCAGGCGCTGCGTCGACTGGTCGGTCGCCTCGGTTTCGGCCATGGCCTTTTCCGCCTCGAGGCGCGAGGTCGACATGTTCTGGGCGATTTCCTGCGAGGTCGACTGGAACTCCTCGCTGGCGGCGGCGACGGCCTGGACGGTGCCCAGCGTCTGGTCCGAGGCGCCGGCGGCGACCTGCGAGCGGTCGTCGGCGCCGCGCACGCTGGCGAGGATGCGCGACAGGTTCTCGTCGACGAGGACGCCGACGCGCTCGGCCTCGCGGCGGGCGAAGACCTTTTTGGTGACGTCGGTCGCGTATTTCACGACCTTGAAGGGCTTTCCGGTCGGGTCGAAGATCGGATTGTAGGACGCCTGTATCCAGATTTCCCGGCCGCCCTTGCCGACGCGGCAATATTCCGCCGCCTGATAGTTGCCGGCGCGCAAATCCTCCCAGAAGCCGCGGTACTCGGCGCTTTCCGCGTAGTCGGGCTGCACGAACATGCTGTGGTGTTTGCCGGCGACCTCGTCCAGCGAATAGCCGACGGTCGCGAGGAAGTTCTCGTTCGCGGTGATGATGGTGCCGTCGAGCTCGAACTGGATGACCGCCTGGGACTTGCCGATGGCGTCGATCTGGCCCTGGTAGTCGGCGTTGCGCATGACCTGCTCGGTGACGTCGGTCGCGAACTTGACCACCTTGTAGGGCTTTCCGGCGGAATCGAGGATCGGGTTGTAGGAAGCCTGGATCCATACCGCGCGGCCGCCCTTGCCGAGGCGCTTGAATTCGCCGGCCTGGAACTCGCCCTTGCCCAGCTTCGCCCAGAATTCCTCGTAGTCGCGGCTTTCCGCATAGGCCGGATCGACGAACATCCGGTGATGCTTGCCGACGATCTCCTCCGCCGAATAACCCATGGCGTCGAGGAGGTTCGCGTTGGCGCGGGCGATCGTCCCGTCCAGCTTGAACTCGATAACCGCCTGCGACTTGTCGATCGCCGCAAGGAGCGATTGCCGCTGCGACGACGCGCCCGCGCCGCGCAGGAGCGATAACGACCATTTCGACATTGAAGATCCCCCAAGACCGACCCGCCTCAAGGATCGATACCTGTGATTGAAAAAGCCTTAAGGAGGGGGTTTCGGGGCAATAAAAGCGAGAAGTTACCAGAATAGGCCGGGATTTTGTTTCGGAAGTATTTGTCTTCCTCAACGTCAGCTTATGATTTACGTTACGGAATATGTAAGGGGCGGCGCCCGTTTACCCGTATCAGTCGGAATCCACGAGGTCGCCGAGGCGTTCGATCAGCGGCGCGAGGTGCTTCTCGAAGCGCTTCCACGATTTCGAGCTGCCCTTGTAGATGCCCTGCCGCACCTGATGGACGCTCGCCGTCTTCACCGCCCGTTCGGTCTTGTGGAAGTCGAGGCAGGCGGGCTCCCAGTCGAGCCCGCAATAGGCGACGAGGCGGCGAGCCTCCTCCTCCGGGTTCTCGGTCAGCGCCTCGTAGTCGAGGTCGAGGAAGCGGCCGGGATAGCGCTGGCGCATGAAGGCCATCGTCTGATGATAGATGCGGTAGTAGTCGGCGAGGTCGGCGAGATCCCACGAGAACCAGATGTTGTCGCCGGCGAAGCGGGTCCGGTAGTTGGACCAGCACACGGCGACGGGATCGCGCCGCAGATGGATGATGCGCGCTTCCGGCATCGCCGCGAGGATGGCGCCGATCCACAGATAGTTGAACGGCATCTTGTCGGTGACGACGGCATGGTCGGCGTCGACCTTGCGCAATCCCTCGAGATAGCGGCCGCGCACCGTCTCCAGCCAATGCGGGTCGGCGTAGCGGGAAGCGGGCACCGGGCCGCGCACGAAGTCGGGCTCGCAGATGGGACCTAGAAGCTGCAATTCGTCGCCGCCGAACACCGCCGAATGGCTGGCGAGGATCTGCTCGACGAGCGTCGTCCCGGAACGCGGCATGCCGACGATGAAAACCGGGCGCGGCTTCTCGCCCGACAGCGCGGCGGGTGCCGGATCGGGTGCCGCGGCGAAGGTTTCGCGGATGCGGTCGGCGACGTGCCGGAAGCTTTCGACATCGTAGCGCAGCGTCGCGCGCTTGAGGCGGTTCGCCGCGGCGTATTGCTCGAAGGCCTCGTCGTCGCGCCCGCCGTCCTCATAGACCTTGGCGAGCGCAAAACCGATCGTTACCCGCTCCTCGTCGTCATAGGTTTCTTCGCCGCCCGCAAGCGTGCTTTCCATCGCCGCCAGCAGCGGATCGTCGGCCTTGAGCTTCTTCATGAAGGACAGGTTGAAGAAGGCGAGCGCGTTGCCGGGCTCGCGGTCGAGGACCTCGCGGAACAGTTCCTCGGCTTCCGCCTCGCGACCGAGGTCGCGCTTGATCTCGCCGAGATGCAGCCGCGCCAGGATCGCGTCGGGCCGCAGGCGCAACGTCTCCTCGAAGGTTGCGATGGCCTCGTCGTAGCGTCCGGCCCGGCGCATCGCCACCGCCAGCCCGGCCAGTGCCCGGCGGTACTCGGGGCGGGCGGCGAGGGCGGCGCGGAAGGCGGCCTCCGCCTCGCCGTATTCGCCGACCGCCGTCAGGGCTTCCCCGAGATGCAGATTGGCCTCAACGAAGCCCGGGCGCAGCCGGATCGCCTCGCGGGCGTGGACCACCGCGTCGCCGGGGCGGTTGAGGAAGATGAGGGCGCTCGCCAGATTGCTGTGGGCGTCGGGATGGGCGGGCTGCAGCCGCAGCGCCTCCTCATAGGCGGCCGTGGCGTCGGCGTAGTCCTGCGCGCGGAGCCGGGCGTTGCCGAGATTGACCCGTGCCGCCGGATTGGCCGGGGCGATCCGAACGGCCTCGGCGGCATGGCGGAGCGCGCCGGCGACGTCGCCGAGCTCGAGCAGTGCGGCGGCGAGATTGTTGTGGGCGTCGCCGAAACCCGCATCGGCGGCGAGCGCGCGGCGATAGTGCCCGGCTGCCTGCTCATGGTTGCCGAGCGTCGCCTCGATGCCGCCGGCGAGATTGAGCAGCGGCGGAAAGGCGGGATAGCGCGACAGCAGCGCCGCGGCGCTCTCGCGCGCCGCCTTCGCGTCGCCGCGCTGGAGGAGGGCGACGACGCGGTCGAATTCCTCGCGCGTCAACCCCGGCGAGGCGACGCGGGTGCCGCCGGCGCCGGCGCCGAGCGAAGCGAGCGCCTCCTGCACGCGGCGGTTTCCCGGGAAGCGTTCGAGGACGTCGTTGTAGAGCGTCCGCGCGCCCTCGGCGTCACCGCGCTTCAGCAGCGATTTCGCGCGCGACAGCGCGGCGTCGACGGAAAGGGATTTGCGAGTCTTCACGCGAACCTGCGGGTGGGTGTTGGCATGGCGATTCAGCGCCGGCGGCGGGCGCCATAGTGATTGCCGCCGCCGCCGCGGGCAAGCTCAAGGACGGCGGAATGGTCAGCGAAGCGGCGATTGACCTCGAAGGGCGATCCGGTCCATTCCGGCTCTGCCGTTCAAGCTGCGGGCGTGGCGGAATTGGTAGACGCAAGGGACTTAAAATCCCTCGGAGGTTTCTCCATGCCGGTTCGATCCCGGCCGCCCGCACCATCCGCCTCGCGACGGCGTCTCATGCGGGCGGCGTCGGTGAATCTACCCGGCGGGCGCCGCATGCAGTTCGCCGAGGATGGCGTCGTAGACCGCATGGAGCTCCACCAACTCGTCGATGGAGCAGGCTTCGTCGGGCGCGCCGAGATTGCGCGGCGTGAGGCCGACGACGACGCAGGGGTAGCCGCCGCGCCGCCACAGGCGGGCGTCGGAGCCGCCGATGCGGCTGTCGAACAGGGCGGCGTCGCCACAGATTTTCCGTGCGCCGGCGAGGCTGGCGACGGCCAGCTTCGTCGTCGATGCCGTCCAGCTCGGCTCGTAGCGGCGGGTGATCGTCCATGTCACCCCCTCGCGGCCGTCGAGCCGCGCGGCGATCTCCGCCTCGACCTCGGCCGTCGAGAGGCCAAGCGGAATGCGGATGTCGACCGAAGCAGCGGCGCTGGCCGGCACCAGGTTGGGCGAGGTGCCGGCGCCGACAAGCCCGGGGCTGACGGTGACGCGCTCCATCGTCTCGCGCAGCGCCTCCGGCTCGCCCGAGGCGCGGGCGGCCGCCATCACCTCGCGGGCGTCGTCGGGCGGCGTCGGGGCCAGCTTTTCCACCTCGCGCAGCGCGACCAGGGCGTCGACCAGCCGGTCGGCGGCGTTTATCCCGGCATAGACATGGGCGCTGTGGGCTTGCTTCCCCTTGGCGCGGATATCGAGCCACAGCATGCCCTTCTCGCCGAGCCTGACGACCGCCGGGCCGCCGACATCGGCGACCAGCACGCCGTCGCCGTGGATCTCGGGCGCGTGATCGATCAGCCATTGCGTGCCGAGCTCGCCCATGCGTTCCTCGTCGCCGGCGAGCGCCAGCACGAGGCTGCCGGCGAAGGGACGCCGCGCCGACCAGTCGCTGACGATCTCCATCAGCACCGCCACGCCGCCCTTCATGTCGGCGGCGCCGCGGCCGTGGATGAAGCCGTCGGCGATCTCGCCGCCGAGCGGCTCGAACGTCCATGTCCGGGGATCGCCCACCGGATAGGTGTCGGTATGGCCGCTGAGGATGGTGCGGGGGCCGGGCAACCCGCCGTCGAGGACCGCGACGAGGTTCACCACCGGCGCCTCGCTGACATAGCGGTGCAGCGTGACGCCGGGAATTTTCCCGAGCAGGTCCTCGGCGATGGCGGTGACCGCGGCGGTGTCGCTCGGCGGCGTCTGGCTGTCGGTGCGCACCAGCGCCCGCGTGGTCGCCGTCAGCCGTGCGATACGGTCCCCGCTCATGCGCGCGAGCCCGCCTTGCGCCGCCAGATGAGCATCAGCATCTCGTAGGTCACGGCGGCGGCGAGGAAGGCGGTCATGCCGTTGATGTCCTGCGGCGGGCTGACCGTGTTGACGTCGGCGCCGACGATGTCGAGCCCGTCGAGCATGCGCAGCAGCGAGATGCCCTCGCGCGCCGAAAGCCCGCCCCATACCGGGGTGCAGACGCCGGGGGCGCAGGAGGGATCGAAGACGTCCATGTCCCAGGAGAGGTAGACCGGGCGGCCCTCGAGGGTCTTGCGAAGCTCCTCGACTGCGCCCTGCAGGCCGCGGTTCTGCAGCTCGGTCATCGACATGATGTTGTAGCCGAGATCGCGCGTGTGCTTGAAAACGCCCGGCCGCACCGTCGAGCCGCGCAGGCCGATATGCCACGAGGCGCTGGCCAGCACCCGCTGTTCCTGCGCCGCGTGGGTGAATTGCGTCGCCGCGTCGTAGCGGTGGACGGGGTCGATCGGGTGGGCGTCGGAGTGGCTGTCGATGTGAAGCACGGTCAGGCCGGGATGGACCCGCGCGGCGGCGCGCACCAGCGGCAGCGACACGCTGCCGTCGCCGCCGAAGCCGACCGGCACCGCGCCGGCGGCGGCGATCCGGTAGGCCGCCTCCTCGATCAGCGGGAAGGCTTCCTCGGCGCGTGAGGGGGTGAGGAGCACGTCGCCGGCATCGACGACGCCCAGCTCGGCGAGAACGTCGCAATCGGCTACCTCGGACTCGAAGCGCCGTATGAGGCCCGACTGGGCGCGGATCGCCGCCGGCCCCTGGCGGGCGCCGATGCGGAACTTGTGGGTGCCGCAGTCGAACGGGCAGCCGAGAATGGCCGCGCCGGCGCCGGTGGCGTCAGTGCGGAACGGCACGCCCATGAAGGTCGGCGGCGTTTCGTAGAGTTCTTCGGCGGCGAGCTTGTGGGTGGCGGTCATGAAGGAAGCCTCGGTGACAGGATTTCGTCGGCATCGCGTCCGCAGGGCGGGGAGGGCCCGACCGGTGCGGCCGGGCCCCGCGCGTGGGCGCGCTTACGTCTCGCGCCCTAGCGGGAGGAGAGTTTGCGCTCCCACAGGCGGATGCCCATGGCCAGCGGCCAGCAGATCAGGAAATAGACGACGGCGATGAAGGTGAAGACCTCGAGCGGGCGGAAGATCGACGAGGACAGCTCCATGCCGCGGCGCGTGATCTCGCCGACGGAGATGACCGCGCCGAGCGAGGAATATTTGATGAGCTGGACGAAATTGGCGGCCAGCGGCGGCAGGGTGAACTGGATGGCCTGGGGCAGCACGATGCGGACGAAGGTCTGGGTGGGGGAGAGCCCCAGAACCTGCGCCGCCTCGCGATGGCCCTTGGGCACCGCCTGGATGCCGGCCCGATAGGCCTCGGCGATGAAGGCGGAGGAGTAGATGCTGAGGCCGGTGATGAGCGCGGTCCAGGCATCGAGGTTGATGCCCATCACCACCGGCAGCACGTAGTAGATCCACAGCAACTGCACCAGGATCGGGGTGTTGCGGATGATCTCGCCGACCGCGAGCGCCAGGAAGCGCAGCGGCGCGAAGCGCGACATGTCCATGACCGCGATCAGCAGCCCGCCGAGCATCGCCAGGCACAGGGTGATCGCGGAGATGAGCAGCGTCTGCTGAAGGCCGCTCAGGAGAAAGTCGAGATTCTGCGGGATCACGTCCCAGCGAAACTGATACCCACCCATCGAATTCTCCCATCTACGGCTTCAGCAGACCGCCACTTCTCGGCAAGGGGCCTTACGGCGCGACGATCGGGCCGAGCTTGTTCTTCTCGGCGAAGGCGGCGAGACGGCCGTCGCGCTTGATCGTGTCGATGAACAGGTTGACGTAGTTCAGCCAGATCTGGTCGCCCTGCGGCACGACATAGGCATAGGGCGTCAGCAGCAGCTTCTCGTCCGGCTCGATCGAGCGGGCCCAGTCGAACTCGTCGGTGACCTTAACCGCGGTCGGGAAGTCGGTCATGATGACGTCGACGCGGTTGGCGACCAGCTCGGCCTCGCGGGTGGCCGGCGGCGCGACGACGACGAGCTCGGCCTGCTTCAGGTAATCGCGCATGAAGGGCTCGATATAGCTGCCGAGCGACACGGCGACGCGACGGCCCGGCTGGTCGATGTCGCCCCAGCTCTTCACCGGGCTGTCCTGGCGGGTGACGGCGTAGAGGCCGGAGACCAGATAGGGCTGGGTGAAGTCGACGGCCTGGGCGCGCTTCAGCGTCGCGCCGATGCCGAACATGCCGATGTCGCACTTGTTGGCCTGGAGATCGGCGATGAAGGTCCCGAAGCTCGACTCGACGATCTCGAGCTCGGTGCCGAGCTCCTTGGCCAGTTCCTTGGCGAGGTCGGCGTCGATGCCCTCGATCTCGCCGGTCGCGGGATTGCGGAAGGAGATCGAGTAGTAGAGTGGATACTGGCAGACGCGCAGCTTGCCGGCCTTGGTGACCTCGTAGAGATGCGAGTTCGTCTGCTGGGCGGCGGCCGGCGACAGGGCGGCTGCCGCCGCGGCGAACGAAACGACTACTGTGGCGAGAGATTTGGCGATGATACCCATGGCTTGTTCCGTTCTCGGCTGGATTAATCTTCCATCTGGCGCAGGAACCGCTGCGCGCGGTCGGTGCGGGCGTTGGTGAAGAAGATGGCCGGCTCGGCGTCCTCCACGATCCTGCCCTGATCCATGAACACGACGCGCGAGCCGACATTGCGCGCGAAGCCCATCTCGTGGGTAACGACGAGCATGGTCATGCCTTCCTCGGCGAGGCTGCGCATGACCAGCAGCACCTCGTGCTTCAGCTCGGGATCGAGGGCCGAGGTCGCCTCGTCGAACAGCATGACGCTCGGCTTCATGGCCAGCGCCCGGGCGATGGCGACACGCTGCTGCTGGCCGCCGGAAAGCCGCGTGGGATACTGGTCGCGCTTGTCGGAAAGGCCGACCTTGTCGAGGAGGCGGGCGGCGTTCTCCTCGGCGGCGGCCTTGGATTCGCCCTTCACCCGCATCGGCGCCTCGATGATGTTCTGCATCACCGTGAAGTGCGGCCACAGGTTGAAGTGCTGGAACACCATGCCGATGTCGCCGCGCGCCGCCTTGGCATTCTGGCGGATGTCCGACGACGGCGCGGGGGAGGCGATGACCCTGTCGCGCAGCGTCACGGTGCCGTCGGTGGGCTTCTCGAGAAGGGCGAAGCAGCGCAGGAGGGTGGTCTTGCCGGAGCCGGAGGGGCCGATCACGCAGACCACCTCGCCTTCGCTGACGGTGAGGTCGACATTCTCGAGCACCTGGACGGCGCTGAAGCTCTTGCTCAGGCTCCTCGCTGCGATCAGGCCGTTTGCGGACGGCTCGCGAACGGTGCCTGCGACCATGCCTCACTCCCCTGTGCGCTATATAACGGAAATTGATGGTTTCCGTAATTTCCCCTTGATAGT